>DASXIA010000550.1:0-15984 GCA_036488155.1 Streptosporangiaceae bacterium | reverse complement strand
GCCAGGCGCGACCGGGCGGACCACCTCGATCGTGCCGGGCATCGCCTCGGCGGTGTACTCGACCATCACGACCGCGTCCGCGCCGGGCGGGATGACGGCTCCGGTCGGCATGGCGACGGCTGTGCCGGGCGTGACAGCCGTATCAGGCTCAGACCCCATGCGTACGGCGCCGATGACGGTGAGGTAGCCGGGGAGGCCCTCGGACACGCCGTAAGTGTCCGCAGCGCGGACGGCAAAGCCGTCGACGGTGGATCGGGCGAACCCGGGCAGCGAGTGCGGCGTGGTGATCGGCGTCGCCGGCACCCGCCGCAGTGCCGCGGCCACCGGCACGGCCTCGGTACCGGTACGCCGCCGGGGACGGAAGCCGGCCAGGGCGTCGGCGACCGTCCGGGTGGTGAAGAACTCCCGCCCGATCGCGTCAGCCATGGCCCCCGGCGAGGTCCTCCTCCGCGAGCCGCAGCACGCTCATCACCGGGCCGAGCGCGACCTGGCCGAGCCCGCAGATCGAGGTACGGCGCATCACCTCGGCGAGGTCGCGCACCTCACCGTTCACGTCGGCGGGGCCGCCGCCGGTCATCAGCAGGTCGTCGAGAATGACGTGCGCCTTTGTGGAGCCGACCCGGCAGGGCACGCACTTGCCGCACGACTCGTCGCGGAAGAACCGCAGGACGTTGACCGCGGCGGCGAGCAGGTCGGTGCCCTCGGCCATCACGACTATCGCGCCGGAGCCGAGCATTGACCCGATTGCCTGCAGCGTGCCGAAGTCCAGCTCGACATCAAGCTTGTCCGGCCCGATGAAGTTGGACGACGCGCCGCCCGGCTGGATTGCGCCAAGCGGCCTGCCGCCGTCGACGCCGCCGGCCTCCTCGAGCAGTTCGCGGGCGGTGGTACCCATCGGGACGCAGTACACGCCCGGGCGCGCCACATGGCCGGATACGGCGAAAAACTTCAGCCCGGCATGGTCGCCCTTGCCCTGGGCGTGCCACCAGGCCGCGCCGTTGCGTGCGATGACCGGGACGTGCGCGAACGTCTCGACCGAATTCATCAGGGTCGGTTTACCGTGCAGGCCGTAGGTACCGGGGAACGGCGGCTTGTTCCTCGGCTCGCCGCGGTGCCCTTCCATGCACTCAATGAGCGCTGACTCCTCTCCCAGGATGTAGCCGCCCGGTGAGGTGAACACCTCGACGTTCAGCCGCCTGCCGGAGCCTGCCGCATCCGGGCCGATCATCCCGGCCTCGCGCAGGTTCTCGATCTCGCGGCGGATGACCTGCTCTTCCGGGCCGTACTCGTGCCGGATAAACACCCAGCCTTCCTCGGCGCCGACCGCGAGCATGCCGAGCAGCATGCCCTCCAGGACCAGATGCGGCTCCGTTGCAAGGATTTCCCGGTCCTTGAACGTGCCCGGCTCGGACTCGTCGGCGTTGCAGATCACGTACTTCGGCGTCGAGTCTTGCGCCGCGACCAGGTTCCACTTGCGACCAGCCGGGAAGCCAGCGCCGCCCATCCCGCGCAGGCCCGCGTCCGTGAGCGCGGTTATGATCGCCGCGGTAGTCAGCCGGCCCGCGAGCGCGTCGCGCACGACGGCGTATCTGTCGCTCGCAGCGGGATACGGGTCATTGGGCCACCGCACGGGTGAGCCAGCGGCCGGCCGCGAAGTCACGCCGGCCTGTTCGCGAGGATCTTGCCCGATCGCCTCGAGTGTCAGCGGCTGGTCGTTGACGGTGGATGCCGGGGCGATATCGCACCGGCCGAGGCAGGATCCTTCGACGATCTCAACGTCCGCGTCTGCGCCGTACCGTTCCCTGATCGCGTCGATGCGCGCCTCGGCGCCGCGCAGCCAGCAGGACAGGTCATGGCAGACGCGGATCTCGGTCTTCTTCGGCGGCTCGGTACGAAAGTGCGGGTAGAACGAGACGAGCCCCTCGATCTCGTACAGGGGCCGGCGCACGTCGCGGGACAGCGCGACCAGCTCCTCGCGGGGCAACCAGCCGGCTCGCTCCTGGATGGCGTTCAGAGCCGGGATCAGGCTCGGGCCGGGAAACTTGCCCGCCCTGGCCTCGACGCCGGGGACGCGGGCCGGGGCCTCAGCCATCGGCCCGCTCGATCCGGACGGCGCAGAACTTGAACTCGGGGATCTTCCCGAACGGGTCGATCTCGTCGATCGTCAGCAGGTTCGCGGCCGCCTCCCGGAAATGGAACGGGATAAAGCAGTTGCCCCTGGCCTCCCGGTGAGAGACCTTCGTCTCCAGCTCGATGGCGCCGCGGCGGGAGCTCACCCGTGCCATGTCGCCGTCTTCCAGGCCGAGTTCTGCGGCGTCGTCCGGGTGGATGTATACGAGCGCCTTGGGCGCGATCGCGTCAAGCGCGTAAGACCGGCGCGTCATCGAGCCAGTGTGCCAGTGCTCCAGCATCCGTCCGGTGTTCAGCACATACGGGTATCGCTCGTCGGGCAGTTCCTTCGCGGGCAGCCACTCAGCGGGCACCAGGTGGGCCAGTCCGTCGTTCGTATTGAACTTCTCGGTGAACATCACCACGGTGCCGTCGCTGCGGGCGGGATCCGGGTTCGGGTACAGCTTGCCGGACAGGCCGAGGTTGTCGTAACTGAGGTTCTTATAGCTGTCGATGACGGTGACCATCTCGTCGAAAACCTGCCGCGGCGTCTCATAGTGCCAGTCCAGGCCGATCCGGTTCGCGATGTCCTGCACGACCTCCCAGTCCACGCGTGCCTGGCCCGGGCTGTCCAGCACCTTGCGTCCCAGTTGCACGCGGCGGTCGGTGTTGGTGAAGGTGCCGTCCTTCTCGAGGTAGGAGGACGCCGGCAGGATCACGTCGGCAAACTCGGCGGTCTCGGTGAGGAAAATGTCCTGCACGACCAGGAACTCGAGCTTGGCCAGGGCCTTGCGGACCTTGTTGATGTTCGGATCCGACAGGAACGGGTTCTCGCCCAGCATGTACATGCCGCGAACGCCGCCCTTAAGCGCCGAGCCGATGATTTCGGTGACCGTCAGGCCCCTGTTCGGGTCGAGGTCCGCAGCGCCCCAAGCCTGCTCAAACCTGGCCCGCACGGCGGGATCGTCGGCCTTCTTGTAGTCCGGGTAGAACATCGGGATGAGGCCCATGTCCGAGGCGCCCTGCACGTTGTTCTGCCCGCGCAGCGGATGCAGGCCGCTGCCCGGCTTGCCGACGTTCCCGGTGATCGCGCACAGCGCGATCAGGCAGCGAGCGTTATCTGTGCCCGTGGTGTGCTGGGAGATCCCCATGCCCCAGAAGATGATGCCGGCCTTAGCGCCGCCCCAGGCCCGCGCGACTCTTCTGATGCTGTCGGCCGGCACACCGCTGATCTGCTCGGCCCGCTCCGGCGGGTAGTCCGCCACGGTCTTCTTCAGGGCCTCGAAGTTGGAAGTCCTCGCCCTGATGAACTCGTCGTCGGTCAGGCCCAGGCGGATGATCTCATGCATGATGCCGTTGTAGAACGCGACGTCGGTGCCGGGCTTGAGCTGGCAGTAGATGTCCGCATGGTCGGCCATCTTGTCGGCGCGCGGGTCCACGTAGATGATCGTCGTGCCGTTGCGTCGGGCCTGCTTGAAGAAGCTGGAGGCCACCGGGTGGTTCGCCGTGGAGTTGCTGCCGGTGACGATGGCGACCCCGGCGTTCTCGATGTCGCCGAAGGTGGTGGACACCGCGCCGGAGCCGATCCCCTCGAACAGCGCCGACACACTGGAGGCGTGGCAAAGCCGCGTGCAGTGATCCACGTTGTTGGTGTGGAATCCGGTGCGGATGAGTTTCTGGAAGAGGTAGGCCTCCTCGTTGGAGCACTTCGCCGAGCCGAACCCGGCGATGGCCCCAGGGCCGCCGGCGGTATAGATCTCGGTCAGCCGCCTCGCGACGAGGTCGAGGGCCTCCTCCCAGGTCGCCTCCCGGAAATGCGGCAGCACCTCGGCGTAGTCGACCAGCCCGCCGGGCTTGCGGCCCCGCTTGCCGCCCTTGCGCTTCCGACTCGGGTCGCCGTCGCTGGTCATCCCGTCGTCATTGCTCTCGGCGCCGGCCGCCATGTCGCCGCGGACGTCGGCGGACAGCGCACCCTTCGGGTAGGACTCCTCCCGGCGGATCAGCGGCACCACCAGACGCTGTGGTGAGGCGGCGTAGTCCCAGCCGTACCGGCCCTTCACGCACAGCCGCCCTTGGGAACCGGGCTGCTCCCGGCCCTCCGCGTACGCGATCGCGCCCTTCTCGCGGTCGACGTAGTAGGTCAGCGCGCAGCCCACGCCGCAGTACGGGCAGACGGTGTCCACGGCGTCCAGCTCGCTGCGCGGCCGGATCGGGATGTTGTTGATCGGCTTGTTCGTCAGCGCGCCGGTGGGGCACGCGGCCACGCACTCGCCGCAGGACACGCAGGAGGAGGCGCCCATCGGGTCGCTCAGGTCGAACGCGATCCGGGTGTCGTAGCCCTTGCCGCTGCGCCCGATCACGTCGTTGCCCTGGATGTCGTCGCAGGCCCGCACGCAGCGGTCGCACAGGATGCAGGCGTCGTGGTCGACGGCGATCACCGGGCTGGACAGGTCGGTGCCACGGCCCGACGCCTCGGGCAGGGCGGTGCCGTCCGGGGTGAGCCCGAACCGTTCGGCCAGCGCGAGCAGTTCGTTGTCGCCGGTCGTCGTCTGCTTCGGGTCGCGCTCGGGTGGCGGCTGGTCACTGATCAGCAGCTTCGTCAGCATCGCACGGCTGCGCTCGAGTTCCGGCGTACTTGTCGTCACCTGCATCCCGTTCTCGCAGGCTCGCACGCAGGAGGCTGCGAACGCGGGCGCGCCCACGTCGACGACGCACATCCGGCAGACACCGACTGGATCGAAACGCTCGTCGTGGCAGAGCACGGGGATGTCGATGCCCGCGGCCCTGGCGGCTTGCCAGATCGTGGTGCCCTCCGGGGCGGTGACCTCACGTCCGTCGATCGTGAAGGTTACCGTTCGCGTGCTTTCGGGGGCTGTGATGGCCATAGCGGCAGTATCCGCCCGCGAGTCGCGCTAGGCCAAGCCCAGGTCAGCAACCGTCGTCCCTGGACCTGGGCGCCCGTCATGATCAAGCCCGCGCTTCGAGTAGTAAGCGTCGATCATCGCGCGCAGGCGGTCCGCGGTGAGGGTGGCCACCCGCCCGGATGGCAGGGTAAGCGGCTCGTTCAGCAGGCGGTCAGGCAGCCAGTCGTCAGACGGCTGCCAGCCCTCGCGAATGTTGTAGACCCGTTTGGCCAGCACGATCCGGCGGGCAGTCGCGCGCAGCTCCTCGCCGGTGACATCCCAGCCCGTGACCGACGTCAGCAGCCCTGCCCACTCCCGGAACGGGTCGGTGAACACCCCGCGCAGGAACTTGCACAGGATCAGAGAGTCCATGATCGCGGCCCGGTCCTCTGTCTCGATCGCCGCCGCCACATGCGCGTCGCCGCCGTCCAGCCGGTCCAGGTCGCCCGACAGGTCCGCCTCATAGGCGCCGGACCGGTTGTGATCCGCACCCCGCGTGTTCACCGCCAGACCCAGCGCCATCGCGTGCAGCGTGCGAGGCTCGTAGCCGGGCATTTCCAGGCCCTTGACATGTGGTGCGAAGGAACCGGAGTCAGCCCCGACCAGTCGGGACGCTTGTCTTGATCCTTCACCGAGCAGAGAGCCGAGCGGCGTGCCGCGGGTGCCGATCTCGTCCAGGGCGCGCAGCAGCGCGGCAGGGTCGCCGAAGCGGAGCCAGGGCGCGTCGATCAGGCCACGCTGTGCGCACTCCATCGCCCACGCGATCGTGCCGCCCGCCGAGATCGTGTCGATGCCAAGCTCGTCGCAGCGCGCGCTGGCGGCGAGCACCGCATCCGGGTCGCCCACTCCGCACATCGGGCCGAGGGCGAACACGTTCTCGTACTCGACGCGCGTTTTCTTGCCCCTGCCTACCCGGTAGATGTGCTCGCAGCCGATGGTGCAGGACGCGCAGCTGCTGCGCGCGACCTGGCGCATCCCCTCGACCGACTCCTCCGGGGCCTGTCCGGCCAGGCGGTCGGCTCCGTCGAACGTGGCGGCCTGGAAGTTGCGGGTGGGCAGCGTGGCGATCGCATTGAATGCAAGCAGGTTGGCGAGCGTGCCGAGCTCGCGGTACTTCGCCGTGGCCGGCCCGAACGACCGCTCCCTCAGGTCGCGCGCTGCGGCGAGGACGCCTCGCGGGTCGGCCGTGGCGACCTTCGCCGCCGAGCGGACCGCGATTGCCTTCAGGTTCTTCGCGCCCATGACCGCGCCCAGGCCGCCCCGGCCTGCGTGCCGCCCGTCGTGCGAGATCGTCGCGTACCGGACGCCACGCTCTCCGGCCGGCCCGATCGCGGCCACGCGCCAGCCGCGGCCAAGCTGTTCCCGCAGCTCTTTGTCAGTCTCGGCTGCCGTGCGGCCGGCCAGATGTCGTGCGTCGAGCAGTGAGGTGCCGCCGCCGTCGACGAGCAGGACGGACAGTTGCGGCGCCCGGCCGCGGACGACGATCGCGTCGTGCCCGGTGAGCTTCCCGGCGATCGCGAACTGGCTGGAGGCCAGCGCGTCGGTCAGCATCCCGGTCAGCGGCGACTTCGCCACCACGGCAAACTTCGCGCTCGTGGTCAGCGGCGTGCCCACGAGCGGTGAGAACACGAACGCCAGCGGCGCCGTGGCATCCAGGGCGCCGGCGCCGGGCGTCCCCAGGCGGTACAGCAGCCAGGCGCCGAGTCCGGCACCGCCGATGTAGGCGCGCAGGATCTCATCGGCCAGCGGCAGGGTCGCACTAGTCCCGGTGGCCGCGTCCGCCACAAGCGCCCGTCCGAAGTAGCCACCAGCGGGCATGTCAGCCGCCGGCGTCCGCGGACAGGAAGAAGACGGTGTCACCCGACACGAGCGGTGTCTCGCCGTCCCGGGTGATCTGGTCGCCGTTCAGCGCAGCCGTGACATGCCGGTCGAGCACCAGGCCAAGCGCGCCGGCTGCGGCGCCAACGGTCGCGGCCCGGACGGCGTGCGGGCCGCTCTTGCCGCCGCCCTTGGCGAGGACCCCGAAAAGCTGGACGGTCACTTCCGGTGCCGGCCGGGCCAGGGCCGCCTGATAGTCGGCAGGCGTGTTGACGTTCACCACCGAATCCAGGTCAGGGTCGAGCGCGGCGAGCACCGGATCTTTCCGGAGCGCTTCGTCGTCTAGTTCCTGCACCGCGCACTCGTCGAACAGAAAAGCCGGCCGTAGCCGGTCCTCTTTCACCAGGCGCTCAGCGATCTCCGCGAGTGAGACCCGGTACGCCGCGGCTAGCGGCTGCCTGAAGCCACGGGCAACCGGCAGGGCGACGTCCGTGCTTTCGCTCTCATCGAGAACGCGCAGCACCCGGCGGATGAAGGCCGGGTGCAGAAATGGCATGTCGGTTGAGCTGACGAAGGCGATATCGGCGTGCCCGCGCATGGCCGCGAGTCCGGCGGCGATGCCCTGCACCGGGCCCTTGCCCTCGCGGGGGTCGTCGACCACCAGGATGCCTGACGGCAGCGCAGGGAGCTGCTGGCCAAGAGCGCGCACGACGACCACCGGCCCGCCGGCCGCGCGCGCCACGATGCCGGCCGTCCTGCGCAGCAGCGTGGACTTGTGCCACTCAAGCGCCGCCTTGGACGTGCCCATCCGCGAGGACCGGCCGCCCGCCAGCACCACGCCGCCCGAAACCGCCACTTCCCCATGGTAAGCGTCGCAGCGCGAGCGAGTCCCTTATGACGGCGGGCGGCCACCCCGGCAAGGTCAGTTGCCGAGCACCTTAGCCTTCGCCGCGGCGAACTCGTCGTCAGTGAGAGCGCCCTGCTGGTGCAGCATGCTGAGCTGGCTGAGCTGATCCATCATCGTCGCCTCTGAGCTGGCCGCGCTGACCTGCGCCGGTCCGGCCTGCTGAGCCTGCTGGCTCCCGGCAGAGCTGAACCGCTGGCCCTGATCTGCTTGCGCGGCATCTTGCGCCGCCATCCTGCGGCCCATTGCCCGCCCCGCAGCGAACGTGCCGCCGACCGCGGCGGCTCGAAGCAACGGGCGCCGCCGTACGACTGCTGGTCGGCCGATCATGTGCAGTACCTCCCCGCCTCCGGCCCGGTGCCGGGCCGGGTCTGGTTACCTGCTCCCCAGTCACCGGCTCCGCATGCCGCCGTTACTGGTTGCGTTCTCTGAGTCCATTCCGGCGGGCAGTTCCAGGCCGAGAGAGATCATGACCTCCGGCGCCGCGGATACCACCCGCGCCATGCCAGTCTGCGGTGCCACCGCAGTCAGCACGCCAAGAATCTCCCGCGGTGTCGCCCCGGCATCCAGGGCTCCTTGCACCTGGAACAAATAGGACGCAGGCGCGGCATCAAGAGCCACCAGCGCGGCGATCTTCACCAGCGCGAACGTCTTGGCATCCAGGTTGGTGTGCGCTCGCAGCTGCTCGCGCAGTTCCATCGCCTCACCCATAACGCCGGATTCGCCCATAGCGAGCGCGAGCAGCATGTCGCTAGTCGCCTGGTCGACGGTCACATCCATATCCGGAACGCCCACTTGTTCCCCCCGGTTCGTCGTCCCATCGCCGCCCCGGCGCGGGCTCGGCTGCCACGCGCCGGCCGGACGCGGCTTTCCACACGATCCGCCAGCCTGCCCGGTGCCGTCATCACCCGGCCGGAGTGAATACGCGCGACCGGCCGCCGTGGAATCGTGGGTAACGGCTCGGCGCTGCCGAGCCGGGACGCGCACGGGGGGCTGCAGATGCTTGCTGCGATTCTGAATGTCATCTGGGTCGTGCTTGAAGGCCTGTGGATGGCCATCGCCTATGTCATAGTCGGTATTGTCTGTTTCATTCTGATCATCACGATCCCGTTCGGGATCGCTTCCTGGCGCATCGCGGGGTACGTGCTCTGGCCGTTCGGCCGGACCATTGAACGGCGGCCGGGCGCCGGGATTGCCTCGGTGATCGGTAACGTCCTGTGGCTGATCCTGTTCGGCTGGTGGCTGGCACTCGGGCACCTGATCGCGGGGGTGCTGCTCTGCCTGACCGTCATCGGCATCCCGCTGGGCCTGGCCAGCTTCAAGATCATCCCGGTCACGCTGGTCCCGCTCGGGGTGCGGATCGTGCCGTCAAGCGCGCTGCGCTACTAGCCGCCATGATCGAAGTTGAACCGCCGGGCGTATCGCACTGCTCACGTCTCAACGATCAAGGAGCAGCTAGCCACTAGCGCACTATCAGAGCCTTGGGGCCCTGCCCGACCAGCTCACCGATGACTGGCGCGCCCGGAATCTCGCCCGCAACCAGCAGCCCGCCGGACGTCTGAGCATCGGCGAGCAGGAGCAGCATCTCCTGGCTCGCGCGGCCGAAGTCGCTGTGCGGCGCTACCCAGTCCAGGTTCCGGCGGCTGCCACCGGGCACGTAGCCGTCCCGGACGGCTTCCGCAGCCCCCTCGATCAGCGGCACCGCCGCGCTGTCCACGACGGCGGTGACGCCGCTGGCCCTCGCCAGCTTGAACAGGTGACCAAGCAGCCCGAAGCCGGTCACGTCGGTCG
The DNA here is from genome assembly GCA_036488155.1 of Streptosporangiaceae bacterium. Lineage (GTDB taxonomy): Bacteria > Actinomycetota > Actinomycetes > Streptosporangiales > Streptosporangiaceae > JAJYUU01. Next base: position 6,459 of record DASXIA010000550.1, on the reverse strand, counting down.
CGCACCGGATGCCGGCCGTCAGCGCCTGCCGGCTGGCCGAATCGTTCAGCGTGGTCATCACGTCGATCGCTGCCGGGAACATCACGCCGGTGGCCTTGTGCCGGGAGTTCAGCACGCCGCTGCCGATCGGCTTGGACAAACTGAGTGGCAGTCCGGGCCGCCCGGCATCGATGCGCAGCAGCCGGTCTGGGTCGGCCAGTCCGGTGACCGCCATGCCGTACTTCGGCTCGGGGTCGTCGATGCTGTGCCCGCCTGCCACGTGGCAGCCCGCGGCGGTGGCCGCGTCCAGGCCGCCGCGCAGTACCTCGGCGGCCAGGTCGGTGCTCAGCACCTCCCGCGGCCAGCCGAGCAGGTTGAGCGCGACCAGCGGCTCGCCTCCGACCGCGTAGACGTCTGAGAGCGCGTTCGTCGCCGCGATCTGGCCGAAGGTGTAAGCGTCGTCGACCACCGGAGTGAAGAAGTCCGCGGTGGCGACTACCGCGCGGTCCGGGGCGATCCGGATCACGGCTGCGTCATCGCCGTGCTCTACGCCGATGAGCATGGCGTCGGGCTTGCGTGCCGGAATGAGCCTGGCTACCGCTTCCTCTAGCTCGCCGGGCGGGATCTTGCAGGCGCAGCCGCCGCCGTGCGCGTACTGGGTGAGCCGGACCGGAGCCTGGATCGTCATAACCAGAACTGTAATCTCCGCTGGTCTTGCGAACCGCGCGCGTGCATGGTGCCATGCGGTATGAGTCCGCGCCGGGTCGATGCTGGCTGGCGCGCCGCGACGAAGGATGGAGGCGTGCTGTGACCAGTACGCAGGTGCCGGCCGAGATTGCCTCGCAACGGGAAGCCCTGTTGCGCCAGGCGGCCGGGCAGACGCTGTGCGACGCCCTGGCCAGCACGGCGGAGCGCTACGGCGACATGCCCGCCTACTCCGACCGGGATGCGCCGGGCGCATGGCAGACGATCAGCTGGGCGCAGACGCGGGAGCGAGCATTGCAGCTTGCCGCCGCGTTCACCGAACTCGGATTGCAGCCCGGCGAGAAGGTGGCGCTCATGCTGCCGAACCGGCTCGAGCACGTTCTCGCGGACTTCGGTGTCCTGCACGCCGGCGGTGTGCCGGTGACGTTCTATGCGACCCTCGCCGCTGAGCAGATTGCCTTCATGGCGGGCAACTGCGACGCCAAGATCGCAGTCATCGATGGCGCCAGCGAGGTGGCGCGCTGGCAGCAGGTGCTGGCGCAGCTGCCGTCGCTCCGCACGGTTATCGTCCGGGACGCTGCCGCCTGCCCGTCGCATGCGCCGTACCTGAGCTGGCCGGAGTTCGCCGCTCTCGGCGCGGAGCGGCTTGCGGCGGATCCCGGTCTGGTTACCAGCCGGGTTGCCGCGATCAAGCCGGACGACCCGGTCACGCTGCTGTACACCTCGGGCACGACCGGGAATCCCAAGGGCGTCATCATCACCCACGCGAACGTGCTGTACGAAGTGGAAGCCGGCCGGGCAGCCGACCTCAGCCGCATGCACGTGCGCTGGGTCTCCTACCTCCCGCTGGCGCACATCGCGGAGCGGATGTTCACGTTGTACCTGGCGATCTGCAATGCCACCCACACGCATTTCTGCCACGACGCCGCAACCCAGCTCATCGGCACGATGGGCGAGGTCAAGCCGACGGCATTCTTCGGGGTGCCGCGGATCTTCGAGAAAGTCATGGCCGGAATCCAGGGCCTGCTGGCCGGCGAGCAGGACGCGGACCGTAAAGCTGCGGTCGCCGCTGCGTTCGAGACCGGCCTGGCCTACGTGCGCAGCTGCCAGTATGGCGAGAGCACCTCGCCCGAGCTGGCTGAGCAGTTCGCGGCAGCCGATGAGCAGGTGCTGCGCCCGATCAGGTCGCTGCTCGGCCTCGGTGAGGCGGAGATCGTGGTCAGCGGCGCTGCACCGCTTCCGCCGGAAGTGGGCGCGTTCTTCGGTGGGCTTGGCGTGCGGATCATGGACGTGTACGGCATGAGCGAGACCACCGGGGCGTTTACCACGAACACGCCGGGCGCTTTCAGACTCGGCACGGTGGGACGGCCCGTTCCCGGCATTGAAGTCCGGATCGCCGACGATGGCGAGATTCTCGCTCGCGGTCCGCTGAGCACTCCTGGTTACCTCAACCTGCCCGAGCAGACGGCCGACCTGATCGACGCCGAGGGGTGGCTGCATACCGGCGATATCGGCGCCATCGACGAGGACGGATTCGTCCGCGTGGTCGACCGGAAGAAGGAGCTGATCATCACCGCGGGCGGGGAGAACGTCTCGCCGGCAGCGGTGGAGACGCTGCTGGTCGCGCATCCGCTGATCGGCCAGGCGCTGGCTTACGGCGACCGCCGGCCGTACCTGGTCGCGCTGCTGACGCTGGACGGCGGGGTCGCGCCCGCGTGGGCCAAGGCGCGGGGCATCGAGCAAAGCTCGCTGGCTGAACTGGCCGCTAATGACCTCGTTCGCGCCGAGGTGGCGGCGGCGGTGGCGGACGCCAACGCAAACCTGGCCAGGGTGCAGCAGGTCAAGTACTGGGAGCTGCTTCCCGTCGAGTGGACGGCGGAGAGCGAGGAGCTGACGCCCACCTTCAAGCTGAAGCGCAGGGTGGTGCACGCGAAGTACGCCGATGTCATCGACGCCCTGTACCAGGCTGGACCTACGCCGGCCTGACCGCCTGAGGCTTGACTGCCCTGGTGGCGAAGTAGCCCGGCAGGTAGTCCGCGGTGGGCCCGGCGTGGTGCGGGCACTCACGGAAGGCGGTGATGACGAATCCTGCGGCCAGCTGGCCGCCGATCTGCTCGGTCAGCGAGTGGCTGTACTCGACCGGGGCGTCCAGGCCCCATAGCCGGGCACGCTCCTGCTCGCTCAGGTGGGTCAGGTCGGAGTATGGCAGCGCGTGCCGGACGACCATCTCGCCGCGGTTCTCGGCAGCGTCGGCATCGAAGATGAAGACGTCGGGGTTCATGAAACCGGCGAGCAGGATTCCGCCGGGCCGCAGCACCCGGAAGCACTCTCGCCAGACCGGCTCAATCTCCGGGCAGAACACGTTGGAGACCGGGTGAAAGACCAGGTCGAGGCTCGCGTCCCCGAATGCGCTGAGGTCGCGCATGTCGCCGAGGACGGTGGTCAGTTCCAGGTTGTCGCGATCTGCCACCAGCCGGTCCTGGGCTAGCTGACGTGGCGAGTTGTCCAGCACGGTCACCCTCGCGCCGGCTGCCGCGAGTACCGGCCCTTGCTGGCCGCCACCGCTGGCCAGGCACAGCACGTCGGCTCCTGCCAGCGTGGCCGGGAACCAGTCGCGCGGGACCGGGTCGTAGCCGATGAGCACGACCGACCAGGTGCCAGCCCTCGCGGCAGCGATCACCTCGGGTCCGACTGGCACCGTCCACTCGTTGCCCGAGTCAACCTCGCGGTCCCAGGCCGCCCGGTTGTGCGCTGCAACGGAATCAATTTCGCTAGCCACGCCCGAACGGTAGCCGCTGTGGCCGGCTGTTTGCACCACGCTATCTGGCGCCCTGGACCATGATCAGGTAACAACGTCCGCGTTATCGGGCGCGGACCTTTCTTCGTGATCATGGTGGTCAGCGCCTAACCCGCTGCCGGCCGGAAGATCATGCAGCTGCTCGTGGCGAACGCGTAGAGCTTGCCGTCGCTGCCGGTCAGGCGTGCTTCCGCCAGTGCGGAGCGGCCGCCCAGGTGAGTGACGGTGCCGGTGCACGTCAGCGGGCCAGCGCCTGCGCTGACGGGGCGCAAGAATTTCACGCTGAGATCCAGGCTTGTGTAGTACGTCCCGGCTGGGAGCAAGCTTTGCACCGCGCAGCCGCAGGCTGAGTCGCACAGCGTGGAAATCATGCCGCCATGCACCGAGCCGATCGGGTTGTAATGGAACTCGGCGGGCGTGAATTCGAACACGACGGTGCCAGGCTCCACGCTGACTGGCGCGAAGTCCAGCGTGCGGGCGATAGGCGGGGCGGGCAGGGTGCCGTCGAGGATGGCCTGCAGGAACGCCGTGCCGTCCTGCTCTCTCGCGGCTGCCGCGGAGATCGCCGGATCGTCCCAGGCGTAGCTCCGCGCTCGGGCGCTCGCGTCCGGCGAACTGGCCTCCAGCGCGCTCCCGTTCAGGACGACGGCGGTCGGGCCGCCGGCCTCCGGGGCGGGCTGGTTACGCGGCAGCTCGGTCTGATGCACGCAGGTCTCCTGACTGACGAGTCTTGTGGTCACGAGCGAGGCTGATGACAGCAGGCACGGCGTGGCCGCCAGCTGCCTGCCACGGCGTGATCGCGGGACTGATGATGATTGCGTCGCGCGTTCGCTGCCGTGGCGCGTCCGGCCACCGGCGGGCAATGATGCCGAGCATCCGGTCGTTGGACGGCAGCACGTCCAGTACCAGTGAGCTCACGCCCCGGCGCGCGGCCCGGCCGATCAGGGTGCTCAGCAGCAGCGTGCCGAGCCCTTGCTGCTGCCAGGAGTCGGCGACTACCAGTCCGATATTGGTCGCCAGCCCGCCGGACGCTGCCGTATCTGCCGCCATGGCGTGCGCGACGACAGTCCCGCTTTCGTCAGTAACCAGGAGGATGTCGGCCCCGGTGCCGCCGCAGAGCACGCGCAGCAAGCCAGAGCTCGGCGGTGCCACGCTGGCAAAGAAGCGCAGGTACTGCGAATTGGCCGACAGGCCGCAGACAAACTCGCGAATCCTCGCCGCGTCGTCCTCGTGGCCTTCCCGGAGCAAGCCGCTGACGTCGACCGGGGTTCGTTTCATAGACCCAGCTTTGCGCAGGCTTGCTAAGTCTGTCAAGTGAACTTAGCCTTGCGATATGGCAAAGCCCTGGGCGATCGACTACGACACCGCGAACTGCAACATCGCTGCGGCGCTGGAAGTCGTAGGGGAGAAATGGACGTTCCTGGTGCTGCGGGAGGCCTTCAACGGCATCCGGAGGTTCGACGACATGCAGCGGCGAACTGGCGCGCCGAGGCAGGTGCTGAGCAGTCGGCTGGCCCGGCTGGTTACGGAGGGAATCCTGCGCAAGGAGCCATACCAGGAAGCCGGCCAGCGATCGCGCAACGAGTACCGGCTGACCGAGAAGGGAATCGCGCTATTCCCGGTGATGGCGGCGCTGCTTGCCTGGGGGGACAAGTACGCAGCCGCGCCCGGCGGTCCGGCCGTCGAGCTGACGCACCGGGACTGCGGGGCGCCGGTGTTCCTGCAGCTTGCCTGCTCCGAGGGCCACCTGCTGGGCTCGGCCAGAGATGTCACGCCCGTACCGGGGCCCGGAGCGCGACGCGTTGCCTGACCTTCAGCCCGGTTCACCGCCAGGGCAGGAGCGGATTCGCTGCGCGACTGGCGCAACACCGCGGCGGCCCGTCCCGCCGTGGTGTCCTGTCGCGGCGGTAGGGTCTGGTCCCGGAGGCGTCTGGGTGCCTGGTGGCCCCCCTGGTCTTCAAAACTAGTGGGCGGCGCTCCGCGTCGCCGGCGGGTTCGATTCCCGTCCGCCTCCGCCACCAGGCCTAACGTCATGTTGATCACGCCGCCCTGGGGCTCTGGCCCGTCCTCTGAGGCTGGAACAGGGGCTCTGGAGGAACAATGGGGGAATAGCCGTTCACGGGTCGCGTTCCACGAGGCTGGCAACTGCCTCTAGGGCTGCCCGGTCGGCTTGTGCCTCGATGCGTGACAAGGAGTCTGGCGCCGGATCTCCGGGTCGACGTTCGCTTCCCTGGCCAGACTTGCGGCGCTGTGCCTGCCCTCAGGCAGCTTGATGACTGGCAGCCCGGCCGCAAGCGGTACCCGAGTGCGATCGCCTCGCTGCCCGGTGGCAGAACGCCGCGTCATCAGGGCCAGTGAGGACTCGGTATATGGGCAGCCCATCCGGGCAGCACTCATGCGGCCAGCGTCCCAGACCAGCGCCGTTCCAGTCGCCGCAACTCCCGCCTACAAAGCCAGATCACGATCTACGGCTGGAGTACTAGTGCCGCAGTTTCGCGCCGCTGTCAGGCGGAGGCCGGCGGCGCTAGAGCAACGGTCAGGCCTGCCGGAGCGGGATCGTGGCCATGAGCGAGGTTCCTGCGCCAGGCGGGCTGTTGATCTCGAACTGGCCGCCGGCCGCCTCGACGCGATCGCTCAGGCCGACAAGCCCCGAACCGCGAGACGGATCTGCTCCGCCCACCCCGTCGTCGGTCACGACCAGGCGCAGCGCGTCGCCGGCCACGCAGGCCTCGACGTTAACCACAGAGGCCCGGGAGTGCTTGGCGCCGTTCGTCAGCGCTTCGGACACTACGTAGTAGGCGGCGACCTCGACACGCTCAGGTAGCCGGCCGCTGACCTGCACGTCGAGCTTGACGGGCATGCTTCCGCGCCTGCCCAGCTCCCGCAGCGCGGGCGCGAGACCGCGCTTCTCCAGGACAGCCGGGTGCAGGCCGCGGGCGATCTCCCGCAGTTCTTGTATGACGTCGGTCAGTCCCTGG
>DASXIA010000533.1:0-2623 GCA_036488155.1 Streptosporangiaceae bacterium | reverse complement strand
AACCTGACCGTCAACTCCGGCCAGGCGCTGCTAGTCATCGGCGACGAGGTCCGGTTGCGGCAGGTCATCGGCAACCTGATGAGCAACGCGCTGACGCACACGCCGGACGGAACGCCAATCGACGTGCTGATCAGATCCGGCAACTTGGACGAGGCGGCGGCGGCCACCGCAGTCGCGCGGCCGGATTTGGGGGGCGAGGGCGGCCTTGGCGCCGACGCCGACTCTGCTGACGACCCCGTTCGCTGGGACGCCGAACATGTCCCGCCACCGCCGGAAGCGACAGCGCTCAGCTCACAGGCCGGACGGCTTCCGGAAGAACGAGTTCCGGGCGGGCCGGCCGCGGTGCTCGAGGTAGCCGATCACGGTCCCGGACTGACGAGCGAGCAGGCCGGGCACGTATTCGAGCGGTTTTACCGGGCCGATCCGGCACGCACCACCGGCGGGACCGGCCTCGGGCTCGCCATCGTCGCTGCGCTAGTCGCAGCACACGGCGGCGCCGCCTGGGTCCGGTCGCAGGCGGGCGAGGGCGCGACGTTCTGCATCGCACTGCCGTTGTCTCCCGAGGCCATGCATAGCGCGGAGAATGACTTCGACGGCGAGGCGGACGACATCGCCGCGGAGACTGGTGCGGCCGAGAACGGCACCGGCAGTACCAGTACCGCCTACACCGCGAGCGCGAGGGCTGAGCTAGGTGGCTAGCCGCTCAGGGAGCTAGCCCCTCAGGTGCCTAGCCCCTCACGTAGCTAGCCCCTCACCTAGCTAGCACAGCGCGTGCTGCGCCAACGGCAGCGTCCCGGTACGAGCCGCCGAACAGACAAACGTGCACCAGCAGCGGATGCAACTGGTGCAGCGGGATCCTTGTTTGCCAGCCATCGGCCAGCGGAGCTGTCTCGGCGTAAGCCGCCAGGATCTGATCCAGGAACGGCGCCCCGAAGAGTGCCAGCATCGCCAGATCGGTCTCCCGGTGGCCACCGTGCGCGGCGGGATCAATGAGCCAGCCGCGCCCCCCGGACCACAGCACGTTCCCGGACCAGCAGTCACCGTGAATGCGGCTGGGGGGCTCTGGCGGGCCGGCCAGGTCGGCCGACCGGGCAGCGGCCGCCTCGATCAGCCTGGTGTCGGCCGGGCCAAGTGTCCCTGCGTCGCTGGCGATGCGGGCATACGGCAGCAGCCGGTTCGCCGCGTACCAGTCCGGCCAGCTGTCAGCCTCGTCGTTCGGCAGCGGCAGGCCAGCGATCACACCGCGCCACGGCGCTCCGAAGCTAGCAGCGCCAGTAGCGTGCAGGCGGGCGAGTTCGCGGCCGAAGGTTGCTGCGGCGGCCGGCGTCGGCCGCCCGGTGTCGATCCACCCCGTGACCAGGCACACCGGGTCCCTGGCAAGCACCGCTGGCACCGGAAGCGCTCCGGCTTCGCCGAGCCAACAGAGGCTGTGCGCCTCGGCTGCGAAGCCGTCGCGGTCGTTCCCGGAAGGATCTTGATCTTGGATTTTGGCAAACGCCGAGCGGCCGTCGGCCAGGGACAGCCGGTAGTGCCGGACACCATGCCCGCCGCCGATGCTTTGTGCCGCCAGCAAGCCGGAGCCGATCAGTCGCTCGAGCCGGGTGCGGGTTGCCCGGTCCACGACTCAGCGCCCTACCGCAGCGCTGCGAGCTGGCTGGCCAGGTTCCGCGCTGCAGGCTCGACTAGGTCGAATACCTGCGCGTACTCTTCCGGGCCGCCGTTGTAAGGGTCCGGAACTTCGGCTTGCTCGGCGGCATCCGGGTCAAAGGAGCGCATCAGCCTGATGCGGCCGGCCAGTTCGCGGTCGCCGTCCGCCATCCGGCGCAGGCTCGCCAGGTTGCTGCGGTCCATAGCGAGCACCAGGTCGTAGTCGGTCAGCCAGGACGGCTGGATCTGCCGAGCCTGGTGTCCGGATCCGTCGTAGCCGCGACGGGATAGCTCAGCCCTCGCCCCCGGATCCATCTTCTCGCCCAAGTGCCAGTCGCCGGTGCCCGCGCTGTCGACCTCCACTTTTCCAGCTAGCCCGGCTGCCGCCAGCTCGTCCCGCAGGATGACCTCGGCCATCGGGGAGCGGCAGATATTGCCGAGGCAGACGACGCAGATCCGGTACGGCCGGTGCGGATTGCGCGGCGCAGGCAGCGCTTTGCTGGCGGAGGAGTCTGTGACCATGCCACCAGCATGCCCGATCACGACACCGTGCTCGCCGCCTGCCACGATGTACCGCATGGCCATATCTGATCAGTACCGGACACTGTCGTTCTGGCACGACACCGTGCCGGAAGCCCTGAAGCCTGGCGATCCGCTGTCTGGTGATCTGGACGCGGACGTAGCGATCGTCGGGGCTGGCTTCACTGGCTTGTGGACCGCTTATTACCTGGCCCGGCGCGACCCGACGATGCGGGTCGTGGTCTGCGAGCGGGAGATCGCCGGGTACGGCGCGTCGGGCCGGAACGGCGGATGGTGCTCGGCTCTGTTCCCGGCATCGCTGGCGAAGCTTGCCCGGATGAGCGACCGGGACAGGGCCATCGCGATGCAGCGCGCCATGCACGCGACCGTGGATGAGGTTGGCAGCGTTACCGCGGCGGAGGGCATCGACTGCCACTGGGCGAAGGGCGGCACGGTC
>DASXIA010000521.1:0-9263 GCA_036488155.1 Streptosporangiaceae bacterium | reverse complement strand
GCCGATTCCGGCATGTGCAGCTTGCGGCCGATGGTCGGCAACGCGACGTTGACGATCGCAAGGTCCGCGACCGTCATGAAGAACGAAACAGCCAGCACCGCGAACGCACGCCAGCGACGGACCTGATTCAAACCCTGACCGTCCTGGTCGGCGATCTCGCCGGAAAGTTGCTGCCTTGACATGCGGGCTCCCTGATGTGTGTGAGGCGGCGCCTAAGCCGCGTTCACCTCTACCGATCCGGGACGCACCGGAAACTGACCGGTAAACCCGCGGGCAGATAGTTCGCCGCCGGCCGGTTAGTTTCGTGGCCGGGCCGGATCTGTAGCAGTGACGGCGCACGTCAGCCCGGAGGGAGCAGCAATGGCAGTCAGCGAGGATTTCGCGCGGCTCACCGACCCGTTCCGGCCTGAGTTGCTGGCGCACTGCTACCGCATGCTGGGCTCGGTGCACGATGCCGAAGACCAGGTGCAGGAGACGATGATCCGTGCCTGGCGGTCCTACGGCGAATTCGAGGGGCGGGCATCGCTGCGGACCTGGCTGTACCGGATCGCGACCAACGCCTGCCTGCGCGCGCTGGAGAACGCCAGCCGCCGGCCATTGCCATCCGGCCTGGGCGACCCGAGCGAGCACCCGGAAACCCCGCTGGCCGCAGCACGGCCGGAGGTTCCATGGCTGGAACCCGTTCCCGACGCGCTGGTCAGCGCCGGGCCCGCTGATCCAGCCGAGATCGTCGCGTCGCGGCAGAGCATGCGGCTGGCCCTCATCGCCGCCTTGCAGTACCTGCCCGCCCGGCAGCGCGCCGTGCTGATCCTGCGCGACGTGCTGGGCTGGCGGGCAGCGGAGGTGGCTGACCTGCTCGGCACCACAACCGCCGCGGTGAACGGCATGCTACAGCGCGCCCGGGCGCGGCTCGAGCAAGCGGCCCCCGACCAGGACCAGATTCACGAGCCCGCCGACCCAGCCGACCGCGACCTCCTCGAGCGGTACGCCGCGGCGTTCCAGAACGCCGACATCACCGCGGTCATGCAACTGCTGCGCGAGGACGCCGTGTTCGAGATGCCGCCGGAGCCGACCTGGTTCACCGGCCGTGAGCTGATCGGGCGCTTCCTGCGGTCCCGGGTCCTCACCGAACCCGGCCGCTTCCAGATGATCCCCACAGCCGCCAACGGGCAGCCCGCGCTAGCGGCCTACCTGCGCGGCAGCGACGGCATATACCGCGCACACTCGATATGCGTGCTCACCACCACCGCATCGCACGTCACACGGGTCACCTCGTTCAACGACCCGGGCCTGTTCGCGACGTTCGGCCTGCCGAAGGCCGCCCCCGCTGCCGCCGCGCTGGTACCGGGCCGATGACCCCGGCTGCCCCGACAGCATGGCCGGCTGACGGTGCCAAGCTGCTTGAACCTTCGATCGGCTACGCCCTCGGCGCGGTCCTGGCCGTCACGCCGGAGCTGCTGTCGCGCCCCACGCCATGCCCGGAATGGGACCTCCGGATGCTGCTCAGGCACGCCAGCGAATCCCTGGCCGCGTTCGGTGAGGGCATCGAAGCCGGACGCGTTGGCCTGGACCCCGCCGCCGAGGACGGCGACCTGGTGGCTGACCCCGCCCGGGCGTTTCGCGATCGCGCCTGCCAGTTGCTGGACGCCTGGACCGGCCCCGGCCGCCACCGCCAGGTCATCGAGATCGCCGGCTGCCCGCTCGCGGCCGGCGTCATGGCCGCCGCGGCCGCCCTCGAGATCGCAGTCCACGGGTGGGACATATCCCGGGCGTGCGGGCAGCGCCAGCCGATCCCGCGCGCCCTCGCCACCGGCCTGCTGGTGATAGCCCCCGTGCTGGTCCCCCGCACCGGCCGGCACCCCCTGTTCGCGGCACCTGCCACCGCCGAAGCCACCGCCGGCCCCAGCGACCGGCTCGCCGCCTTCCTCGGGCGCACTGCGCGACCATAGCGCACACGCAAGGCGACCACCGAGTACCCAGGCCTGAAAGCCGGCGCACCACCCAGAACCGCGTGATCTGCGCGTGTCCAGCTATTCGCGGGCTCACGCACGAGTAGGCATGCGAACAGCCGCATGACCATGCGCGAAGTCAACGCCCGCTATTCGGCATTATGTGGGTGACGTTCGGTCACCTGCGCCCTGCGGGCCACATAATGCCTGATCATGCAGGTGATCGAGGCGCAGTGTTCTTGGTCTCGGCGCCTCGCGATCACCTCGCATATCAAACAGATCCGGACGACGTCAGCGCACAGATCGACCTGCTCGGCGTGCCCGGCTGATTAGCTGCGTTGAGCCGCCTGTCGCGCAGATCGGCGGGCAGTTTTGCGCGCGAGCAGCGACGTTCATCACGGGGAGGTACCCGTCCGGCCTGCAAGCGGGGGAGAGTCGTCGGTTTCGCCACTCCCGCGATCTACGCCCGCTATGCGCTGGTACTTACCATGACGTAGCACGGCCAACCTGACGTGACCGGCGAGCACCTGACGATCTTGGCCACCGGTAAATGCGTTGCCGCATCTCGGCGTGCAGTCCTACAGTGGGCGCGCCGCGGCAAGATATGTCCTCTGTATCAGGAAGGAGGTGCTCGCGATGTTCACTTATCGTCAGACGCCTCCAGGGGTTGCTCGCTAGCAATCCTGGAGACGCACTGCGGGCACCCTCAGGAATCTGGCGTCAGCCAATCCTGAGGGTGCCTTCTATCCAGCAGAGGGATTGATTTGTCGTCTCCCCACCTGAGTTGCGGGGTGCCATAACCCGCATATTCTCGCTTGGCTAGGTTTCCGCTGTCGTTATGCGGCTCTGCGGACTTCGTTGATCAGCCCGCTGACCGTGGTCCGATGGTTGATCGGCGCAGGTCCATGGCTCTTCCGCCAGCTCTGCGCATTGTCGTCACGCCACGCGAGCGCCCTCGGCGCTGTCGCCAAGCGGTGGCTGTACTGGTGGCTACTGTCTTCTGGGAGGCGCTCTTCGCTGATGGCCGGTCAGCGATGTGGCTACGAGCGACTGCCAACCGGAAGGTAATCGACGGCGATGGCGGCGAAGTCCTGGATGAGCGGGCTGCGGCGGGCGGCGTCCCAGGCCAGGCAGACCTGGTTGGGCGGGATATCGCTGATCTGGCTGTAGCTGACGCCGGGGCGGGTGTAGAAGGCCGCGGTCGACAGGGGCAGGAGGACGACGCCGTGGCCCGCGGCGACGTGTTCGAGTTTTTCCTCGACGGTGCGGAAGATGGGCGCACTACGCCGGCGGCGAGTACGAAGCTCTGTGGCGATGTCGCGCCATTCAGGGACGGCCGCGGGATCTTGGAGCAGGTGCTCGTCGGCTAGGTCGGCGATGCCGATGGTGGTCTTGCCGGCCAGACGGTGATCGTCGGGTAGCGCGGCCACCCGCGGCTCGGTCAGGAGCGGTTGGATCTGCAGGCCGCGCTGATCGGCAGGAAGGCGGACGTAGCTAACGTCGGCCCGGCCGTCACGGATGACCTCGGTCTGGTCGTCCCAGCTGGTGCGCAACACGGTCACGGTCAGCTGCGGATGGCGCCCCTCCATGGCGCGGACGGCACCGCTCACGATGAGTCCCGGCATGAACCCGATCGTGAAGGTGCCCTGGCCGCGGGCGGCGCGGGCGGCCCGGCGGCGCAGCGCGTCCGCGTTGGCCAGTAGAGGCCTGGCATCGGCGAGGAGCTGCCGGCCGGCCTGGGTCAGCTCGGTCGCTCGCTTGTCCCGCGCGAACAGCTGCACCTTCAGCTCCTGTTCCAGAGCCTTGATCTGGCGGGACAGCACAGGCTGCGCGATGTGCAGGGCTTCAGCAGCGCGGCCGAAGTGCATCTGCTCGGCCACGGCCACGAAGTAGCGCAGCTTACGGAGGTCGACGTCGGCCATGGCTATGCCCCCTCTGATGCTCTCAGGGTATGACAGGCGCGGAAACAGGTCTTGGACGCTGTGCCCGTCGGCAGCGCACCGTGGAGTCACGAGAACCACCCTCAGGAAGGCCCTCATCATGGATCTTCACGAACAGCGCGTCGTTGTCTTGGGCGGCAGTTCCGGCATCGGGTTGGCGACCGCGAAAGCCGCAGCCGACGGCGGCGCCCAGGTCATCGTCGTTTCCCGCCGTCAAGCCAGCCTTGACCGAGCCCTGGCGGAAATGCCACCGGGCACCCATGGGAGGGCAGCTGACCTGACCGATCCAGCTCAGATGGGCTGCCTGTTCCAGGACCTGGGCAGCATCGACCATCTGGTGTTCACCGCGGGAGAACCGCTGGCGCTGATGAGCGTGGACACGCTGGATCTGGAGAAGGCCAGGGACTTCTTCACCTTGCGCTACTTCGGTGCGCTGTGGGCGGTCCACCTGGCGATACCGCACATGGGGCCGGGCGGCTCGATCACCTTGACGACCGGTATCGCAGGCCACCGCCCAGGACCGGGCTGGTCGATCGCGGCAAGCATCTGCGGGGCCGTCGAGTCGCTGACCCGGGCGCTCGCCGTTGAGCTCGCACCGATCCGGGTCAACGCCGTGTCCCCCGGTGTCGTGCGGTCGCCGCTGTGGGCCTCGATGACCCCGGCCGGCCGCGAGCAGTTGTACCGCGACACCGCCGCCGCCATCCCAGCCGGGCGGGTGGGTGAAGTCGAGGACATCGCGCAGGCCTACCTGTTCTGTCTCACTCAGCCCTTCGCCACCGGATCGATAGTCACCGTCGACGGCGGCGCGGTCCTGGCCTGAGCCGCAGGCGACTGGTACGGCGATCAGCCCTTACGGGACACCCGGGCGAGCCGGGCCGCGACCCGACGCCGACCGGCCGGCGGAGAAAGGCCGCACGGCCAGCAGAGCGCAATCCATCCGCCAGGCGCTCCCGCTTACCTCGTCAGTATTGCCTTACCGCGCAACATGCGATCGGCCAGCGCCGCGAATGCGCGTGGCGTTTCTTCCCAGCCGAGGGTGAGGCCGATGTGCGGAGCCAGTTGGCCGTCCGCCACCAAGCGGGGCCAAGATGGCCATGTCCTCGCCGAGAGTCTCCTCCGGGTCAGGGCTGATGAAGCCAACAAGGTGAGCATTCCAGCCTTGGGCATAGAAATCGGCAAGCTTGAGCTCGATGCCGCCGCGGCCCAGGTTGCCGTACCAGGCCAGGTGCCCGCGCGGCGCGATATGCCGGATCGCCTGAGCGGTGATTTCGCCGCCGACACCATCAAGCACCAGGTGGAATGGCCCACAAGACTCCTCCGCCAGCGACGTCACAACCTCGCATGCGCCGAGCCGACGGACCAGATCCACCCGCTCGGGGCGGCTGACTTGGGCCGTCACCGTGGCTCCGGCCGCCACGGCCAACTGCACGGCGAACTGCCCGACGCCACCGGTCGCTCCGGTCACCAGCACCTTCCGGCCGAGCACCGCCCCGCCGACACGTAGCGCCCGCAGCGCCGTGATGCCCGCGATCGGCAACGTGGCGGCCTGTTCAAACGACACCCGATCCCCGAGAACCGCCATGCGATGAACCGGGACCGCAATACGCTCGGCCCAGCCCTCGCCATCGAGGTAGCAGACGACCCGATCACCAGCCGCCGGGCCCGCACCGCTGGCCGCAGCCTTGATCACTACTCCCGCCACGTCCTGGCCGGGGCGCCAGCCATTGGGGCGGCGGGCAATCAGATTGGCCTCGTCGTGATTGATTGCGAAGGCCTTGACCTCCACAATCGCTTTGTTATCAGCCGGATTGGGCTCCGGCAGGCCGTCGGTGAACCGCAGCCCGGCCGGGCCAGCCGGGTCGGTGATATAGCCGCGCACGAGCGAGCGACCCACCGCCGCCGCCGGCAAATTCCGCCGCAGTGCGAACTGCACTAAGGGATCTTGCGATGCCCGAGCCGCTGCCCGGCACCGTCCACGACCTGACCGCCGCGCGGATCGCCAGCCGGCCGCGCAGGACTGTATCGACATGGCGGCTGTGTACCGGGACGACGTCGAGGGCCCGACTTCAGTTGGCCGGAATCAGGACCCGTCGCGGCCGACCAGGCTGGCCGCGGGTGTCGCCACCGCGAGCACCAGCCAGACTAGGCGCATGAGACCGTTTGCCCTCGTAGCTACGTCAGGAGCGCTTCTGGCTATCGGCATGGCCGGCTGCGCGTCGTCGGCGCCACCGCAGGGTGCGGCGGCCGGTTCGAGCGCGTCGCCCGCCAGCGCCAGTCCGCCTTCGCCGGCGGCCGGTACCGGACAGGCCGCCAGCGTGCCGCAGCCAGCGCACGTCGTGGTAGTGGTCATGGAAAACCATGCATACCAGCAAGTCATCGGCAGCTCGGACGCGCCATTCCTGAACGGGCTCGCTCGGCGCGGCGCCTTGTTCACCCACTCCTACGCCATCACGCACCCGAGCGAGCCGAACTACCTTGCGCTATTCTCTGGCAGCACGCAGGGGGTCACGAGCGACGCCTGTCCGGTGACGTTCACGGCGCCGAATCTCGCATCGGGTCTGCTCGCCGCTGGCAAGACATTCGCAGGCTACGCCCAGGGACTGCCGGCGGCGGGCTCGCCAGTGTGCAGCGCAGGCAACTACGCGCGGAAACACGTGCCGTGGGCGGACTTCCGCGACATCCCGGCCTCGGTGAGCCGGCCGTTCACCAGCTTCCCGGCGGCCGACTTCAGTCGGCTCCCGACTGTGTCGTTCGTGATCCCCGATCTGTGCAACGACATGCACGACTGCAGCGTGGCGACCGGAGACTCATGGCTGCGCGCCCATCTCAGCGGCTACGTGAGCTGGGCGATGACGCATAACAGCTTGCTAATCGTGACGTGGGACGAGGATGACGGCAGTGCGGCCAACCAGATCCCGACCATCTTCGTGGGCCAGCAGGTCCGACCAGGCAGCTATTCGCAGCGGATCACTCACTACAGCGTGCTGGCCACGATCGAGGCTGCCTACGGGCTGGCACGCGACGGCAGTGCGGCGAGCACGGCGCCCATCGAGTACATCTGGCGTCCTAGCGTGCGATGAGCGTCAGCACCGTCCCAGGTGGTGTTGATTCGGACCGGGACTTCGCAGCCACGCGGCCGCTCGCTCATGGCTCATCCCACGTCGTGTCGATCTCGTAGAGGACCTCTCGCGCCGGAACGCTTGTCCTCGCCGCCACGGCGGTGGGGAAGCGCCTGGCAGGATGTCAGTAGCTGCCCGAGCGGCCTTGGGAGGAACCTGGTGCCTGTCCGATTTCAGGTGGTCATCGACTGTGCCGACCCGGACCGGCTGGCTCGGTTCTGGGCCTCCGCGCTGGGCTATGAACTCGCGCCAGCTCCGGCTGGATTCGCTACCTGGAACGACTTCTACCGCGAACTGGGGTTGCCCGAGGAGGAACTGGTCGACGGGGCGGACAGGATCAGCGACCCGGAGGGCCACGGGCCGAGCATCTGGTTCCATGTCGTCCCGGATGGAACCTTCCAGAGTCAACCCAGAATGCACATCGACATCCATGCCAGTGGCGACCGGACGGACCCGATAGAGACTCGCAGGAAGCGAGTCGACGCGGAGGCCAGTCGGCTGGCAGGCCTGGGCGCCACCATCACGGGTGCCTTGCCCAGCGAAGGGCTCGACCACTACGCGGTCGGGATGAGGGACCCGGAAGGCAACGCGTTCGACATCAACTGACCGCAGGGCCTAGGCTCGGGGAGCGATGGAAGGCATCGTCCCGATCTTGCACGTAGCCAACGCGCAGACGAGTATCGACTGGTACGCACAGCTCGGCTTCAACGTCGAATGGCAGCACTCTTTCAGACCCGGAATGCCGCTCTACGTATCGCTCCGACGCGGCCCAAGTCGATTGCACCTGTCCGAGCACCGCCTCGACGGCGGGCCGGCTTCCCATGTCTATCTCTACGTTGAGGATGTCGACAGCATCATCCCTGCTGGAACGGTCGCCGAGGATTGCCAGTGGGGCATGCGCGAGGCAAGGCTGACCGACCCGGACGGGAACCTGGTGCGAGTCGGCTCGCCGCTCCGCTAGCCGTCGCCAATGTTGGCCCCCGGGCTCGTGTGGCACCGTCGCGGCGTCGAAATGCTCATGCGTCACTAGCACAGGCATGCAACGCGTTCGACATCAACTGACGGCGGCAGCGGCCTCGCCGAGGGTGACTCGTACCGGGCAGGTCCTGGACCGTCTTCAGTCGCTTGTTGTCGCCGTTATGTTTTGCGGAGGATCAGGTGCGCGAGCTGGCCCAGTTGCCGGTACGGGTCGGTGGCGCCCAGTCGTTCTTCGACGTCAAGCAGCGCGGCCAGTTGCTGAGGATCGTACGGCGGCGCAGGGTCGAGTTCCTGCATGTCGACGGCGATCCGCGCGCCGTACCAGTTCTCTAGCACTAGCCCGTAAGCGGTCGCGCAGGTCGTGAGTGCGTCAATGTCATCGGCACGTGCCGGTGCCCCGATTTCGTTGATGTACCGCATGTCACGCC
The DNA here is from genome assembly GCA_036488155.1 of Streptosporangiaceae bacterium. Lineage (GTDB taxonomy): Bacteria > Actinomycetota > Actinomycetes > Streptosporangiales > Streptosporangiaceae > JAJYUU01. Next base: position 849 of record DASXIA010000521.1, on the reverse strand, counting down.
CTTCGGCCAGGGCGCTGTCGTATTCATCGAGTGTCTCCAGCGCGCCCTGCCAGTCCTGGCGAGCAGCCGGACGCCAGACGGCTGAGGTTGTGGTGCGTGCGGCCAAGGCAAGGAGTCCGCCAGGTGCGACACGCGCCGCAACCTCAGCGATGACCGGCTCGCTGTCCTGCAGGTACATCAGCACCCCGAGCACCAGCACCGCATCGTAAACCTCGCCGCCGGTCACCGCGGCGAGACTGCCGACCGAACCCTCGCGCAACGTCACGCGGTCCTGCACCTCGGCAGGCTCGGCCCCTAGCGCAGTCAGGAAGACGCCGCGCATACCCGGGTCGGGCTCGACCGCGAGCACCTGATGACCAGCACGAGCCAGCCGGATTGACTGCGTTCCCTGTCCGGCGCCCACGTCTAGGACCCGCGCGCAAACTGTCCGCAGGTGCTTGCCCAGTTGGCGAGAGATCATCTCCTGCCGAACCACGTTGCGGACGCTGTCCAACCCGCCAAGCCATGCCGCACGTGCACTGCCAAACGTGCTGTCAGCAGCTGCGTCGTGGGTCACTAGGTCTCCTCGGTTCAGAATCGCGCCGACACTACCTGCCAGATTTCTTCATTTGCGTACGAGGGATGTCATGGGATCAGGACAGTCTTGCCGGCCAGTCGCCCGGCGGCGGCTTCGTCGTGGACGGCGGGCAGGTCGGTCAGTGGTCGCCGCTGGGCGACGTCGATCTTCAGTTCTCCGCCGTCGACGCGGGCGACGAGGTCGGCGAGCTGGATGGCGTCGCTGCGCGCGAAGACCTTCACCGTCCGTACTCCCCGCCCGGCGTCGTCGAGGTCGGGGAATGTGGTGCTGAC
>DASXIA010000229.1:0-26937 GCA_036488155.1 Streptosporangiaceae bacterium | reverse complement strand
GACGATGATCAAAGCCTGAATCGGCTGAACCAGGCGATCATGGCGGATCTTCAGGTCAGCGGGCGGGCCTTCCTGGCCGGAACCGACATCCGTGGCCGCTTCGCATTGCGGTCCTGTGCCCTGCACTACGCGCTCGACGAGGGGCACGTGCAAACCATCGTGGACGCCGTCAGAGAAGCCGGGTACCGCAGCGCAGCTACCAGAGCCGCGTCATGACCGCCACCCGCACCGCCCGGCCCGGCGACGGCAGCGCTGTTGCAATGTCCCCGTCAGAGCAGGCACGTTTGGCGCTGGCGCTGGCGGCAGGCAAGGCCGCAGGGACCGCCTCCAAGGCCCTCGGTTTCGGTGGCGGCACGAGCTTTCCTGGCAGCGTTGCCCGCCGGATCGATCCCCACGTCCTGGGGAAGGTGGCAGCGGCGAGCGATGCCGGAAAGGTGGTTGTCACAGGGAGCAACGGGAAGACGACCACCTGCCGCATGCTCGCCGCGCTCGCACAATCCAGCGGCCTGGTAGTAACGCAGAACCGGTCTGGCTCAAACCTGTTGCAGGGAGTGATCTCGGCTGCTGTGCGGGGCACGGACCTGCACGGCCGGATGGACGCCCAATTGTTCCTGCTGGAGGTCGACGAGGCGACCGTACCTCTCGTGAGCCCGGAGGTGCGACCGGATGCGTTCCTGGTCACAAACATCTTCCGTGACCAGCTAGACCGCTTCGGGGAGCTGTACTCGATCGCGAAGGGCCTCGAAGCTGACATCGAGGCACTTCCGGCATCGGCGACCGTGCTGCTCAACGCCGATGACCCCCTCGTAGCGAGCCTCGCGCCCGCGGCACGTGCCCGCCGCGTGTACTTCGGCATTCGGGCCGACAACGTCGGCACGCAGGTGCCCGAGCACGCCGCCGACACCATCCGCTGCGTGCGGTGCCAGCACCCGCTGAGCTACCGGCGGGTGTACCTCTCCCACCTGGGGGACTACCAGTGCCAAGAGTGCCAGAACGCCCGGCCGGTCCTGGACGTGGCGGTGAGCTCAGTCAGGCCGTCGCCGCAAGCAGGATCGGAGATCACCGTCGAGACACCTGCGGGTACCTTCGCGCTGCGGGTGCCATTGCCCGGCCTGCACAACGTCTACAACGCGGCCGCTGCGCTCGCTTGCGCGACGACGCTGTCGCTTCCACGGCCGCTCGAGCCTGCCCAGGCACGGCAGGCTTTTGCTGGCATTCGCCCGGCGTTCGGCCGGCTTGAGGAGATCCAGGCTGGCGACCGGCGAGTGATGCTCGCCTTCGTCAAGAACCCCACGTCCTACAACACCACCTTGCGGGAGGTACTGCAGCGGCCCGGCAGGAAGCACGTTCTGGCCGCGCACAGCAACACCGTGGTCGACGGGGAGGACTTCGCCTGGCTTTGGGACGTAGATCTCGAACAGCTTGTGCCGCAGCTAGCGAGCCTGACCGTCAGCGGGACCAGAGCGGAGGAGGTCATGCTCCGATTCAAGTACGCCGGTGCTGACCCCGCGCTCGCACGTGTCATGCCTGACCGCGCGGCCGCACTCCATCGGGCACTGATCCGGACGCCGCCAGGCGAGTCGTTGTACATCTTCGCTGGCTACACCCCCATGCGCGAGCTCCGCAACATCATGCAGCGCCGCGCGTGGGTACCGCCATTCTGGGAGGAATGAGGATATGACAGCGGTCCCGACGGTCCGCATCTGCTATCTCTACCCGAGGCTGCTCAGCGTAGCCGGGGACAGGGGCAACCTGTTCGCTCTCATGCAGCGCTGCGCCTGGCGAGGGATTCGCTGCAGCGTGACCGAGGCCGATGTGGGAGAAGTGCCTGACTTCGCCCAGGCCGACCTGATCCTGATGCACGGCGGCCAGGACCGTGAGATGACCGCAGCGGCACAGGACCTCATGGCAAAGGCCAGTCCGCTGCAGGCGGCAATCGAGACCGATGCCGTCGTCCTCGCTGTCTGCGCCGGCTACCAGCTGCTGGGCCGGTACTACGCCCCCTCTGACGGGCCGCCGATACAGGGACTCGGTGTGCTGGACGTGGTAACTAAAGCTGGCGCGACGCGCTTCATCGGGCATGTCGCGGTGCAGTGCGATCTCGGTCCCGGCAGGCAGCTCCAGATTGCCGGGTTCGAAAATCACAGCGGCCGCACCTACCTGGGGGGCGAAACCAGGCCGCTCGGCCACGTTCTGGCCGGAGCCGGTAACAACGGCCAGGACGGCACCGAAGGCGCCCGCTACCGCGAGGTATATGCGACGTACCTGCACGGACCAGTGCTGCCAAAGAATCCGCAGCTAGCCGACCACCTGCTCGGCAGGGCGCTCGCACATCGTTACCCGGATCTCGGCCCGCTTTCCCCGCTCACTGACCAGGCAGAGGCACAGGCGCATGCCGCTGCGGTGCGGCTCGCCCGGCGCCCGGCCGCGAGATGGCGGGCGGCAGCCGCGGCTGCGATGTCCCGCATGGGGCGGCCCGTGCCAGTGCCAGCGGCGGCTGCGAAGCCGGCCAGGACTGCCGAGAAGGTGGCAGGGTGGACTTCTCCCTGAGCACCGAACAACGCGAGCTGATGGAGGCGGCGACCACATTCGCCCGGCGGGAACTCAATCAGGAACTGGCGAAGCGCGACGATGCCGGTGAGTTCCCGCGCGACGCATGGCAGGCATGTGCCAGGTTCGGGATCCAGGGCCTGCCTGTCCCTGCCGAACTAGGTGGCGCCGGCAGCGACGTCCTTACGACGACCCTGGTTATGGAGGCCCTAGGGTACGGCTGCCACGACAACGGGCTGCTCTTCTCGCTCAACGCGCAAATGTGGAGCGTCGAGCTGCCACTGGTCATTTTCGGATCCGCGGCCCAACAGCAGGCGTATCTGCCCGGCTTGGTGTCGGGGGAAGTCATTGGCGGGCACGCCATGACCGAGCCTGACTCCGGCTCCGACGCGTTGCACATGCACGCCCGCGCCGAACGACGAGGCGAGCACTACCTCCTGAACGGGGCCAAGCAGTACATCACCAACGCACCTGTCGCAGATGTATTGCTTGTCTACGCCGCGGCTGCAGGCCGGCCCGGACTGTCCGGCCTATCCGCCTTCCTGGTCGAGACAGGAACACCGGGACTCGTGATCAGCAGCGGCTTCGAGAAGATGGGCCTGCGGACCTCGCCCATGGGCGAGATAGCGCTGAATGACTGCCTCATCCCGGCGGAAAACCGGCTTGGGCCAGAAGGCGCCGGAATGGCCATTTTCAACTCGTCCATGGAGTGGGAACGGAGTTGTCTTTTCGCCAGCGCCATTGGCGCGATGCGGCGCCAACTCGACGCATGCGTGGACTACGCGAGCTCGCGCGAGCAGTTCGGCCAGCCCATCGGGAAGTTCCAGGGCGTGGCCGACAAGCTGGCCGACATGTATGTCCGGCTTGAGGCGGCCAAGCTGCTTATCTACCGGGTCGCCTGGCTCAAGCAGCAAGGCAGGTCCGCCCCGGCGGAGGCCGCCGCCGCGAAGCTCTTCACCAGCGAAGCATGGGTGCTTTCCAGCCGGGACGCGATCCAGACCCATGGCGCCTTCGGCTATCTGAAGGAAGCGGGGATTGAACGCGATCTCCGAGACGCGCTGGCCGGCACCATCTACTCAGGAACTTCGGAGATCCAGCGGGTGATTCTCGCTCGGATGCTCGGCCTGTGAGCCGCCAGCGCAGGCGAGGCGGTCTCACGCGGCATCGGAAAGGGAAGCGTGATGGCATATCTGCTTCAGCGCCTGCTCACTGAGGCTGCGGCGAAGCAGCCGCGGCGGGCGGCGGTAGCGTCGAGCGGATGCCTGCTCACCTACCAGGAGCTGGACGAGCTGAGCAACAAGATGGCACGGGCGCTGCTTCGCCGGGGCGTCGCGCCCGGCGACCGGGTGGGAATTCTCGCCACCAAGTCGGCCGCCTCGGTCGTCGGGATTTACGGAGTGCTAAAAGCAGGGGCTTGCTATGTGCCGCTCGACCCGAAGGCGCCCGGGCAGCGGCTCAGTTACGTCGTGCAGGACAGCGGCACCGCCCTGATCGTCGCCGACGAGGCGAGAACGCCGCAGGCGGCCCGTTTGCTCGGCAATGTTCCCCGGCCCCTTGGCGTGGTCGTAGCTGGCCCTGCCGGGACCGATGGCCGCGAGCAGGCCGGCACCGCCGTGACCGGCGACACCGCCATTGTGCCGTGGAGCGAGGTCGCGGCCGAGCCCGGAGAACCATTGACGGGTGAACGGTCGATCGAGACCGATCTGGCCTACATCCTCTACACCTCGGGATCGACCGGCAATCCGAAGGGGGTGATGATCTCCCACCGGAACTCGCTGACGTTCGCTGAGTGGGCGGCAGCCGCTGCCGGACTCAGCGAGGAGGACCGCGTCTGCAGCCCGGCCCCGCTCCACTTCGACCTGTCGGTCTTCGACATTTTCGCCACTTGCCGGGCTGGCGCCTGCATGACTGTCCTCCCCGAAGGAGCCGCTACCTTCCCGGTATCGATCGCTCAGTGGCTGGAGCAGGAGCGCATCTCGGCCTGGTATTCCGTGCCCTCGGTGCTCACGCTGCTCGCTTGCTATGGCAGCCTGCGGAAGTTTGACCTGTCACGGCTGCGGACGGTGATCTTCGCCGGTGAGGTGTTCCCGCCTAAGCACCTGGCCCGGCTGATGGAAGAGCTGCCGCACCCTCGCTATCTCAACTGGTACGGGCCAACCGAGACCAACGTGTGCACGGCGTTCGAGGTGCCTCCCGGCCACGCTGACGCCGGTCCGGCTCCCATCGGCACGGCCTGCGCCAACACTGAGGTCTTCGCGGTCACCAGCGAAGGCGGCCGGGTTACACAGCCCGGTGAGACCGGCGAGCTCTACGTGCGCGGTCCCTCACTGATGCGCGGGTACTGGGGACAGCCTGCCAGGACCCGCGAGGTACTAGTCCGCAGCCCGTTCCGGCCCGAGTATGACGAGCTCGTCTACCGGACTGGTGACCTGGTGAGCCTGGACCCGGCGGGAAACTACATCTACGTCGGCCGCCGGGACAGCATGGTGAAGATTCGCGGCTACCGGGTCGAGCTGGGTGAGGTAGAAGCCGCGCTATACCGGCATCCTGCCGTCAGGGAGGCAGCAGTGCTGCCGGTACCGGATGAGCTGCTCGGCAGTCGCCTCCGAGCGGTCGTTACCGCCAGCGACACGGGCAAGCTCATCCGCCAGAGCGTGCTGGATCACTGCCGGCGATGGCTGCCGAGCTACATGGTGCCGGACGTACTCGAGTTCCGCGAGGCGCTCCCGAGAACTTCGACCGGCAAGGTCGACAGGGTCGGCCTCGCCCTCGAGTAGCTGAGTCCAGCTGGAACAGACGTCCATCGACGAACCCAGAAGAAAGGTGCCCACGTGGAGACCGTCATCAACGAATACATCAGCCAGGAGCTCGTCCGCGACCCGGAGCTTCTCCCGCTCGCAGACGAGACATCACTGCTGGAGAGCGGCATTCTCGATTCGCTCAGCCTCCTGCAGCTGGTGGTCTTCCTGGAGGAGCGCTTCGGTATCACTGTGGGCGACGCGGATCTGCTCCCGGAGAACTTCGCCAGCGTGAACACCATTTGCGCCTACCTTCGTGCCCGGGAGCCCGCGAAGCAGGCCACGCGTGGGTGAAAGTCGCGCGAAGAGCCTGTTCCGCAACGCGGAGGGCGCAGCGTACTGGGCCGTAGCGGCGCCGGTCCTGGCACGGCTGCCGGCCGCACTCGGCTATCGCCTGGCACGCCGACGCGGCGATTGGCTCTTCCGGAGCCACACCGCCGAGCGCACCGAACTGGCAGGTAACGTGCGGCAAATTCTCGGCGGCAGGCTCAGCCAGGCAGCGGTTGAGTACGTAACCAGAGAATGGTTCCGGTTTTCCTGCTGCGAGGCGCTTGATGTCAGCCGGCTGCGGCACGGGGCCAGGCCGCTGCGCCGGCTGGTCGACATCCGCGGGCTTGAGCACCTGGAATCAGCGCTCGCCGCAGGCAACGGCGTGATCGTGTGCTCAGCACACTTCGGTTCCTTCGACAGCGCGTTCTCGATGCTTGGCGCCTGCGGTTTCCCCGTGACTACCGTCGGACGGTGGCAGCACAACTACACAACTCGCCTCTCGCGAGCCGAGCGGTGGTTCTGGGACATGGTGTACGCCAGGCCGCTGCGCCGCCACAGGAAGCGGCCGAACATCGAGCCGTGGACTGGCCGGTTCGACGTCGCGGCGCGGGCTGCAAACGTGCTTCGCGCCAACGAGGTGCTGACGGTCGCCATCGACGCCCCGCCGCTGGACAGCGACGAAACCCGCGCCGTGGAGGTTCCGTTCCTCGGGCGCCGCGCCCGGCTGCTGCCGGGCGTCGTGACCCTAGCCCAGCTGACCGGGGCGCCGGTGCTCACGGCATTCCTGTACCGGTCGGCGGACTACTGCCACCAGGTGCTGGAGATATCGGCACCGCTGCCTGCGGGAGGGGACGCCGCCACAGCATTCGCGCGCTGCGCCGCGGAGGTCAGCGCGGCGATCACTAAGAAGCCAGCTCACTGGCGCTACTGGGCGAGCTCCGCCGATCTGGCCCAGCTCGGGCTGACCCCGCGAGAGCGGGACAGAGCGCTCGCTGCCGGACCCGTTGCCACTGTCAGATTGAATTCCGCCTCCGCTCAGCTACCGTCTGCCCGGTGACCTGCGCCTAGATCAGCTTCAGCTCCGAGGTACCGCGGCGGCCCGGACGCCCGGAGTCGCGGGCCCAGACGAGTCCCTCAATGCACCAAAAGTCGACAGCGTGCCCGATGCCGGGATAGTATCAACCGATTTAGGTACTGCTCACATCGAATGTCTGGGTCGTCGAGGCATGGAGGGCCGATGTCGGTTGGCGAAGGCCAGCAGGAATCGCTGGCACCGTCAGCGGCTCCTGAGGGATTGGCGGGCAACAGGGACCCCGCGCTGCGACCGCACGGCGTCAATAGCGGCCGGTTCGGCAGCCCGGCCCGGAGAACGCTCACGGTACTCGGCGCCATCACCGCTTGCGCCGGAGCAGCCCTGGCCTGCTCGCCAGGGACGGGAACCGCCCCGGTAGCGTTCGTGCGCGCCCGCAGCGTCGAGGTATCTACCAGCGTCCAGTCTGGCCCGGCAGGCAGGATTTCGACCGTCGCGGTCATCCTGCCAGCCGATGCGGCGCCAGTTTCCAGCTCGTCGACGCCGGCGTCGTCAGCCGCCCCGACCTCAGCCGCCCCTTCGTCAGCCACCCCGACATCGTCCGCGGCGCCTACCGATACACCCACCCCCACGGCGTCAGCGACTCCCTCGGGCGCGCCAACCGCCACGCCGACACCCACGTCATCGGTTACGCCAACCGCCACGCCGACGCCTACACCGTCACCCAGACCCTCCCGGCCGAGGCCCACGCCCACCCCCAGGCCATCGCGCACTCCATCGGTGACCCCGAGCGCAGAGCCGTCGCCGACCAGGTCCACCGCGCCTCCGGCCACCGCAGGCTCACCTGATCCAGCCTTCGCGCCCGTGGTGCAAGTTCAGTCAGCTACGCCCGCGCTAGCCGCGCTCTCCCGGCCGCAAACGCGACAGACGCGACAGAAGAGCAGGCCTAGCCAGGCCCCGTCGGCTACGGCACCCGGTTCAAGCACACCCGGTTCAAGCACATCTGAGCCGTCTGGCCAGGGACGGCGTGACGTCGCCGGCACCCTGGCTGACACCGCGAATACCAGTCCCCCGATTGCCGCTATCGCTGTCATCGTCGCTGCGCTCGGTGCACTGGCTGGCTGCGGGTTTGCGCTGGCCCGGCGCCGCCCGCGGTTTGCGCTCGCCCGGAGCCGCGTACGACCGGTCCCGAGCCATTCGCACCGGGCCCCCAGGCAAAGCCGGCGCCGGTCAATCTGGCGATAGCCGCCCGCCTGATAAGGCCTGTACCTGCGGAACCAGCTTCGGCAAAAGCCGGGGTGGCCTGCGCGGCGAAGAACGAGCCGGCCCGGTTCGCTAACGCTCGCGTGTGTCGGCCTCGAGGACGATCTTCAGGTCGCCGAGCAGCCGGTCCCATTCATGCGCGCCGACGGTGCCGGCGCTGGGCGCACCGGCCGCCGCGCAGCTGACCGTCACGGCGGTGTAACCGGCTAGCGTGTCCCGGAGCTCGAAGTACACCAGACCGGACACAGCGACAGGGGCGGTGTCATTCTCCGCGAGAGACACATATCCTCCGGGCTGCTTCAGGGCGGGACAGATCGCGTCCCGCACGGCCTGGGGCGATGCCTTGATGTAATCCTGCAGACGACCCGTGTCATCGCCCGCTGCGACATGGTTGTCATGGTGTCTCCCCCGGTCTGATCAGTGCAGCAGCCCGGCTCCGGGCGGCATGTTCGTTTCTAGCGCCGGCTCGGGAAAGCCGGTTGTGGCGGCGATGGAGCGCGGATGGAGGACGCGGGCGGCACTGTCCGCGGGCGGCAGCCTCCACATGGCCGCCATGACAGTTACACTCCCGCCGCAGCCCGACCCTGTGGACTGTTCCACGGAAAAGCCGGCAGCCAGGGAGGACACGATGATCGGCAGTGACCTGATCGTGGAAATCCCGTGGATCGTCTTCGGCCTCACGCTCGCCGCCGTCTGTCTACGGCTGCGCAGATTCCGTCGCCTTTCCGGCAGGCCGGGCGATCGGGAGTCGGAGGCGCCCGCCGTGGACGGCAACGACAGCACCGCAATCACCGTCGAACCGGCCGGGAACGACCACGACGAGGCCGCGGTGTCAGCACCGACGCAGCCATCACAGACACGCCCGTGAGCGCATCCCGTGCGACGCACGCAGCCCGGCGTTCACACCGTCTCCACGGCTGTTGCGCTGCGGTTTCACGATGACGGGCTGAAATGATCCCGAGCCGGCCGCATCCGACCCCCCTGGGGGCGACCGGCGCCGGTGCCGGTTCGCAGGCCGGCCGGGACAGGCGCAACGATGATGGGAGGACCACGCGATGACTTCAGCGCTCGCTTCGACTCACCTGACCAACCCGACAGGCTGGTTGCCCACCCGCATGCCAGCCAGCGACGGCAGAAGGAGTGGTCAGCTCTCGCTCATCGAGGCCGCAGCACCCGGCGCTCGCGGCCTGCCGCCGGCTCGCACAGTCCTGGCCGTAACCGCTCGGCCCGGCGTGGAATCGACCGAACTCGGCGGGCTGCTGTACGCCTTCGGCCAGGCGGGTGCCCGCACTACGTTGCTCAGCCTGACCCGGGGCGAAGCGTCACCGTTCAACGCCACGTCCAGCCGGCTAGAGGCCGTCCGTCCGTGGGAGCTGCAGCTGGCGTCCTGGCTCCTCGGCATCTCCTCGGTCGCCGTTGCTGATTACCCCGACGGCGGGCTGTCCGACTACCCGATGCCGGAGTTCACCGAGCGAGTACGGCGCGCGATCGCCGAGCACGCTCCGGACCTGATCCTGGTGCTGGACCCGATAGCAGGTAACGCTGACGACGCCAGGGTTGCCCGGGCCGTGAGCCTGGCAGCCAGACCGGTCGGCGTGGCGGTCGCTGCCCGCACGATGCCCGGCGCCAGCGACGGCTGGCTCGTGGAGCTTGGCGGCGAGGCCGACGTCGCCCGCGAGGCCCAGCGGGCAGCAGCACGAGCGCACGCCAGCCAGCGCGAGGCGCTGCCGGAGGAGCTCCGCAGCCTGGACAGCCTCGGCGACCGGGAGCACCTTCGGTGGCTGGTCCCGGCGGCAATCCGGCCTCCGGCGCCACGGGAGGCAGAGCCTTGCCTCAATTGATTGCGGCGACGAGGGCAGCTTCCGCGCTTGCCTGGCTGTATGAGGTCCGGCCCGTATTCGGGCCGGACCACAGCATGCCGAGCTGGTGATGGCTGCCTGTGTCGTGCGTCTCGATGGCGCGCGCTTGCTTACGGAAGAAGCCGGAGAACTGATTCGTCTTCGCGGTGACTGCCAGGACCTTGAGGTCCTGCACGAAGATTCCCTTGAACGACTGGGGGTCGCCGCCTGCCTTGGTGCCGCACTGGGCCCCGCGGCATGGCTCGTGCAGCACTCCACCGATCGTCAGATGCCTGATGGCTGCCTGGCCGATGCCTTCCGCCGTGCGCAGCAACGCAGGGTTGTTCGTCGCCTTGTAGAGCTGGGCGAGGCCGGCCAGCAAGACGCCCTGGTTGTAGGTCCAGGTGGTCAGATGATTATTCGCGCAGTGCGCGGTCAGCCCGTCGTTGACCACGTCGCTCTTGTTGATCATCCCGCTGCCGGCAAACCAGTTCCATTCAGCATTGGCCCAGTTCAGGTACTTCGAGTCGCCAGGGATGGCGTTATGGAGCCACGCCGTCAGTTCGAGGAACAGCTCATTGGGGATGGCATTCTTATATCTCCTCGCGGTTGACCACCACACGCCGCCGCCGCAGGTAGCGTCCCAGGACTGGTGAATGTAGTCGGCGTCGGTCTCCGCCATCGTCAAGTACGGCTTGTAGCCGCTCATGGTGTACGCCTGCAGCCAGGCCAGCCCCCACCACCCGGTGTCGTCGTTGTAAGCGTTTTCGAAGTGGCCCGACTTGTGCCGGGCGAACGCGGTTGAGATAGCGCGGTGATAGCCGGCGAAGCCGGTAGTCTCCTGGAAGGTCTCCAGCGTGGACAACGCGACCGCGGCCTGCCACCAGTTATTCCCGATAAGTCCGGTTGATGGGTGATACGACCTCATCAGTTCGGCCATGGCGGCTCTCTGCGGACTCACGCCCGCAGACGGCGCCGAGGCGGCGCCGCTCACCGTGGGCGCGAGCAGCGTGGCAGAGACCACCGCGAGGAGGCATGCGAGGGCGAGTAATGCCGGCCGGCGAGCAAATCGAGTGAGCCAGCCGAGCATCTTCCCCACATCCTCACCTGCTTCCAAGTCCTTCGTCGTATAAGCGGGAACGGTGCACCATACCTGCAACCTCGGATGCGGACCAAAAGAGGGAACCTAAGTCCGATAAATCGGAATCTCGGGTCAGCTTTGAGGCCTCGGCGTTTCATGTGAGCGCAGCCACAGTTCATGCGACGCGCCAGTCACGTCCGCTATATTCTGATCTGTGATGAATGGTCATATAAAACGTGCCGACAGGTCATCGCACTGGCCGGACGTCGCGCGACATCCTGGCTGACTGGCTGCGCCCGAAATGGCGGAATGCCTGCCGGAACCGAGATTCGCCATTGCCATAAGGGCCGGCTGTCGTTACGTTCCCGTGCAGGGGCCGACACCGGGAAAGACTCAACGGCAACGCTGCACAAAGGAGTCAACGTATGAAGACCGCGCGTTTCCTGGCTTTAACGGCTTCGGCCGGGCTGGCGATTTCGTTCCTGGCGGCAAGCACCGCCGCTGTCTCTGCCGGCGCGGCGCCGCGACCGGCCAGGGTGACCCTGCGAGGTTCCGCGGCGCCCGCTCAAGAGCGCTCACATCAGGTCGGCAACGTAGCGGCGACCAGCAAGGTGACCTTTGACCTGCTGCTGAAGCTGCGGAATGCATCCGGAGCGGCGGCGTTCGTCCGCGCAGTATCCAGCCCCGGCTCACAGCAGTTCCACCACTACCTGACGAACGCCCAGTGGGAATCCCGCTACGCGCCGACGAAGTCGCAGGTGGCGAAGGCCAAGTCGTGGCTGCACCACAACTTCTTCAGCGTCAAGTCCGTCGCGAAGGACCGCCTGTACGTCACCGTGACCGGGACAGCGCGCCGGGTCGAGCGCACCTTCGGCGTCAGCCTCGGCTACTACAAGGTCAACGGCCACAAGGTACGGCTGGCCAGCGGAACGCTGAGCATCCCCGCCTCGATGGCAGGCATTGTCGGCGGCGCAGTCGGCGTCAACCAGTACCTGGCCTCGACCAGTCTCACGACCGCGCCGACGAGCCCGGCCGCCACGAAGGCCAAGCCAGACCAGGAACCGGCACCCCCGGCAGGCTTCCGCAACCCGCAGCCGTGCTCGGCATTCTGGGGGCAGAAGACCGACACGGCAGACTCCGGCTCACTGTACGCGCCATTCAACTCGCCGCTGCCCTACGACATCTGCGGCTACAAGCCCGCTCAGCTGCGGGGTGGCTACGGACTCAACCGGTCAGTGGCCAAGGGAAACGACGGCTCCGGCGTGACGATCGCGATCGTTGACGCCTACGACTCGCCGACCCTGTTGCAAGACGCGCGGCACTACTTCAGGCTGAACGACCACGCCCACCCGCTGAAGCCAAGCCAGTTCCAGAACATCCAGCCGGCCACGGTCGACGACCAGGCCGAGTGCGGCGGCAGCGGCTGGTTCGACGAGCAGGCACTCGACGTCGAGGCCTCGCACTCGATGGCGCCGGGCGCGACCATCCAGTTCGTCGGTGCGCAGGACTGCCAGGACACCAGCCTGCTGGCCGCGGAGCTGACGGCGGTCACCAGCGGTGCGTCCGTGATCAGCAACTCCTGGGGTGACACGCTCGGCGACCTCTTCGCCGACGCTGCCACCAAGAACGCGTTCGACGAGGTGTTTACGCTCGCAACCTCCAAGGGCGTCGGCGTCCTGTTCTCCAGCGGCGACCTCGGCGACAACTTCGCCGACTTCGGGCTGGCAGTCCCGGACTACCCGGCGACAAGCCCGCTCGTGACGGCTGTCGGCGGGACCTCACTCGAGGTGGGCGCCGGGAACAGCCGGAGCGCCGAGTACGGCTGGTCGACCGCGAAGCAGACCCTGTGCACGTCCGCCACGGCGACCAACTGCGGTTCCGCGACCACGCCGGCCGGCAAGCTCGCCTGGCAGGCAGGCGGCGGAGGCGGCACGAGCTACACCTACGCCCAGCCGGATTACCAGGCTGGGGTCGTGCCTAACGCGCTTGCGCTGCGGAACGAGGCGTTGTTCGGGCCGCAACCTCTGCGTGTCATCCCGGACATCTCGATGGACGCCGACGCCCAGACCGGCATGCTGATCGGCCTGACCCAGACCTTCCCGGACGGGGTCAAGTACGACCAGTTCAAGGAGGGCGGCACGAGTCTTGCCTCACCGCTGCTAGCCGGGGTCATCGCCGACGCGGATCAGGCGGCGGGCCAGCGGATCGGCTTCCTCAACCCGGTTCTGTACCAGGCCTCCATCGCCACGCCGGCCGCATTCAACGACACCCTCGCGCCGTCGAACCCTGACGCGGCGGCTGTCATCCGGGTCGACTTCGCGAACACGGTCGACGCAACGAACGGCTACGTCGTGAGCGCCCGGGCGATCAACTATGCCGGACCGGAGACCTACTGCGACGGCACCGGCAACTGCGCGACGCGCCCGGTGACGCTGACGACAGTGCCAGGGTTCGACAGCCTGACCGGGCTCGGATCCGCGGGACCGCGTTTCATCCGAACGCTCTCGAAGTTCTGAGTCCACTCCATCGCGGGGGTACCGGGCAACCGGTGCCCCCGCACCAATTAATGACCCTCGCCAGTCATAATCGTCACGACCTCCGCCAGGGTTTCATCGTTCCCGACATTGCCAGGGAAGACGACATAGGGAAGTCCGATTGCCTCGGGCGCGGCGTCGAGCGGCCGGAATACCGAGATCATGCCGGGAAACAACTGGCCGGCTACCTCGGCGCGGCGGATCCCGAGGCCGTTCACTGCCACGTCATGCGCGGTGATACCGCCCTTGGCGACGATCCAGGCCGGGCGAGCACCCGCGCCCGGCGCGCTCCCGGATACAGCCTGCCGGACGGCGCTGGCCAGCGCCGCAGAGATCGTGCGGCCGGCTGACAGGCTCTCCTCGGCGCTGGGCCCCGACACAACCGTGCGGCTGGTGTACAGCAGGACGTCTGCCTGGTTCAGCGCATCCGCCACCCGCCGCGCCGCCCCGGCCACCACCTCACCGGTGCGAGTACCGCTGAGTACCGCGGGAACGTCCAGTTCGACGCCGGTGATGCGGCGCCGCTCGCGGAGTACGGCGAGCTGGCGACTGGTCTGGGCGACATGTGATCCGGCCACGATCAGGCCGTTCCCGCCGGATCCCGGCACCGACGGCCGTAGTTCGCCGCCGTGAAGCGGAGGCCTGGGCTCGAGGCCGGCCAGGGCTCGCACAAAGGACGGTCCGGTGCGGAATCCGAACGCCTTACCGCCGCGTTCGGCCAGCAAGACCGCGTAGGCGACCGTCTCCAGGTCTGAGTACTCGGTGGCGTTGACGACAACCCATGCCCCGTCCGCCAAACCGGACAGCAGGTGGCGGATCCGGTCCGGCCCGCCGTACCTGATATCGGCCAGGCTGATGCTGTGCACGGCGCCCGGCAAGATCGCCCCGCCAGACTTCTCGCTGATGAACGCCTTCAGATCTGATGCGGTGTAGCCGAAAGCCGCGTCCCGTGCGAACTCCGTCTCGCCGACCGGAACCAGGCCGGACCCGGTGCGAGCCCAGTGGATGTCAGCGGCAGTCAGGCGTCCGGCCTCAATGAACGCCGGAACGAGGAGTACACCGTCAAAACCGGCGCCGGTCACCTCTCGGCGGACGTCCTGCAGCGCGCGGACCTCTGCCATCAGGTGCCCGCGCAACGTCGAGTCGCTGCGGCTGACGAGCTGAATCCTCCCTCTCCCGCTGGCAGCGGCGATCAGGCCACCAGCAACGCGCCCGGTGAGCTGGACCGCGGCTGGCTCGGCGAGGCTGCGCGTGTTCGTCAGGACGAAGCATGTCGCGGCCGGTCCGGCCAGCGCGGCCGCGTAGACGTCCTCGTCACCAGCGGTAACGATCTGGACGTCGTGCACCGCCTGCGAACCGGTCGGGTCATCGTCCAGAACGCCGATAAGCACGCCATCCGCGGCGCGCATCGCACGGATCGACTCCCGCAGCCGCGGACCGTCCGAGCGAGCCGGCGGCAATCCGGCGAAGACGTCCGACGCGGCTGGCAACTGATCAGGCGGCAACTGGGCGTTCCCGGTTAAATCAGTGACAATCGGCTGCACATACGATCACTGTATTGCCCGCAGAAAGGTGGCGCGACGTGGCGAACGTGCTGGTTACCGGCGGCGCCGGGTTCCTGGGCGCGCGCCTTGCCCGGCAGTTGCTTGCCGCCGGGTCCCTGGCGGTGGCCGCCGCCGCGCCGGAGCCGGTCACGCGGCTGACCCTCGTCGACCGTGCGCCAGTCCCGGCCGACCTCGCCGCCGACGAGCGGGTGACCGCGATCAGTGGTGAGCTCACTGACCTGCTCGATCCCGGCCGCGCCGGCCCCTCGCTCGCTAGTACCGGCGCGCTCGCCGGCACCGACGTGATCTTTCACCTCGCTGCCGCGGTGAGCGCGGAATCCGAAGCGGACTTCGACCTCGGCATGCGAGCCAATCTGCGCGCCACTGAGTTGCTGCTAGCGTCCTGCCGCGCCCTGGGTACCTGCCCGGTCGTGGTGTTCGCGAGCTCCCTGGCAGTCTTCGGGGCTTCGGAGGAGCACCCGCTCCCCCGCGTCGTCGACGACCACACGATGCCGAACCCGCAGTCCAGCTACGGCGCCCAGAAGGTGATCGGCGAGCAACTGCTGGCCGACTACACGCGCAAGGGCTTCCTGCGCGGACGGGCGATCCGGCTGGTGACGGTCTGCGTGCGGCCTGGGCGGCCGAACGCCGCTGCGTCCGGCTTTGTGTCCGGCATCATCCGGGAGCCGCTAGCGGGCCAGCGGGCGATCTGCCCGGTCGACCCGCACACTGAGGTCGCGCTCGCCTCGCCGGCACGGGCCGTTGACGGCCTGCTCTGCGCCGCTACCGCTGCCGAGGCGGCTTGGGGCGGCCGTACCCCGGTCAACTTGCCGGCGCTCACGGTCACCGTGGCCGGCATGGCTGCCGCGCTCGGGCGGGTAGCCGGACCGCAGGTGAGCACGCTGATCGACTGGGTCCCGGACCCGGCTGTGGCAGCGATCGTGACGAGCTGGCCCGCCCGGTTCCGTGCCGAGCGGGCAGCTCGGCTGGGTCTGCGCCCCGATCCGGATTTTGAGTCCGTCATCCGGATGTACCTCGCTGGTACTTAGACATCGCCCAGCGGGAAGGCTGAGTTCAGTGAGCGCGTTAGGCTGAAACGGAGGTGAGGCTAACCGTGACACTGCCCTATGATTCCGCGGCGAAGTTCCAGGACTATGCCCGTCCGGAGATGCTCGTCAGCACCGACTGGCTGGCTGAGCACCTGCAGGATCCCGGCCTTGTGGTAGCCGAGTCCGACGAGGATGTGCTGCTGTACGAGACCGGCCACATTCCCGGCGCGGTCAAGCTGGACTGGCACACTGAGCTGAACGATCCGGTCACCCGCGACTACGTCGACGGGCCCGGGTTCGCGCGGCTGATGTCGGAAAGGGGCATCAGCCGGGACACCACCCTGGTGCTCTACGGCGACCGGAATAACTGGTGGGCGGCGTACGCGCTGTGGGTGTGCACGCTTTTCGGTCACCCTGACGTGCGGCTCCTGGACGGCGGCCGGGCGAAGTGGATCGCCGAGGGCCGGGAACTGACCACCCAGGTACCGCAGCGGCCGCGCTCCGACTACCCGGTCGTCGAGCGAGACGACAGCACGTTCCGGGCGTTCCGCGACCAGGTCCAGGCCCACCTGGGCAAGCCCATGATCGACGTGCGCTCGCCTGGCGAGTACACCGGCGAGCTTCTGCACATGCCGGACTACCCGCAAGAGGGCGCGCTGCGAGGCGGCCACATTCCCGGTGCCAGAAGCATTCCGTGGGCGCGAGCAGCTGCCGACGATGCCACGTTCCGTACCCGGAGTGAGATCGAGGCGATCTATGCCGGCGAGGCGGGGCTCAGCCCGGACGATGACGTCGTGGTCTACTGCCGGATCGGCGAGCGGTCTAGCCACACCTGGTTCGTCTTGCACCACCTGATGGGCTACCCGCACGTCCGCAACTACGATGGGTCGTGGACGGAATGGGGCAACTCGGTCAGGGCGCCAATCCGTCGCGGGGAGGCTCCGTGACCACCACCGCCGATACCCTGAACCCCCGGCTGCAGGAGATCGCCGAGGATTTCGTGGCACTGCCGGACTCTGAGCGACTGCAGCTGCTGCTGGAGTTCGCCCAGGACCTGCCGCCGCTGCCGGCCCGCTACGCCGAGCACCCCGACTTGCTCGAGCCAGTGCCCGAGTGCCAGTCGCCGCTTTTCCTGGCTGTGGAGACCGATGACGACGGCACCGTCCACCTGTTCTTCGAGGCGCCGCAGGAGGCACCGACCACCCGCGGCTTCGCCGGCATCCTGCACGCCGGGCTGGACGGCCTGGACGCCGAGCAGATTCTGAGCACTCCCGGCGAGTTCTCTGCCCAGCTGGGCCTGCAAGACCTGGTCAGCCCGCTGCGACTGCGCGGCATGGCGGCGATGCTGGCGCGGATCAAGCGCCAGATCCGCGACCAGCGGCAGGCTTCTAGCTAGCCGTTGATCGGCGACATGTCGGCGTACCGGTCGCCGGCCGGAGGGCGGATCGCGTCAAGGCGTGCGAGTTGGTCCGGGCTCAGCGCAAGGCTCGCTGAAGCGGCATTCTCTTCCAGTCTCGCGACCCGTTTGGTGCCGGGGATGGGCACGATGTCGTTGCCCTGAGCCAGCAGCCAGGCGAGCGCGGTCTGCGCCGGAGTAACGTTAGCCTCGGTGGCCACCGCCTCGACCTCGGCGACGATGCGCATATTCTGCGCGAGATTGTCTGCCGCGAAGCGGGGATTGCTGGCCCGGAAATCGCCAGGATCGAGCTGATCCGGCGATCGGATCTGACCGGTCAGGAACCCGCGGCCTAGCGGCGAGTAGGCGACGAAGCCGATACCGAGCTCGCGGAGCGCACGCAGGATCTCGTCCTCAGGGTCCCGCGTCCAGAGCGAGTACTCGCTCTGCACGGCCGTGACCGGGTGTATCGCGTGCGCCCGGCGGATTGTGGCGGGCGACGCTTCCGACAGGCCGATGTGGTTGACCTTGCCGGCCCGGACTAGCTCAGCCATGGCTGCGACGGTGTCCTCGATCGGGACGTCCGGATCAACCCGGTGCTGATAGTAAAGGTCGATATGGTCGGTACGGAGCCGTCGCAACGATCCCTCCGCGGCGACCCGGACGTTCTCCGGCCTGCTGTCGAGACCTCGCTGCTCGCCGTCGCGGCGGGAAATCAGTCCGAACTTCGTCGCCAGTACGACCTGATCACGGCGGCCGGCTATCGCCTGGCCTACCAATTCCTCGTTCCGGTACGGCCCGTATGCCTCTGCCGTATCGATCAGCGTGATACCGAGGTCAAGAGCCCGCTGGATTGCTCGGATCGACTCCGCGTCGTCGGCGTTCGCTCCGGTATAGAAGGCGGACATGCCCATAGTGCCCAGGCCGAGCCGGGAAACATCGAGTCCGCCAAGCGAAACGTGCTCCATGCTTCACCTCCTGGATGAGCTAGATTCCGGCGCCTCTATACCCGCGCGGGCCGCCAAGATGCGTAGACGTGCTGCAAGGGTCCCGCAAGGATGCCGCATGGATTGCCGTCACAGGCTTTGCATCCTGCTGCGGTGGCGGTAAGCCTGAAGGGTATGACGACCTGGGCCCCTCCATCCCAGGGAGAGCGATCATGAACTGTCCGCACCAGCCGCAGTGCCCTCCGGCAAGCGCGCCGGACTGTGAGGCCGCCCACGTCGTGGCCTCACACCCAGAGCAGGGCTGGAGCTTGCTGTGCAACGGTGTCGTCGTGTTCGAGGACACCGGCGATCTTCTGCCCGATGGGCGGATAATTACGCCGCACCGGGACAGGCTCGACCTCGAACTCGTGCCCTCATGCGGCGGCTCTAGACGGTAAGGAACAGACGGTTAAACCGCAGGCCCAGCCAGGGCCGGCGGCCAGACGCCCACGCCTTGCCCGCGGCGATGACCCGCCATACCGGCACCCTGTCGTAGCCCATGAGCAAGGCGGGGTATGCGGACAAGGTCAGCACGCAGTCGACGGTCCCGCTCTCAGCAGGCTCGCTCCAGGCCCGGCCGTCGGCGATCCGCAGCACGAACCGCTCCCCGCCACGGACACGGACCTCGAAGCTGCCAGTGAACCCGCTGGCGGTGCGCTCGTCGAGAATGCGCGGGAGCATCTCGCTCATCACCGCGGCGGCCACGACGCTCGCCGAAGCGGCCGAGGCCGGCGGCGGGCGCAGGCCGGCGCCCGCAGCCCTGGCAAGGTCGTATCCGTGTACCAGAAGCTCGGACACGGCCAGGGACAACAGGCTGCCGACGGGCAGTGCGACCTCAGGCCCGTACCAGGGAGCGGGCCGCCGTGCGCTTAGGTCCCGATGGCTGTCGAACGCGGCGAGCAGGGCAGCGGCACCAGAAGTCAGCGCGTCAGCGGCCGCAGCCGGCGTAGCGAATGACGCGTGGCTGACCACCTTCGCGTTGGTCGCGGCGACCGCCTCACGCAAGGTTGGGCCGGAGCCGTAGCTGCCGACGAACTGCGTGCCGAAGCGTTCGGCGAAGTCCTCGCCGCGCAGCGTGCTCGCAAACGCCTCGCATATCGCGCACAGGTGTGCGACCAGCTCTGCTTTCGTCCACTCCAGCCCGGGGACCGGTCCATCTAGCGGCCCTGTCTGGCGCACCAGCCCTGCCGCGCGCTCGCTTGCTTGCTCTAAGGCCTGCCGGACCGCACGGCCATCAGGCTGGACGCTCGTCATGCCGACAGTCTCCGTCAAGACCGAGCAGAATGGAACGCTCGGGGCGCCGGGCGGCGGGCTGTCGGTGACAGTTCGCCTAAGCTGTGGGCTTCGCGACCAGAGCGCCCGTAACGAGGCGTATCACCGTCAGCTCGCGAAAGGTCCTATAACCGACGAGGGCCCGCATGTGCGCGTAGCACTCACCGGGCTTCCGCCCCAGCCCCAAGGAGACGACGTTAACGATGGCAGCCACGCTTCCGGAGATCTTGCTCGCGCCGGACACCCAGCCAAAGGTGATGGATGACTGCTTCGAGCTGATCGAGCAGGAGGTGTCTGACAAGTCGGGCATCGGTGGAACTGCGGTGAAGCTTGCCTACAAGACGGTGACTGCCTTCGCTCCTGGCTACTTGCGCCAAACGGTGGAGTGGCTGCTCCCCGAACTGCTGGAGAGCCTTCAGCCGTTCTGGGCCGACTTCCGCGCTTCCGGCAGTTCCGAGTTCGGCGACTACCTGGTCAAGCGGGCCGACGAGGTGTCGGCGGCATTCCTCTCGATTACCGACGCCCGGGCGGCGGACTCGGGCCGGCCGACGATCGTCAAGGCCTACAAGACCATCCGCGGCGGCGCTGCCAAGCAAATCGAGGCCGCGCTCCCGCGCGTCGGCGATCTGGTGCTGAAGTACGCGGGCTGACTCTCCGCTCTTCCGCCCCTTCACCTGGGCCTGCCAATCCGAGCTGCGCGCCTGTAACGTCTCCACCAGTGCTCAGCAGGAGGGGACGCATGTTCGCACGCCAGCACGCCATAGACGACCCCGGCAAGCCGGCCATCATCATGGCCACGTCCGGCGAGACGGTGAGCTACTCCGAATTCGAATCGCATGCCAACCAGGTGGCGCACCTGCTTCGGGAAGCTGGCCTGCAGCGCGGCGATCACATCGCGATCTTCATGGAGAACAACCCGCGCATGCTCGAGATCGAGAGCGGCGCAGAGCGGACCGGGCTTTATTACACGCTGATCAACAGCTACCTCGCACCCGACGAGGTCGCCTACATCGTCACCAACTCGAAGTCCAGGCTGCTCTTCAGCTCCGCGGCTAAATCAGAGGTCGCCGAAGCGGCAGCAGCCAAATGCCCGCAACTGGAGCGCCGGGTGATGACAGGTACCGGCACCGCCGCTGCCCCGGACGGCTGGGAGTCCTATGAGGCCGCCATCGCCGGCTGCCCGGCTGACCCGGTCGCGGACGAGTCGCTGGGCGCCGCGATGCTCTACTCCTCAGGTACCACCGGCCAGCCCAAGGGCGTACTGCGCGAGCTGCCCGCGGTTTCGCCCGGCGAGGCGCTGCCGGTCATGCAATTCGTCAGCGCGATGTTCGGCCTCCGGCCCGGCATGACCTACCTCAATCCCGCGCCGCTCTACCATTCGGCGCCGGCCGCCAGCGTGTCCGCGGCACTGCGGCTCGGCGCCACCGTCGTCGTCATGGAGCACTTCGACGCCGAGCAATGGCTCGCGCTCGTGGAGCGGTACAAGGTGACTAACTGCCAGATGGTGCCGGTCATGTTCAACCGGCTGCTCCGCCTCCCGGACGAGACCCGTACGCGATATGACACCTCATCGCTCGAGTGCATCGTCCATGCCGCCGCACCCTGCCCGGTACACGTCAAGAAGGCGATCATCGACTGGCTCGGCCCGATCGTCACCGAGTACTACGGCGCGACCGAGGCCAATGGCTTCACCTTCTGCGACAGCGCGACGTGGCTGACCCATCCTGGCACCGTGGGCCGGCCTATCCTGGGCGAATTGCTCATCCTCGATGACGACGGCACCCCGTGCCCGCCCGGCGAGGACGGGACGATCTGGTTTCGCGGAGCGACCGCCTTCCAGTACTTCGGCGATCCGGGCAAGACAGCCGCGAGCCGCCGCGACGGCGGTGTCACCAGCACCGTCGGCGACGTCGGCCATGTCGACGCGGATGGGTTCCTGTATCTCACCGACCGCAAGAGCTACATGATCATCTCCGGCGGGGTGAACATCTACCCGCAGGAGACCGAGAACCTGCTCTCCGGCCATCCCGCCGTGCTCGACGTCGCCGTGATCGGCGTCCCGAACGAAGACCTTGGCGAAGAGGTCAAGGCGGTGGTGCAGCTAGCCGACCCTGCTGCCGCGAGCCCGGAACTCGCTGCCGAGCTCATCACCTACTGCCGGGACCGGCTCACCCATTTCAAGTGCCCGCAGACCATCGACTTCGTGCCCGACCTCCCGCGCTCCCCCACCGGCAAGCTGTACAAGCGGTTCCTGAGGGACGCTTACTGGGCCGGCCACCAGACATCGATCGTGTGATGGCACGGGCCGTAATACCGAGGGAAACGACCACGAAGGGGTGACTGATGACGGAACAGACCCCGTCTGAGGGGCTGCAACTGCGCTCGCTGGTCCGGGCTGACCAGGTACTTGAGGTTTTCGTCGAGACCGTCACGGTGCCCGAAGCTGGTCCCGGCGAGGTGCTCGTTCGGGTCGAAGCAGCCCCGGTCAACCCGTCCGACCTTGGCTTGCTCTTCGGCGGCGCGGACCTCGCTGCGGCAGTCGTGACCGGCTCCGCCGAGCGGCCGGTGCTGACTGCCCCGATCCCGGATGCAGCGATGCGCGCTCTGGCCGGCCGCGTGGGGACGCCCATGCCGGTCGGTAACGAAGGCGCTGGCACGGTGGTCGCGGCCGGGTCATCGGCGCAGGCACAGGCGCTGCTCGGCAAAACAGTCGCGGTGGCCGGCGGCGCCATGTACTCGCAGTACCGGCTGGTCAATGCGGCGGCTTGCCTGCAACTGCCCGACGGCACCCCGGCTCTCGACGGCGCCTCGTCGTTCGTCAACCCGATGACGGTCCTCGGCATGGTCGAGACCATGCAGAGGGAAGGTCACACCGCCCTGGTGCACACCGCGGCCGCCTCCAACCTCGGCCAGATGCTCAGCCGGCTGTGCACCGAGGAGCAGATCCCGCTGGTGAACATCGTGCGCAAGCAGGCCGACGAAGAGCTACTGCGCTCGGCCGGGGCCGCGTACGTATGCAACTCAGCCGCGCCAGGCTTCGCCGGCCACCTGACCGCCGCGCTGCGCGAGACCGGCGCGACGCTTGCCTTCGACGCCGTCGGCGGCGGCAACCTCGCCAGCCAGATTCTCACCTGCATGGAGGCGGCGGTCAGCGAGGCATCCGCCGGCTACAGCCGGTACGGGTCGGCGGTGCACAAGCAGGTCTACATCTACGGATCGCTTGACCGCGGGCCTACCGAACTGACCCGCGGCTTCGGCATGGCCTGGGGCATCGGCGGCTGGCTGCTCACCCCGTTCCTGCAGAAGATCGGTCCTGCGGAGGTGGCCCGCCTGCGCAACCGGGTGGCGGCCGGCCTGGCGACGACGTTTGCGAGCAGCTACGCGGGTCAGATGTCACTCGCGGGTGCCCTCCAGCCCGCAGCCATCGCTCAGTACGGCAGGATGTCGACCGGTTCCAAGTACGTAATCGTTCCGGCTCTGGCGTAGGAGGGTGCCGATGACCAGCGACCGAACCGGCATGGAGCCGGGCATCATCACCAAGACCGCCGGACGAATGCTCATCGACGCCGGCGCCGGAGTCTCCGCCGCTCCGGAGCGCATCGAGGCCGCGGCGATCGCTGCTGAGGCCGACGGCTACGACGGCTTCAATGTTCCGGAAACAAGACACGATCCGTTCGTTTGCGCCACCCTCGCCGCCCGCGCGACGCAGCGCATCAGCCTGCGATCCTCGATCGCCGTCGCGTTCGCGCGCAACCCGATGAACGTGGCCGTGCTGGCCAACGACATCCAGCTCATCTCGGGCGGCCGGTTCCAGCTCGGTCTCGGGTCTCAGGTTCGCCAGCACATCGAGCGGCGGTACTCGATGCCATGGAATCACCCGGCCGCCCGGATGGAAGAGTTCATCGCGGCCGTCCGCGCCATCTGGAACAGCTGGGCGACCGGCGAACGGCTGGCGTTCCGCGGCACTTTCTATCAGCACACGCTGATGACCGACTTCTTCAATCCCGGACCGGGCGACTTCGGCAATCCGCCAGTGCTGCTGGCAGCGGTAGGCGAGCGAATGACCGCCGTGGCAGGCCGCGTCGCCGATGGCATGCTCTGCCATGGCTTCACCACCGAGGCATACCTGCGTGAGCGCACCATCCCGGCACTCCGCGCCGCACGCGGCACGCTCGACGGGTTTGAGCTGACGTTGCCGGTGTTCGTCGTACTCGGGAGCGACGCCAAAGCCAGGGCCGCTGCCGAGACCGGGGTGCGCGAGCAGATTGCCTTCTACGGCTCGACGCCCGCCTACCGGCCGGTGCTCGACCTCCACGGCTGGGGCGAGCTGCACGAGCAACTCAACCTGCTGTCGCGCCGCCAGGAATGGGCTGCCATGGGCCAGCTCATCTCCGACGACGTGCTCAACGCGTTCGCGATCGCCGGCGATCCCGCCCGGGTAGCCACCGAGTTGCTGGCCCGGTTCGGCGACATCGTCAACCGGATCTCGCTCTACACGCCGTATGCGGCGGATACCGAGCTGTTGACGGCACTCACCGCTGCGCTGTTCGCGGCTCGGTAGAGGACGGCGATAACCTGCTAAAACAGGCAGATAGGCTCGGATCATGGCCGCCATCCACCCGCTCGACAACCCGGCACGGGCCGCGCTGCTCGGCCCGCAGGCGCACCTGGCTGAGCGCTGCGGTGCCGTGCTGCGTTACGCGCCCGGCATTTCGCCGTTCGTCGGGCTACCGGATGAACCCAGCCCGGAAGACTGGACGGACCTGGCCAAGCTGATCGGCGCCGGCAGTGTCGCCGCGACCGCTGGCGTGCCCGTGACGCCGCCGCCTGCCTGGCAGGTGCTGATGAACGTGGACGCCGTGCAGCTCACCGGCGAGCTAGTAGCCGCGCTACCGGACGCCGAGGCGATCCCGCTCGGTCCGGCTGACATGCCTGAGATGCTCGACCTGGTCGCGCGAACCGAGCCAGGGCCGTTCTTGCCGCGAACCATTGAGCTCGGCGGTTACCTCGGCATCCGTCGTGGCGGCGCGCTGGTAGCCATGGCGGGCGAGCGGCTGCGCCCGCCGGGCTGGGCTGAGATCAGCGCCGTCTGCACGGACCCCGCGTTCCGCGGCCATGGCCTGGCAACCCGGCTCACGCTGGCTGTCGCAGCTGCGATCACCGCCCGCGGCGAGCAGCCGTTCCTGCATGCCGCGTCCGACAACGTTCCCGCTCTCCGCCTCTATGAGTCACTCGGCTTCCGGCCCCGGCGGCCCGCCACCTTCGTGGTGACGCGAGCCCCGGGATGACCGCCTAGCGTCCAGCCCTCAAATCTGGGTGAAATCCTGCACAATGCGTTTCCGCGGAGACGTCCGCAAGCGACCACGTGCTACGCGGATGGCACAGCGGTTGCGAGTTGCCGGACACTTCCGTCCGCGATTCGACGGGGCCGCAGTGGCCCGGTGGGCGCGCTTGCTGGTAAGCGGCACGGTCAGCTGCGGTAGGCGATCGTGCCGTAGTCGCCGAACCGGGTACGTCCGGTGCTGGTCCCGGTCACGAACACCGCGGTCCCGCGGGGGCTGACCGCGATCGAGGAGGCTGAATCGGTGCCTATCCCGGGGCTGTAATGCCGGGCCCACAGCGTGCTGCCGGTGGCGGCGCCGTAAGCCAGCGTTCTGTAGCCGCCGTTGCTCCCGGTGAAGTACACCGTGGTCCCGTTCGGGCTGACGGCCAGGGATGGGGGGACAAACACGTCCTGCCTGTACTTGGTGGCGGCGTAGCCGCGGACCCACAGCTGCCTGCCGGTAGCGGCGTCGTAGCCTAGCGTGGCGTAGTTACCGGCCAAGCCGTTCTGCCCGAAGAACTGGCGGATCCCGGTCACGAACACCGCGGTCCCGGCGGGGTTCACCGCGACCGAGAGGCCTCTGTCGAAGCTGTCGCCGGGCACGGTGTAATAGCTGGCCCACAGCTGTGTCCCGGTGGAAGCGCTGTAGGCGGCCGTTTCGTAATCCGGTGCCACGCCCTGCGGGTCGCTGGTCCCAGTCACGAACACCGTGGTCCCGGCGGGGTTCACCGCGACCGAGGGGCCTGGTTCACCGGTGGCCCCAGGCGGGTCGCGGTAGGTCCACAGCTGCCTGCCGGTAGCCGCGTCGTAGGCCGTGACGGTGCCGCCCGCGTGCACGAACACCGCGGTCCCGCGATGGTTCACCGCGACCGCGTTGCTACCACCAGGGCTGGCCCACAGCCGTCTGCCGGTAGCGGCGCCGTAGGCCACCGTCTCACCCCCGGTCACGAACACCGCGGTCCCGGCGGCGTTCACCACCGCCATTGAATAGGCGCCGAGCCCGGCATTCGGCGGGCCGTTGTACCGCCGGACCCAGAGCTGCCTGCCGGTGGCCGCCGTGTAGGCCACGGTGGCGTAGTCGTAGCCGGTCTTCGGGCTGGGGCTGGTGCCGGTGACGAACACCCTGGTCCGGCTGACGACCACCGGCCCGGCGGAAAAGGCGTTCCCGTGGGGGCCGTTGTAGCGGCTGACCCACAGCTGCCTGCCGGTGGCGGCGCTGTATGCGACCGTGGCAAAGTTGTTGGTGCCGGGCTTCCCGTCTTGGCTGATCCCGGTCACGAACACTCTCGTCCCGTCCCGGCTGACCGCCACCGAGGAGGCGTGGTCCCAGCGGTTCGCGGGCCCGTTGTACCGGCGGAACCACAGCCGGTCTCCAGATGCGGCCTGCCCCGCCCGGGCTGGCGCACCCGATCCGACCCGCAGGGCATGGCTAGCCGCTCCCGCGGCGGCCGGGCTTAATGCGCCAAGCGTGGCCACCGCAGCCGCTGCGGCCGTCACCATGATGAACCTTCGCATCACAAGATCCCCCTTCCCCGCCCTGAACCGGGCGAGCCCTTTCTCCACTGCCACCGCGCAGCAGACACGACCGATTGTCAATAGTGGCTAGGGATTGGTCTGGAGCACTAGGGGAGGCCTCCCCTCGTGCAGCCTGCCAACGTAGATATTCATCTCATCGAGTGGTGAATGATCCCAGGTTGCGCGTTGCTGGAGGCAAAGCCGATAATGCGGTGCACTCATACTTAAAGGCACTCAAGCGAGGGCGCAGTCGGGTCGGCGCGGCACACGGTGGAGGAACGGTGGAGAGCACTATCCCGCCGCAGGCAGACACCGTGGGATTCAGTTCTGGTTACCGGATCTCGGGATACCGGCTGGAACAGCAGATCGGCCGCGGCGGCATGGCTGTCGTGTTCGGCGCGTACGACGAGCGGCTGGAACGTCAGGTTGCGCTCAAGATCCTGGCCCCGGCGCTGGCACAAGACGAGGATTTCCGGCGCCGTTTCATC
>DASXIA010000403.1:0-13253 GCA_036488155.1 Streptosporangiaceae bacterium | reverse complement strand
GCGCTCCTGGACGAATACGCCGACCTGATGGTCATGACCGGCGGCGATCCGTTCCGTGCCCGCGTCTACGGCAAGGCCGCCCGCGCGATCGCGGCGCATCCGCAGGACGTCTCTGAGCTGTCGGCTGCGGAAGTGCTGCGGATACCGGGCGTTGGCAAGTCCATCGCGGCAAAGGTGGCCGAGATCATCGCCACCGGCAGCTTCGCCGAGCTTGAGGAGCTCCGCGCGGACATCCCTGACGGTGTCAGGAAGCTGACGCGGATCCCGGCACTCGGCCCGCGGCGCGCTCTGCAGCTTTACCGCGAGCTGCAGATAAGTACCCCAGACCAGCTAAAGGAAGCGATCACCGAGGGCCGTCTGGGCGGCCTCAAGGGCTTCGGCGCCAAGAGCGCGGACAAGTTGCTGCGCGGAATCGACCTGCTGGAGAGCGCTGGCAGCCGTGTCCTGCTGAACGTCGCCGCCGAAACCGCGGCCGTCGTGATTGACGCGGTCGGCGCCGCGCCGGGCTGCTTGCGGATCGCAGCAGCCGGGTCGCTGCGGCGCGCCGCCGAGTCCGTCGGTGACGTCGACGTGCTCGCGGCTGCCGTGGACTCCGCACCCCTCATGACGGCGCTGACGGCGATGCCCGAATCGGCCGAAGTGATCGCCTCCGGTCCAACAAAGACCTCCGTCAGGACCGGCTCCGGGCTGCAGGTCGACCTGCGGGTGGTGCAACTCGACTCCTGGGGCGCGGCGCTGCAGTACTTCACTGGCTCACAGCACCATAACGTGCGGATCCGAGAGCTGGCGGTGCGCAGGAAACTGAAGCTGTCCGAGTACGGGCTGTTCGACGCTGAGTCCGGCGAGCTGATCGTCTCGCGTACCGAGGAAGAGGTCTACGAGCGGCTTGGCCTCGCCTGGATCCCCCCGGTGCTGCGCGAGGATACCGGTGAGATTGCGGCTGCCGCCCGCGGCGAGCTACCGGACCTGGTCGCCGAGTCGGACATCAAGGGTGACCTGCATACCCATACGAACCTGACCGATGGCATCGCCACGCTGGAAGAGATGGTCTCCGCGGCGCAAGCGCGCGGCTACGCGTACTACGCCATCACCGACCATGCGCCGAACCTCGTCATGCAGCGGATGACCGACGAGAAGATGCTTGCCCAGCGCGAGCAGGTCCGAGCGCTTGGGGCCCGGCTCGCCGGGAGTGAAACAGCCGCGCCCGACGGCTCCGGAGCCACAGCCAGCACGGGCATGGTGTTGCTGCACGGCACCGAGCTGAACATCGCTCCCGACGGCAGCGTCGACTGGCCAGCCGATTTCCTGGCCGGCTTCGACATCTGCGTCGCATCCGTGCACTCGCATTTCGATCTGCCGCGCAAGGAGATGACCAGGCGGTTCCTCACCGCGTGCGAGAATCCGCACGTCAACGTCATCGGCCACCCGCTGACCCGCAAGATCGGCCGTCGGCCGCCAGTCGACGTGGACCTGCCCGAACTCTTCCGGGTCTGCGCACGGACTGGCACAGCGCTAGAGGTCAACTCGCACCCGGCCCGTCTCGACCTACCTTCTGCGCACATCAAGGCGGCGCGCGACGCGGGCGTGAAATTTGCCGTCGACACCGATGCGCACTCCGTGCGCGACCTTGGTTACCTGCAGTACGGCGTTGCTACGGCGCAGCGGGGCTGGCTCACCGCAGAGGACATCATCACCGCCTGGCCGCTGGCGCGGCTGAACGAGTTTCTTCGTAAGAACCGCTAGCCCTGCGGCTGTCGGATGCCAGGCCACCGGCCCCGGCCGGCGGCGGCGGTTTGCGTTGCGCAGCACCGACGGCCCAGGTCAGTGCCCGCTTGAGCCGACCAGCAAGCCTCGCTTCGACGAGCCGGTGAATGGCGTAGGCCACAGTGCACATGCCCGCGACCATGACCACTAGCAGCACCCATCGGTTGAGGTACCGGCCGATCAAGTTGATGATCACGAACCCGTTGTAGGCATGCACGAGGTAAAGCGGGTACGTCAGCGCACCTGCCACAGCGAACCATGGCCGACCGAGCCGCCTGGTGACGCGGAGTGCGATCAGTGTCATCACGATGAAGACGACGGTGATAACCGCGGCAATCACCGGTGAGTGCAGGGTCTGGTGATAGCGGCCGGCGACGAGATGGCCGAAGTTGATGGCCTGGTAGACCGCATTGGCGTAGGCAAGTGCGAGGATCGCGCCCAGCTGCCAGGAGAAGCGGGTGCGGTAGATCAGGCACAGAGCCATGCCGGCGATGAAGTAGTGCGACCACTGCGCTTGCACGAGTATGTCGAGCGTTGTCGCGATCCCGGCCGGCAGGACATGGGCCTCGATGATCGCGGTGGCCGCCAGCCAGGTCCACAGCAGTGCGACGACCCGCGAGCGGGTAATGCCGATCCACGCAAGCACGAAGATCAGGAAATAAAACCGGATTTCCGCGTAGAGCGTCCAGTAGACGACGTCGATGTTGGCGATGTGCGCCACGGCGTTGAGCATCGTCATGTTGGCGACGTACTGGATCGGCGTGACCCGGAACAGGCCGTGGCTCAGCGTGACCGCGACAATCGTCGTGAGGGTCACGGCCACCCAGTACGCCGGATAGAGCCGGACGATCCGCGAGATCACGAATTCGTGCGGCCGCCGTCCCCAGGCACTCAGCAGGACGACGAACCCGCTGATGGTGAAGAACATGTCGACGCCCAGGTAGCCGTAGCGCGTGACGACGCTCAGAGCCGGGTACGAGATCGTCGTCAGATGCCGGGCATACCCCGAGAATGTGTAGTGGTAGATGACGACGCCGAGCGCTGCGGTGATACGCAGCAGGTCTATCTCGTAGAGACGGTCACGGCCAGGCTGCGCGCCACCGTTGCGCGGAAGCGCCCGGTGCCGCCCAGATCTGTGCCGGCCAGCACGTGGCGCCGGGCCCATGGCGGACCGATCCGTCCAGAGCACAGAATGGGAGCCTTGTCTGCGATCTCAGCGAGGCGTCCGGGTGCCGCGCGCCGTGTCGGCTGCGTGCCGGTGCCGGGAATCCGGTCCGTCGGCCACTGGGCTCCGGCGCAGGTACCGCCAGATGGCAACGGCAAGCCCGATAACCACGATTGCGGCGATGATGTAGGTCGGGCCGTGGAAGCCCTTGACGATCGAGTTCCAGTTCTTACCGACCGCATAGCCGGCCGCTCCTAGCGCGGCCGTCCACGGAACGCAGCCAATGGTGGTGTAGATCCCGAAACGCAGCGGATCCATGCCTGCGATCCCGGCGGGCAGCGAGATGAACGTACGCACGACCGGGAGGAGCCGGCCGATCAGGACGGCCCGCGGGCCATAGCGGTCGAACCACTGAATGGCACGGTCGAGGTCGTGCTCGCGGATCCTGAGCAACCGGCCCCACCGACGGAGAGCCGGCTGACCACCGTAACGGCCCACTGCCCAGGCGATATAGCTGCCGACCACGTTGCCAGCCGTACCGGCAATGATGACGCCTGCCAGGTTGAGTGAGGTGCCGGGCACCGCACCGGCTGCGAGCGCGCCGCCGAACGTCATGATGAGCTCAGACGGCACCGGGATGCACGCCGATTCCGCCACCATGAGCACAAAGATCGCCAGATAGCCATAGGTAGCTATGAAGTGCTGCACCGATTCGCTTCCTTCCGTCGCGGGATAGTGCTCACCACGCTCGGGGTCACCGAACGAGGCCCAGGTAAATGACGCTCGCCAGCCCGGCGACCAGGCAGTAGATCCCGAACGGGGTGAGCGTTCGAGTGCGCAGGTACCTGAGCAGGAACCGGACTGCCAGGTAGGCACCGACTCCCGACAGCACGCTGCCGAGCAGGATCTGGCCGCGGATGCCGTTCCCGAGCGGGCCAAGCAGGTCCGGTATCTTCAGCGCGCCAGCGGCCAGGATGACCGGCGTTGCGAGCAGGAACGCGAACCTGGCGGCATCCTCGCGGGACAGACCGCGCCCCATGCCGGCCACCATGGTGACGCCGTCACGGCTGATGCCTGCGAGCAACGCGAGGATCTGGGCTGACCCGATGATCACGGTTTGCGGGTAACTCATCCCGGCCAGCCGCCGGTCGGCGCGGCGCGCGTCGGCTACCTCGGCTTCGCGCAGGGTCAGGCCGGTTTGCTGCCGCCGGTGGCTTGCCGGGACCGGCCGCACTTGCCCACGCGCCGATAGCTCCGGCTCGGCCGACGCAAATAGTCCCGGTTGCAGCCCTGTCGAATCGGGCACGGGCGACGCAGGCACGGGCGATGCACGGAATGCTGGCTGGCGCGCTGCTGGCTCCCTGGCCGCTTGATCGCGCTCCGCGGCGACTGAGACGTCGGCCGCCAGCGAGGCGCGCGTCCGGTAGCGCTCTCCCGCAAGCAGGATCAGGCCGTTCACCATGAGGAAGATTCCGGCCAGGATGGGTTTCGCGAACAGCACCCGGAACGTGTGCTCGAAGGCGAGACCGACGATGCCGACCGGGATTGTCGCCAAGATGATCATCCAGGCCAGCTTCTGGTCGGCCGTTTCGACGGTGCGATCTCGCAGCGAGGACAGGAAACCGCCGATGATCCTCAGCCAGTCGCGCCAGAAGTAGATAAGGAGCGCGATGGCCGTGGCGACGTGCAGGCCGACGATGAACGCCAGGTAGGGCGACTCCGGGGAGGCAACGTTCAGGTCACGAGCCCAGCTGCCACCGACAATGGCAGGGATTAGCACGTTATGCCCAAGGCTGGAGACCGGGAACATCTCCGAGACTCCCTGGATCAGGCCGACAACCGCGGACTCCAGGTAAGTCAGATGTGACACGTCAGGCCCCTCGCCGGATCGGTTGATGGCTCGCGCCCTGCCGCCCGGCACGGCGCGAGGAGTCGTTCGCGGCTTGGACCGCGGTGGCATACTCGGACTGGTATGGCTCTACAGGCACTGTAGAGCTTCTACGAGTTTTGTAGATGATACCCGCGACAGGAGGCCTCGATGCACGAACCCGGGCGTCCGCAGGGGCAGGCCAGTTCGCAAGGCGCGATACGGCGTGCCGCCGGAGCCCTCGAAGCCGAGATCCTTGGCATCGTGCGGACGGCCAGCGAGCCGCTCATCCCTGGCGAAGTGCGTGAGCGTATCACGGCGGGCGGCCAGCGAGAGTTGTCCTACAGCACCGTCGTGACGATTATGTCGCGGTTGTACGACAAGGGCCTGCTCGCACGTCAGCGCGCCGGGCGCGGCTTCAGCTACACCGCCGTCGACGAAGCGAGCCTGGCCGCAAACCGGATGAGCTCGGCGCTCGGGAGCGGAATCGATCGCGGTGCTGTGCTGAGCCGGTTCGTGTCAGGGCTCTCCGGACGGGATGCGAGGCTGCTGGGCAGCCTGCTGGCCAACGCCAGGGACGGCTCAGCCGACGGTCCAGCCCAGCCAAGCGAGCGGGACTAGTCACGTGTGGCTTATCTATGCGCCCCTGGTGATCCCGGCGGTGGCCGGTGTAGCCGCTCGTCCGCTGGCCAGCGTCCTGGAACCGCGCCAGGCCACCTGGCTGCTCACGGTCTCGGCCGTCACGCTCGCCGGGTGCAGTTCCGTGGCGCTGGCGCTGCTTGCCGCCTATGCGGCAGCCAGGGCACCTATGCTGGCTGCCTTCGGCGACTACTCGCGGCAGGTAGTCAGCCGCGGTGACCCCGTTCCCTCCTCGGCCGGGACGCTCGCCGGGCTGGCGCTGGCATCAGCAGCAGTAGCCGTTGCGGTCATCTTCCGCAAGCGCGCACGTGCGGTCGCCGAGTCCTACCGCCGCGCGGCACGACTCCACGGCAGCGATGCAGTCGTGGTGGTGCCGGGACCGGAGATCGAGGCTTACGCCCTGCCTGGCAGGCCAGGCCGCATCGTGGTCTCGGACCTCCTCCTTGACCGGCTCGACGCTGGCAGCCGGGCCGCCCTCATCGCGCACGAGCAGGCGCACCTGTCAGCCCGGCACTATCTGTTCGTGGCCGCTGTCCAGCTAGCCGCTGCAGCCAACCCGATGCTCCTCCCAGTGGCCCGCTCGGTGGAGTACACGGTTGAGCGCTGGGCCGACGAACGCGCCGCAGAGGTCACCGGCGATCGCGTTCTGGTGGCTGAGACGATCGGGCAGGTTGCCCTGCTCGCAGGTCCGCGGCCCTCGCGGCTGCGCAGCATGTCGCTCGGCGCCGTCGGAGCGCGCGCCGAACGCGTGTCACTGGCCTGGGCTGGACCTGTGCCCCGGCGGGTCGCTGCGTTGCTGACGGCACCGCCGCCCCGGCGGATCATCCTGCTCGCGGCCTGCTTGGCGATCGTGCTCATCGCCGGAGCCGCAGCCATGGAAACCATGGGAGACCTGCACGCGCTGCTTGAAGTGGCCCAGGCCAGGCAGTAGGCAGCTCAGTCTGCCGTGGCGGCGTTTGCTGTCAGGCCCGCGCGGCCCTGCGCCAGGCCCGCCGCAGCTGCGGGTGTCCTGGTGGCGGGATCTAGTGCGTTGCCACCGATCAGCGCGGCCGATGCCGCGTCCGGGACGACGACCGTGACCGCCGACCCGTCTGCCACTAGCTTCGCGACGACCTCGCGCAGCGGGAGCGACGACGGGATCAGGGAGTCGAAGCCGATCGGCGAGATCACCGTGATGCGCCCGAAACCAGCTGCCAGGTCGGCATTGTCAGCCGACCGGACACCGCCGTCCACGTACCGGCTGCCGCCGATGGTGACCGGCGGCCAGATGCCCGGCACGGCCGAGCTCGCGGCTACCGCGTCAACCAGGCTCGCGCCCGAGGCCGAATCGAAAACGCGCAGCTCCCCGGTTGCCGCATCAACCGCTGTTAGCTGGATGCGCCGCGCTGGCCAGCCATGAGAGGGCAGCCGCCCTTCGATGACGTTACGGCGAACAGCCTCCGGCACCGTCTCAGCGGCCAGCGCGTAGGCGCCGATTCGCCGCAGAGTCGCTGCCGGAGTATCGGCGCCAGCTAGGTAGCCGCCGAGCTCAGCCGCAAGCTTCGAGACGTCCAGTTCGGCCATGATCTCGGCAGATTGACGGGACGGGTCCGCCTGCCGGGCAAATAGCTCGGTCAGCGGCAGCCCGGCTCCGAGCTGGGCGGCCACGTTCGCGCCGGCCGACGTGCCGATGATCAGGTCGGCGCCGGTCAGGTCGTCACCGGCTTCAGCCAGCCCGGTGAGCAGGCCGGTCATCCAGGCAGTGCCCGCGATACCGCCACCGCCTAGTACCAGCGCGCGCTCGCCCGTCATCGGCAACTCTGTCATTAGCTTCTCCCGCTCGTCGTGGCCCAGCCCAGGTTAGCGACCGGCCCCGTGCATGCGCCCGGCGGCAGCAAATGAGAATCGACACGCCGGACGACCGGCTGGCGAACTACGCCGAGATGCGCTCGAGCATGCCCGCGATGAAGATCGTGGTGGCCGCGGACGCTGGTGGCGCCTGGGCCGCGGCAGGGTCGGCGCCGACGTTCACCCCGTACGGGGTGCCTGCCGTCACGACCCGCATCGCTAGCCAGTGCGGTGCTAGCGCCGCCGCTAGCCGGCGAGCCGTCTCGGCTGTCATCGGCGGTAGCTGATCCGGCTGCGTGGTCGCGTGCGCCTGCTCGATCGCCTGCGCTTTCATGATTGCGCTAGACATGACATTCCCCCAGTCCAGAACTCCCAGGTACTGGGCTCAGCCAAACACCGCACAACCGGCGCCGCTACGTATTCGACAGGATCAGTGACGATCTGTAACTGCCCATCGCTTTTGTGCTGTGCTGTATTAACCGATCAGGAGCGGCGGATCGCTGGCGAGTTCACGCTCCACAGCGGCTGCTCACCGCGGCTGTAGCGCATCAGGTTCGCCGCGAAGGCCTCGCCGGTCTGGCGGAACATGAACCCGGTGTGCCAG
The DNA here is from genome assembly GCA_036488155.1 of Streptosporangiaceae bacterium. GTDB lineage: Bacteria > Actinomycetota > Actinomycetes > Streptosporangiales > Streptosporangiaceae > JAJYUU01. Next base: position 5,387 of record DASXIA010000403.1, on the reverse strand, counting down.
CCGATGTGCGGAGTGGCGATCACGTTCGGGTGCTGGATCAGCGGCGACTGCGGGTCGGCAGGTTCACGGCTGAACACGTCCAGGCCCGCTGCCCCGACTTGGCCGGATTCAAGCGCGGCGAGCAGCGCGGCCTCGTCGACCAGACCGCCCCTGGCAACGTTGACGAACACTGCTCCCGGCCGCATCGCAGCGAACTCAGACCGGCCGAACATCCCGGCGTTCCCGTCATGAAGAACCGCGCAGCACATCACCGCGTCTGCCTGAGCCAGGAGCCCCGGCAGCTGATCCGGGCCAGCCACTAGCTCGAGCCCGGCCGGCCCGCCGAGCTCGGGTCGAGCCCGGACCCCGAGCAGGCGGGGCCCGAATGGTGCAAGGCGGCGGGTGAGTGCGGCCCCGATCGCGCCCAGGCCGACGATCAGGACGGTCGCGTCGAGCAGCGAGCGGCCGACCGGCCGCTGCGGCCAGCGGCGCTCGGCAAGCACCGCCCTGGACTCGTCCAGCCGTCGGAAGAGAGCGAGCAAGTGCAGTACCGCTAGCTCAGCGCAGCTGTCAGCGTTGCCGCCGACGTCACCGGGCACTCTCGCGACCAGCACGCCGAGGCGCGTCGCGGTCGCAATGTCGACGCCGTCCAGGCCGACGCCGAACTGGTGCACCAGCCCGAATGAGCCGCTGGACATGATCTGCGCCCCGATCCTCGCACCGAACGGGCAGATCACGTCGACACCGGCCAGGTGGTCAGCGACCTGGTCGGGAGCACAGCCAGCAATCTCCCAGCCGGGCAGGTGCGCCGCGAGCTGATCGAAGGACAGGTCCGCGCTAATCTGCTCCCGGCCGAATAGGACCTTCACGCCGTCACGGGAGCGCTGCGACGAGTTCGTCAACCGGCTTGCGGCGGCCGGTGTAGAACGGGATCTCCACCCTGGTGTGCCGCCTGGCCCTGGCGCCGCGAAGGTGACGCATCAGGTCCACGATCCGGTGCAGTTCGTCAGCCTCGAACGCCAGCATCCACTCATAGTCATTCAGCGAGAAGCAGGCCACCGTGTTGGCCCGGACGTCCGGGTACTCCCGGGCCATCTTGCCGTGCTCGGCCAGCAGCTCGCGGCGCTCAGCGTCATCGAGCAGGTACCACTCCAGCGACCGGACGAACGGGTACACGCTGACGTAGTTCTTCGGGTCCTCGCCGGCCAGGAACGCAGGAATGTGGCTCTTGTTGAACTCAGCGGGCCGGTGCAGGGCCATCGCTGACCAGACCGGGTCACTAGCCCGGCCGAGGCCAGTGCGGCGGAAGCGAGCGTACATTTCCTGCAGGTCGTCGGCCGTGGGAGCGACCCACCAGAACATGTAGTCGGCGTCGGCTCGCATGCCCTGGATGTCGTAGCAGCCGCGGGTGATCACGCCCTTTCCGGCCGCCTGCTGGCAGAGGTCTGAGACTTCGGCCGCTAGCCCGGCTCGGCCGCCATTGACGGCCGCCGCGTCGATCGCTTCCGGGCCGCTGACCCGGAACACTGACCACATCACGTACCGGATGAGCTCATTCAGGTCCCGTGCTTTCGCGCGGCCGGCGACCTGCCCGGACTCCTGCGTTCCTGCCATAGCTCTATGTCTATCAGAGCGGTCAGGCCGTCGATCTGAGCACTTCCCGGGCCTTGAGCCTGCTCCCGGTCCGCAGGATCGCGCGGACGTAGATGGTGCCGGCCCCGTTTGGCCCGGGGAAGCCAAGGACCTGGCCGCGCGGCGCGGTGAAAGTCAGCCCGTCCCGCGCTATGGTGTCGCCAAACCTGCGCCGGAGCGCTATCAGTTCGAGTTGTCGGTCGGCCCAGCTCACTAGCCCGCTCTCGCGGCAACTCAACCGGCCTCTTGCCGTACTAATCTGATATCACTATGCTAGAAACGTGGTATCAGGCGCGTCAAGTGGAGGTGGGCCGGATGGCAGCCCAGGTTCTTGCAGCAGAAGGTAACGAGACACCCAGGCAGCCGGTCAGCGAATACCAGGCCCGGTTCATATCAGGGCTGGGCATTGGGGTTCTCGGCATCGTTCTCGTCGCCGGCGGGGTAGCGCTAATCGTGGTTTCAGGTCATCAGAGCGAGCCGCTTCGCGGGTGGCTGATTGCGATTGGAGTGGTGATCTTCGTCGTCGTCTCAGTGGCACTCCGCGGGCTGACCCCGGTAGTACCAGGCCGGGCGCGCGTCGTACAGCTGTTCGGCCAGTACCGCGGCACCATCCGCGACGCCGGCCTGAAGTGGGTGAACCCGTTCACCAATCGCATCGAGGTCTCCACCCGGATCCGCAACCTAGAGTCGGCCCAGGCGAAGGTCAACGACGCCGACGGTAACCCCATCGAGATTGCGGCCGTAGTCGTCTGGGAGGTCCGTGACACCGCTAACGCCATCTACTCAGTTGACGACTACGCCAAGTTCGTGGCCATCCAGACCGAGACCGCGGTCCGCCATATCGCTGGTAGCTATCCCTACGACAGCCGTGGCACCGGAGCACTGTCACTGCGCGACAACGCGGACGAGATCACCGAGCGGCTGTCAGCCGAGCTGACCGACCGGGTCAAGTCGGCCGGGGTCCACATCATCGAGACCCGGCTGACCAGGCTGTCCTACGCTCCGGAGATCGCCCAGGCTATGCTCCGCCAACAGCAGGCCAGCGCTGTGGTTGGTGCGCGCCAGCGCATCGTCGAGGGTGCCGTCGGCATGGTCAAACTGGCTCTGGAGCGACTCGAGGATGAGGGCGTTGTGGAGCTGGACGAAGAGCGGAAGGCCGCGATGGTGTCGAACCTGCTAGTGGTCTTGTGCAGCGAGCAGGCAACGCAGCAGGTCGTCAATACCGGTTCGCTGTACTCGTGACACCTGCTCGGGGGGACGACCGTTGTGACAACTGCGAGCCAGGTGCGGTGTGAGCGAGCGTAAGGGCATCCTGCTCCGGCTCGATCCCGCCGTCCACGACGCGCTGGCCAGATGGGCGTCGGACGAGCTGCGCAGCACGAATGCCCAGATCGAGTTCCTGCTCCGGCGGGCGCTGGCGGAAGCAGGCCGGCTGCCCAGTCATGCCCGGCAGATGCGCCGTCCCGGCCGGCCGGCCGGGAGCGGGACTTCGGCTAACCAAAGTCCTGGTCCTGTCTCTCCCCCACCGGACTGACTGTCACCTATGCAGTAGGCCGCGGCCCGGGAGGCAACTCCTCGCCGGGGTGCGCGGGCCGCCGCCAACCGGCAGCGGGAATCCGACCGCGGCCTACCGAGCAGTGCAGAAATTCCTCGCAGGTTTTCCTAATGATTTGTTCAGCAATCGGGGCAGTAGGTACCGTCGCTGAGGTGAGCGGCAATTCGGAAGACAGCTCCTGGTGGGACTCCTTGTACCGCCCGGACTCCCAGCCGTACCGCCCGGACTCCCAGCAATACCGCCCGGACTCCCCCGCATATGGCCCGGAGGCGACAGCGGCCCAGTTCCCGCCAACCGCCGAGCGGCGACCACCGGGCGGCAGGCACGGGGGCCGGGGCAGGAAGCGGCGAAAGCTTCCGTATGTGCTAGTAGCCGTGGTGGTAGTGGCGGCAGGTATAGGCGCGGCGCTAGTGGTGCCCCGCGGCGGGCACGCGCAGACTACCGGCTACCTGCCAACGGGCTCATCGGATGGCCAGGACGCCCAGCAGACAGCCCGCGCCTTCCTGAGTGCCTGGGATTCGGGCCACCTTCAGCAAGCGGCGAACTACACCAACCGCCCGACGGTCGCCAAGGCCGCGCTTACGGCGTTCCAGAAATACCTCCACCTCAGCAAACTCAGCAGTGCCGCCAGGTCGGTAACAGCGATCTCGTCGAGCTCGGCGAACCCAAGGGACAAGGTCACCTACGCGGCCAGCGCCAGCGTCGCCGCGCCCTACGGCGCCAAGACGGTCAGCGGGACCTGGCGCTACCACGCATCGCTGGTTACCTACCGGGGGAAACAATCTCAGTACTGGTACGTCGCCTGGGCTCCCGACGACCTGGCTCCCAACCTCACGGCGTCCACCCACCTTGCTGCCGTCCCGGTCGGCCCGCGCGTCACCTCGGTCACCGACGCCAGCGGCAACAATCTCAACAGTTACGGCGACGCTGGGCTGAACAACATCGCCGCAGCCCTGGAGACAGGCGCGCCCCCCGGGGACGGATCGCCTGGCCTGGATGTCGAGATTCAGAACAGGAAGGGCAAGCCCCTCGCCAACACCCAGGCGGTCGTGGTCGCACCCAGGAACGTCTCCGGACTCGCCACGACGATCAACGGGGCCGCGGAGGGCGCTGCGCGGTCTGCCGTCCTCCGGCATAAGAACAGCTCGATGGTCGTCATCCAGCCATCGACGGGCAAGATCCTGGCCGTGGCCAACAACGCCGGTTTCAACGATTTCGCGCTCACTGCAGCAGTGGCACCCGGGTCGTCGATGAAGACCGTCACGTCGACTGCGCTGTTCAACGAGGGAGTCCTCACTCCGAACACTCCTGTTGCCTGTCCAAAGGCTTTCACCATTCAGGGGATCACTTACCACAATGACAAGGGCGAATCTGAGCCGCCATCGGCGCCGTTCATCACCGACTTTGCCCAGTCCTGCAACAACGCTTTCAGTACGCAGTGGGCGCATCTGACTAACGGTCGTCTGGCTGAGACAGCCAAGGAGTATTACGGCCTGGACCGGAGTTGGAACATCGGCTTGGGTAACGTTTCCGCGAGCTACTTCAACGCCCCAGCGTCAGCATCTGGCTCTGAGCTGGCGCAGGAAGCCTTCGGCGAAGGTCAGCTGACCGCTTCGCCGCTGGCGATGGCGTCGATTGCCGCCACTATCGACAGCGGCAGGTTCCGGCAGCCTTACCTCGCAGCGGGTGCCCCGCGTGTCACTGCCAAGCCGCTTCCAGCCAACACCGACGCCTGGCTGAAGGAGATGATGCGGGCGGTGGTCACCAGCGGCACGGCCGCGACGGTCGGATTCGGCGCGGACGTCTACGCCAAAACCGGCACCGCGGACATCCGCGGCCAAGGGCGGCCCAACAGCTGGCTTATCGCTTTCGAGCCGTCAAGGGACGTCGCAGTCGCCAGCCTGGTGCTCAACGCCGGTTACGGCGCTCAAGTCGCTGGCCCCGAGGTCAAGGCGTTCCTGGACAGCTACTGATATCGCCTGCCCGACCGAATCACAGCGTGTGGTGGCAGCTGCGCCCGCTTCAGTGACTAATCTCCGGCAGGCTGCCGACCTCGCGGAGCGTCAGTCGGTCGGCACCTGCCGCGCGGCAGCGCGGCGCTGCGCTATCCGCTCGGCCGCGGCCCGGCCCAGGCTGATCGCTGAAAAGGCCTTTCGCGCGCGGGATACGACCGCTCCCGGATCTATTTCGCACTTTTCGCCTTAAAGGTGCGCCTGTTTTG
>DASXIA010000381.1:0-6175 GCA_036488155.1 Streptosporangiaceae bacterium | reverse complement strand
CGGCTGCTGGATCGGTTCGCGACTAGCCCGCAGCTGGCAGCCATGGTTCCGCCACCGGGTCTAGAGCTGCTGACCGAGCGTGAGCGGGAGGTTATGGCCCTGGTTGTGCGCGGGCTGTCCAACAGCGAGATCCGCCAGGAGCTGTACCTGAGCGAACCCACAGTGAAGACGCATGTGGGCCGGATCCTGATGAAGCTCGGTGTACGTGATCGCGTGCAGCTTGTCGTTCTTGCCTATGAGCACGGACTAGCGGAGCGCGGTCGGAGCTGACCGACCGCAGGCTTAGGTGCGATCAAGGCCAGCTCGCGTTGGCGGGCGGTCGGGGGCCCGGCAGATCTGATACCAGCGGACGATGCGCCGACGACACCGCGGGACGACGACCTAACGCGGCCCGGCAGGCAGGCTCATAGGTGACCAATTACCAGCTCAGACGTTCAGGGAGTCGCGATGAGTCTCGCCGGCACCAGCACACCGATAGTTACCCCGGACGCCCGGGGCGCGGTCGTCCAGGCCTGCCTCCTTGGCTGGGCAGGCCTGGAGTTGTTGCTCTGGATGCGCAACAGAGGCGGCAAAACGGCACCAGATCTCACGTTCGCGCTGGTAGTGGCGTCCGTGGCAGCTGGCATCAACCTGGCGTTCCGGGCCGCACACGAGCCAGGTACGGCAACCGGCGGAGGACTTGCCGTTACCGCTATAGGCCTGACAGCTGTCGTCCTGGGCGTCGCGCTCCGGACTTGGGCGATCCTGGCTCTTGGCCGCTTCTTCAAATTCGTGGTTGTCATCCAAGACGGCCATCATGTTGTCGACTCGGGCCCCTATCGGTTCGTGCGGCATCCGAGCTACAGCGGCGGCCTGCTCGCGCTCATCGGGGTTGGACTCGCGCTCGGCAGCTGGCTCAGCACGCTGGCGGCAGTCGGCGTGCCGCTGCTGGCAATCCTCATCAGGATCGCGGTGGAGGAAGCGCGCCTGGCGCGCGACCTTGGCGATGACTACCGCAGTTATGCCCGTCGCACTAAGCGCCTGGTTCCTGGCCTGTGGTAGGTCAGGGTGCAGGTAGCGACAACGGTGGCCGCGCCGGCGGGTGGGGCTGCATGCCGGATCCACCCGCCGAGACACCGGCGCTCGCCCGAAGCGATTGTCGAGATCGCGGGCGTTTCGCCCGTGAATCAGATGGCCGTGGGCGAATACGAGTCGCTCATAGTAATGCAATCGTTAGCCCAGTTGGCGCAAGGCTATCTGTTGCCGAACCTGCCGCGGCTGGCATGATCGGCGCAAACGTCCCTCCTCTGCCCCTGGAGTGATGATGGCCGACGCCGGACTCAGGCGCGACGCAATCGGATTGCGTGAGGTCCTGTTCCAAAGCATTACTGACATGGCACCCGGCGCAGCGATCGCGGCGTCCATCCCGGCGGGCGTCGCGTTTGCTGGCGGTGCTCTCCCGCTCGCCGTTGTATTCGCCCTGATCGCCTGCCTTTTCTCAGCCTGGAGCATCGGTCAGCTTGCGCGCGAGCTGCCGTCATCCGGCTCAATGGCGACGTACGCGGCCAGGGGGCTCCATCCCGCGGTCGGCTTCCTTGCCGCCTGGGCTTATGTAATGGTGGGCTGGTTGATTCCGCCCCTGGTGCTGTTGCAACTCGGCTTCACTACCGCCGGCACGCTGCACTCCGAGATCTCGGGCTATCCGGTCAACCTGTGGTGGCCCTGGGCGGTACTCGGCTTGGCGATCATCTTCGCGGCCGGGTACTTCGGCGTCAGGACGTCGGCCAGATTCGGGACGATCCTCGGCGTCTTCGAGATCGCCATCTTCCTGATAATGGGCGTGCTTCTGGTGTTCCATGCTGGCGGCCACAACACGCTCTCCGTGTTCACCACCAAGTACACGCCTCCTGGCTTCCACGGGCTGTCCGGCGTTGTCGCTGGTTCTGTCTTCAGCATCCTGGCCTTCGGCGGATTCGAAGGCGCCGCACCGCTGGCTGAGGAAGCTCGCAACCCAGGCCGGACGGTCCAGCTCGCCGTGCTGCTCGCCACGCTGCTGATCGGTGCGTTGTACGTGTTCACTACTTACGCCGCTGACGTCGCATTCGGTCCCTCTGGGTTTGCCGGCTTCTCAGCCGCTGGAAACGCCTCGTGGGTGGGCCTGGCCCGGTCCTTCTACGGCCTGTTCTGGATCCTGGTCTTCCTCGCGATCGTGAACTCCACGCTGGCGAACTCGAACGCTGGAGTGAACGTGTCCAGCAGGACCGCGTTTGCCATGGGCAGGATCAAGGCCTTTCCGTCACTATTTGGCCTGGTCAGCGCCAGGCATCGGGCGCCGGTCAATGCGATCTTGCTCGGTACCGTGATCTCGCTGGCGGCGATGCTCGGTCTTGGCATTCACTATGGCCCGACAGTGGCGTTCTCAATGGTCGGAACCGCGCTGGTGATCCTGCTCGTCGCCATATACATCGTGATGAACGCGGCCTGCATCGGGTTCTTCGCCCGCAGCAGGCGCCATCGCTTCAATTACGTGGCGCACCTGGTGGTTCCGGTGCTGGGCATCGCGGCATTCGTGCCCGCGTGGTGCGCCGGGGCAGGCATCAAGATCGCGGGGGTCAGCTGGATCAGCCCGTTGCCGGCACCGCTTTCCTACATGGGCCTTGCCGTGGCGGTGTGGATGGTAATCGGCGTGATCTACCTGGTCTATCTCTACTTGCGGGATCCGCAGCGGGTAGTTGACGTGGGCCTGATCCATATCGACGGAGCGCCAGTCGAGACTCTCGCGCACCGGTGACAGCCTGAACGAGCCGCAGCGCGAAGGAGATTTTCGGCGTATGCAGGGCGCAATCATGACATTTCGTGCTTATGACCCGAAGCGGTCTCGCGGGCAGATAGGGAGGGGAATCAGAGGGTCCTCTGAGCTGTTGTCCAGGATGAACAGGTCAGTTCGTGCCGCGCAGGCTGGTGCGGTCTGCCTGTCGCATTCGAGGAGCCGCTCTTTCTAGGCGTCTACCTGGCACGGTAGGCGTGTGGCGGAGGACCCGTCGGTGGGCAACGCGGCTCCCGTACTGAGGTGAGTTGATCCTCCGGACGCAAAGTGGGGGCCGATGGAGAAGGCGATCTTGCTAGCCGTGGCGGCGAGCATCTGTACTGCCACGGCTTCGATTGCCCAGCGTTACGGCGCCAGGAACGTCCGGACAACCCGCGGATTCGATGTTGGGCTGATGATTCGCTTGGCCCGCAGCCCGGTCTGGCTTCTCGGGATTGCGAGCATGATCCTCGGGTTCGGGTTCCAGCTGACGGCGCTGCGCTTCGGCGCGCTGGCGCTGGTCCAGCCCATCATGTCGCTGGAGTTGCTCCTGGTCTTCGGGTACATGGCATTCGCCGGCCGGCGGCGGCTGCGGATCAGGCGTCGCGACTGGCTGGCTGCGGCCGCGATGTCGGCTGGGGTGGCGGCGTTTCTCGCGTTGGCATCGCCGTCGGGCGGGCGGCCGCGGGCGCCGGGCTCGGCGTGGACGCTGGCCGGTCTGGTCACGCTCGGCATTGTCGTAGTCGCGGTTACCACGTCCTTCCGGCGAGGCAGCCGCACTGCCGCGTCCTCATCTCGCCGGGCCGCCGTCCTTGGCGCCGCGACCGGGATCGCCTGGGGTTTCGTCGCAGCGGTTATCAAGGAGCTGAGCTCCCATCTCGGTGCCGGGCCTGGAGCGGTGTTCTCGAATTGGTCGCCCTACCTCCTGCTGGTAGCTGGAGCGGCGGCGATGCTGCTCGCCTCGCACGCGCTGGCAGCTGGCCCGCTAGCCGCATCCCAGCCCGGATTCACAATCCTTGACCCGCTAGCGGCAATCCTGCTGGGCGTCTTCTTGTTCGGTGAGCACATCCGCGGCGGCCCGTTGGAGATGGCCGGCGAAGCGGCGAGCCTGGCGCTTGTTGTCGCCGGAGCTGTTGCTCTTAGCCACAGCTGCTTCATTCTCGGGGAGGTCGGTGATCCGGAATGCCTGCCGGCCGGAGTTCTGGCCTCGGCAGGGGGCAAGCAGTTGCCGCAGCTGGTCCTCGACTACCAGCACGCCGGCGCAGCGGCGGGACCCGCGGAACCCCGTCAGCCTGCGGAGCCGACGAGACATAGCACCTGATCGCGGCGGCCGGAGGCTAGCTCAAATCGACCACGGACCGCGGCAAACGTGCCGCGGCAGGGCTCGCCGAGCCTCCGACGAGGCAGGCGATCGCTTAGCCCCGCGCTTGCTGAATGAGGGCTGCCACCGCGGCCGGCTGTGACATGTAGACAGCGTGGCTGGCGGCCACCTCGGCCGTCGTCGCCCCGGCCCGCTGCGCCATGGCGCGCTGCGCGGGCGGCGGGATCATGTGGTCTTCGGTCGCAATCAGGTACCAGCTTGGCTTGCTGCGCCAGGCGGGCTCGGTGACCGGCCCGGCGAGGGCGTCCACGCCCCACGGGACCTGCGAGTCGGCCATGAACACGGCGTCTGTGGCGTGCAGGTCCCCGTCTTGCGCGTCGATGATCAGTCGCGTCGCGGCGGCGTCGCCCTGCAGCGACAGGGTGGGATTCTGCACCACGGCGGCATGGTAGCCGTGCTGCGTTAGCAGTTCGTAGACCTTCCGCCAGCCGGACCCGTCCACGAAAGCGCCGTGCACTAGAACGACGTTGCTCGGTGCAGAGCCCGTGCCCATGATGATCTCCTTCCACGCGAGCTTCTGGGCATGGGACCACGCTAGGGCAGCATTGACCAGGTGCTGCGGCCGGTGTCAGGGCGGGGCGCGAATGCGAGTGTGGCCCGCAGGGGCTGACGCGCTGGCGGGTGAGCCGGTCGAGATTGAGAATTCGGGACGCAGAATGGCCCGCTTCGATGTAACTTCCGTGCATGAGATTGGGAAAAACCAATCACAATGCGGTCTGGCCGGGTTGCGTCCGGTCGGCCCCGGCAGCGCCGACATTACGCAGGCGGATGTGCGCAGCACTCTGACGCCCGCGTAGTCCAAATGGCAGAGGCACCGGCTTTAAACACCAGCGAGTACGGGTTCGAATCCCGTCGCGGGCACCTGCACACCGGCCTGAGACTCTAGAACGTCGCCGAATTGTGCCGTGCCCGCTGCCCGCCCGTGGGCCGGGCGACCGCCGCAGAACGTCATCGCCTGATGCCCTGCCCGGCTTGCCTGCTCAGCTCAAGTCCGCCCGCTCGGCCAGCCGATCTCTGGCCGCGCTGCTCGCCGTCAGTGGATGGTGTGACGATCCGGCGGCCGGGTACCTCCACATGGAGGCTCGGCAGGCGATGGTGGACGCGCGCGACGCGCCACGTGGCCTTATGAGTTTACTCAGCTAGAAGTCACTTCAGCGCAGTTGAGTTCGGTTGGCCTGGCCGCTGGTGACGATAGCTCCGCGAGCGGCCGTCACCCGATGGCCGGTCAGCGTGCTGCGCGAGGAGAACTCAGCGCGATCGGCTGGCCACGAGTCTGAGCGAGTGCAACCCAGATCTTGCAGGAAGAGTGGGGGCAGAAGAATGAGTGACCAGCGTGACCAGCGACCAAACACGACCACCGACGCCGGCATCCCGGTGCCAAGCGACGAATACTCGCTCACGGCCGGACCTGCCGGCCCGGTACTGCTGCAGGATTATTACCTGAACGAGAAGCTGGCGCATTTCGTTCGGGAGCGCGTTCCTGATCGGGTCTACCACGTCAAAGGCGGCGGCGCCTACGGGTACTTCGAGGTGACCGCAGACTGCAGCCAGTGGACCAAGGCGGCCTTCCTCAGCCAGGTGGGCAAGCGCACGCCGCTGTTCATGCGCGTCTCGATCGTGGCCGCCGAGGAAGGCGCCCCGGATACAGACCGTGACGTTCGCGGCTTCGCTGTCAAGCTCTACACCGAACAGGGTAACTACGACATCGTCGGCAACAATACGCCGGTCTTTTTCGTGCGCGACCCGATGAAGTTCCCTGACTTCATTCACTCCCAGGAGCGCCTGCCCGACACCGGCATGCGTAGCAACAACATGCAGTGGGACTTCTGGACTCTCTCCCCGGAGTCAGCCCACCAGGTGACAGTGCTGATGAGCGACCGTGGTACCCCGCTCACCTGGCGGCATATGCATGGCTATGCCAGCAGCACCTACCTGTGGGAGAACGCAAAAGGTCAGAAGTTCTGGGTCAAGTATCACTTCAAGACCGAGCAGGGCATCCAGAACATGAC
>DASXIA010000379.1:0-18215 GCA_036488155.1 Streptosporangiaceae bacterium | reverse complement strand
GTTCTCAACCGCGGTCAGCAGGTACCCCTTGGTGCCGGCGGCGAAGCCGAGTTCGGCGGCTGCCGCGTTCCCGTCAGCCAGCAGGCGATCACGGTAGCCCGGATCCGTCCAGGCACGAGCGACCATCCGGGCGCCATTGACCGGCGATGCCGAGGTAAACACCCGCTCAAGGATGGCGTCGAGCTCCTCGTCGGTCGCCAGCCCGGCGGCGATCAAGCGCTCTTCGAGCCTGCGGACCCTGGCTGCCACGGGAAGCTCGGCGTGCTCGCCGCTCACGGCGCCTCCTCCAGGTAGGACTCCCACAGGTCGAGCATGACTGAGTGCGACCCCGAACCCCACAGCTCAGCCGCATTGAACCGGACAGCGTAGACCGGCTCGGCACGGAACACGCCGCGCACCGCCTCGTCGGGCAGCTGCCAGGTCGCCCGAACCTCGACGACCTCGCCTACATGGCCGCGGGCATACCGCGGCAGCCTGGTGTGACCGTCAGGATCTGCCAACCGGGCTCGCACCCGGGCGCCAGCTGCGAACCTAGTCATCGGCCAGCAGCTTCCGCTCGGCCAGCAGCATCTCTGCCGCCCGCAGCCAGCGCTCGTAGTAGGACATCGTCAGGTACTCCGCAGGCGGGATCCGCTCGATAGCGTCGCGGAGATCATCGAACGCGGCATTGATCACCCCGCGTCGCTGCAGGACCCGGACGATCGCATACACCCGCGCTTCCCAGTCCGCGTGGAAATACTGCCCGTCATCCTCCACCGGAACCGGCCCGAACCCGGTCTGCCCGCCCATGTCGTGCACCCTGCTCACCGGGCCTACGCTATCGCGTCGACAGCCTGGCGTGACCTCCCAACTCACCCGCTCCATAGGATCGCTGCTGACGTTCAGCGTGGACGCAGCCAGCGTCGCTGCCCGCGAGCGCGAAGCGGGAGCGTCCGACCGTCTGCGTGCTCCCGCCTGGGCGCGTCGCTTAACTGAACTTGGCGAGGTAAAGGTTGACCAGCAGCTGGATCGGAGTCGCTGCGCTGGCAGTTGGCCTGATGTTCCTCCTGGCCGCCCTGATGATGGATGCGACCGGGTTCAGGCGCATGCATGCTGGTGGCCGCTGGCCGGGATATGGTTTCTTGCTAGCCGTAAGCGGCCTACTGGTCAGCGCTTACGCGGAGGCCCGCGGCTGGCCCGTCGCGGCGCTCCGTGTGGTGCATGACGTCATGGCGGCGGGCGTGATATCAGGGGTTGCTCTGCTAGCCATCGGCCTCGTCATCCAATTCAAGGTGAGATCGCCCGGCGGACGCTGAAGCGGACGGATGGGCCGTCTGCACCTCCATCACCAGGGCCGCGCCTTCCACAATCGTGTCTGATGCTGATCGTGCCGGCGGGTCGGAGTAATACCCTTACCCGCCGGCCTCTGGCTGAGCAATTGCACGGGGACCGTCGTGGCGGACCGAAGTCGCGTGGCGCTCGCCCCACTCGCGCAGCGCGGTGAGGACTGCGGTGAGGTCCCGGCCGGCGGCAGTGAGCACATACTCATCCCGCGGCGGGCGGTCGCAGTACCGGCGGCGTTCGATGACCCCGGCCTCCTCAAGCTTGCGTAGCCGTAGCGCCAGGGTTTCTCGCGGGGCGCCGGTGTTGACCTGGATATCGGAGAACCGGTGGACGCCGAAACCCAGCTCCCGCAGAACGAGCAGGCTCCAGCGCTCTCCGACAAGCTCGAGCGCGTCAGCGATGGGGCAGACCCGGGGAGCCCCGAGATTAGTCGATTCGCTTTTCTGACTCACCCTGCTAGAGTAACGCCAAAGAAGTAAGTCCGAGATTCGAACTAACTAGCCGCCGGGCCTTCGCGCCCGTGAGAGCCCTTAAGCGACCAAGGAGCAGCAAGAGCTATGTCCTCGATCCTGATCACCGGAGCTTCCAAGGGCATCGGCCGGGCCACCGCCGCCGAACTAGCCCGGCGCGGTCACCGCGTGGTCGCCACTGCCCGGGATCCGCGCACCCTCGACACGCTTGACGTCGACCAGCGGTTGCGCCTTGACGTCACCGACCAGGCCAGCGTCGACGCCGCAGTCGAGCAGGCCGGTGAGATCGACGTCCTCATCTCGAACGCGGGCGTGATCTTCCGCGCTGCGGTCGAGGCCAGCCCGGCCGCCGAGATCGAACGCCTCTACGCACAGAACACCGTCGGGGCGATCCGCGTCAGCCAGGCGGTCCTGCCGCAGATGCGCCAGCGCAAGAAGGGCCGGCTGCTGTTCGTCTCCAGCGCCGGCGCGCGAGCCGTGTTCCCCGGCAACGCCGCCTACGCGGCTACCAAAGCAGCACTCGAAATCCTCGCGGAGGCACTGGCCATCGAGCTTGACGGCTTTGGCATCGATGTCACCCTCGCCGAGCCGGGCCCGGTCAGATCGGGCGCCCTGGACGACGTCCTCACTTACCGCCTGCCAGACGACCCGTACGCGGCGCTGTTCGCAGGGGGCGGCGTCCCCAAGGCGATGATGATGAGTCCAGAACAGGTCGCCGAGACTGTCGCAGACCTCGCGGAGCGGCCCACCGTTCCGCTGCGGGTGCCGGTCGGGGACGTGGCCGAGCGCGTCATCGCCGCCCGGAATGCCGCCCCTTACGACCGGCCCTTTGTTCGTGCCTAGTCCCGGTTACCAATGGCAAGATGCGGGGCTACAAGTACAACATCCCCAGGCACAAGTTCAGCCGGATCGTGCAGCCCCGGCGTCGGGACCCTGGACGAGAAGACCCCAGTCTGACCGCCGCCGGGCTCAACAACCACGGCACCGTGGCCGGGTTCTACAGCACCAGGGGTGGCAAGACCGAGGCTTCATCCTGAGGACCCACCACTTCATCAATCTCGCGTTCCCTGGCGCGACGTGTGAACGACTGCAGCGAACTGGTCGCCTTCTACACGGACGCCGCAAACAACAACACACCGACGGGTTCCTGGCCCAGCCGCAGGGCTAGTCAGCCACAGGCGGGTCAGTCCGAGATAGCCAGCCGGCCGCCCCTGAGGTCGCCCGGAGCAGTGCCGCCACGCGGCCGCGCGGCGGCACTTGCCATTGGTCCGGGACGTTCGGCCAGGCGGGAGCCGGGTAGACAGTCCTTCGTGAAGATTGGCCTTGTATTTCCGCAGACAGAGCTCGGCGGCGACCGCGGCGCCGTGCGTGCGTACGGCCAGCGGGCCGACGAACTGGGTTTCACCCACATCCTGGCCTACGATCACGTGCTCGGCGCCGACCCGGCTGTGCATCAGGGATGGAACGGGCCTTACGACGTAGACACGACCTTTCACGAACCGCTTGTAATGTTCGGCTACCTGGCTGCGGTCACCTCGCTGGAGCTAGTCACCGGCATCATCATCCTGCCGCAGCGGCAGACTGCGCTCGTCGCGAAGCAGGCCGCGGAGGTGGACCTGCTGACTGGCGGCAAGTTCCGGCTCGGTATCGGCCTCGGCTGGAACGCGGTCGAGTACGAGGCGCTCGGCAAGAACTTCGCCGACCGCGGGCGCCGGGTAGGTGAGCAGGTCGAGCTGATGCGGCGGCTGTGGACCGAGCGGAGTGTCACCTTCGCTGGCGAGCACGAGACCGTGACCGGTGCCGGACTGGCGCCGCTGCCGGTTCAGCGGCCAATTCCGGTCTGGTTCGGCGCGCAGTCCCGGCCTGCGTACATTCGGGCCGGCCGGCTGGCAGATGGCTGGTTCCCGCAGGCCCCGCCCGGGCCCCAGTTGGACGAGGCCAGGGGAATCGTGGCAGACGCAGCCGCGGCGGCCGGCCGAGATCCGGCGACAATCGGAATGGAGGGCCGGGTCAGCTGGGGCGTCGGCGGCGCGGAGAGGCTGATTGACCACGTCGAGCGCTGGCGTGCTGCCGGGGCCTCGCACGTGTCCGTCAACACCATGGGCGCCAGCCTCGGCTCAGTCGACGGCCACCTGAAGACGCTGACGATCATCGCCGAGGCCCTCAGACTCCAGCCCGGGTAGGCGCCTGCGCGGGTGGGCGACGGTCGTTCCCGTCAAGGTGGCGGTGGGAACTTGGGCCTCACCGGCGCGGTACCGGGATCTGGTCAGCTCCCCGCCTGATGGATAGTGGTCCAGAGCCCGTAGAGGGTGAGGGCCACGGCGACCACGGTCAGCGACCAGGCGGGCAGCATGCGGTGGCGGTGGCGAGCCGCGAAGCGGGGATACGCCGCGAATACGATCAGCTGGCTAAGCCACAGTGCGACGAGTGATGGCCTGATCAGATCGGTGTAGATGCGTTCGGGGTTGATGAGGGTGATCGGTGCCGTCACGACCAGGATGGCGCCGAGCGCGCCCGTTATCCGGCGCTGGGGAAGGGACGTGAGCGCACGAAAGAGCCGCGTGAGCGCGAGGCACTCGGCAAGCATGACGCCGCCGATGCTGGCCGCCACCCCGACGCCAACCACGATCGCGAAGCCCCGTCCGGCGAACTGCTGGGCCATGCTCACGCCCGGGATAGCGACGCGGGTGAATGCTGGCGCGGCGGACAGGGGAAATACCACCGCCGTGGTGACCGCGGCTGAGATCAGGTAGGCGATGACCAGGCCGCGCCGCATCCTTACGCCAGGACGGGCCAGTTCGCCGCCCAGGAACAGCGGCAGACTGCCGCAGATGTACAGCAGGGCTGTTTGCCCGGTCGCCGTGGCCAGCGTCCCGGCGGGTGCTGACGCGGCCGCGCCGAAGCTGGCGGCCGGGGCGCCCAGATGAGCTATCGTCACGCCGGCTAGCGCGGCGGCGATGGCAAGTTGCCCGGCGGCAATCGCGCCGGCGACGATCAGCGTCGCCCGGCGCCCGGCGGTCAGCACGCCTGCCAGCACGACCGGGATGGCGATTTCGAGGACAGGCTGATAGCGGCGTTCTGCGGGCAGCACGACGGGCAGCACGTCGTAGACGATCTGCGCGGTGGTGTAGATCAGGTACAGCAGGTAGCTAATGATCCACAAGCCCGCCTGGAGCATGGCGATCCGCCGGCCGGCGGCGGCTTCGGTGAAGGCGTACAGGCCGCCCGCGCTGGCGATCTGCCGGGAGTAGCGCAGCCAGATCACTAGCGGCGCTGCGAACGCGACGGTGGCGGCGATCATTGCCAGCCCGGCGGAGGCGCTGGCATCGGCCACGACACCCGGCACGAGCAGCGCGGCCAGGCCAAGCGGCCCCAGGGCTGTCAGCGCGACACCGGTGAAGGCGGCTGCGCTGACCGGCCGTCCCGTCGTAGGGGACGGCCGGCCAGCGACGGAGTCAACCCGCCCGGCGGCGATGGGTGTCTGCACGCGTCACCAGTTGCTGGTCAGGACCACGCGCTGCCGCCGGAGCTTCCACTCGAACTGCCGCCCGAGCTTCCACCCGAACTGCCCCCGGAGCTCCCCGACGACGAACCGGAGCTCCCCGAGGACGACATGGCCCTCAGCGCGGCGCCGCTCGAGGGCGTGATCAGCCACCACTTGGCCCCGAAGCCGTCCTGGCCCTGCCCGTTGATCATGCCCGTGCCCGAGTCGCCAGCGAAGTAGTACAACGGATGCCCGTTATACGTGACTTGCTTGCTGCCGTCAGACCGCGCGATGGTGCCCAGGTCCTTGGCAACGGCGCTACCGGATGCGGTGACCTGACCTTTCGCGACGACCGGCGGCCATGCGGTGGCGCAGGCGCCCGAGCACTCCGACTTGTTCATGCTGTCGGCCACCCACAAGTAGACGGCCCTTCCGGTACTGGTGGTCAGGTAGGTGCCATCCGGGCCAGAGCGGGTTGTGATGACAGTTCCGCTCGAGCTAACCGCCGTCGTACCGCCGCCGGAACTGCCAGCGGCCGCTGTACCGCTGCTGGAACCGCCGGCGGCCGTCGTACCGCTGCTGGAACTGCCGGCGGCCGTCGTACCGCCGGCGGAACTGCTGTTGCTGCTGCACGCAGCTGCCACGAGCACAGCCGCCATTGGCAGCGTGATCCGGACAGCTCTGGACAGCACGGAATGAGTCACTCTCTTCGCTCCTATCACTGTGGCCCCAGGTTCACCACGATCGGTACTGGCCACAGCAGTCACCACGGCCGCGCTGGCGGTCTGGTTCGACCCGGCCAGGAACTGATGCCGCCGGGCTGGCCGAGGCCCGTGGCCTTCGGCGACGAGGGTGAGCTCCGGCGACGCGGTCGTGACGGGATGCGAGCATGGCCAGATGAACACCCGGATCGAGCGCCTGAAAGTGTGCCTGAACGGCGGACGCAGCCGCGAGGATCACCCTGCCGTGCCGCTGGCGCCGGCGGAACTGGCAGCCTCGGCTGTCGCCGCCGTTGACGCCGGCGCTGAGGCGGTTCATCTGCACCCGCGCGGCGCTGATGGTCGTGAATCTGTGCTGGCAGCCGCCGTCGCGGCGGCAGTGAGCGCGGTGCGTGAGGTCAGCCCGGGCACGCCGGTGGGGGTATCAACGGGGTTGTGGATCACTGGCGGCGACCTGGCAGCGCGCCATTCGGCAGTGGCGGCGTGGGCGGGCCTGTCCGCCGTAGCCCGGCCGGACTTCGCCTCCGTCAACCTGTCCGAACCCGGCTGGGCGACGCTGTGCGGCGTGCTGGCCTCGGCCGGGATAGCGGCCGAGGCAGGAATCTGGTCCGTGGCCGACGCGGATGTGCTGGCGGCAGCGGGGGATGCCGTGGGCTGGCTGCGGATCCTGGTAGAGATCATCAATGTCCCGGCGGGCAACGCGGTCGCGGCCGCCGATGAGATCCTGGACCGTGTCGATGCGGTGAACGCGACGATCCCCCTGGTGCTGCACGGAGAAGGACCGGCGTGCTGGCCGCCGGTCGCCCACGCGGGCGCGCTTGGGCTGCCCACCCGCATCGGTCTGGAAGACACTACCGTCGGCCCTGATGGCTCTGCCGTCAGCGGCAATGCAGAGCTAGTAGAGCTAGCCCTTCAGATCTGGGAAGCATCCGTAGTGCCGTAGGCCTCTGACCTCCACGGAAAAGCATTTCTTCGCAGTAGCGGGTGGTGCCTACGATCTCAGCGTGACCGAAATGCCCGCTTGGCATGAGCTTCACATCGTGCTCGCCCGCGCGCTGGCTGAGCCAGTGCACGACGCCAGGCCGCTCACGCCGCCGCGAACGTCGCGGATGACGTGGGCTGCCCGCGCGGAGAGCACGGGCCCGATCATTGTCTAGATTCAGGTACGGTGACCGCGCGGACGACAAGACGCAATGGTGCGCGGCGCATCTTCCGGCGCTCGGGGCGCGCGGGTATCCGGTTCCGGCGATCCTGTGGCACGGCATGATCAGCGCTCAGTGGCACGTGACGGTCCAGAACCGGCTCCCTGGCCGTCCCCTTAACTCGCTGGCCGGGCCATTGCTTGGGGAGGCGCTGCGCCTGGTCGAGCTGCAGGCGGACGCCGGGATCTCGGCCGGGGACCGCGATTTCACCAGCTACGTGGCGAACGTGCTATTCGACGACTGGGACGACGTGTGGGCCGATAAGCTCCAGGCTTCCGCGGAGGCCGGTGCTCTGTGCACCCGGCTGCGGCGCTGGCTCGAGCCGGCCTGGGGTCTGCGGCTGCCACCAGCCGACTACGCCAATAACGACCTAAATCTGTCGAACATCCTGACCGACGGGGCACGGATCACCGGAGTCGTGGACTGGGACGAGTTCGGGCTGGGCAGCCGTGCACTCGACCTGACGGCCCTCGCCTTCGACTGCGAGCGCGGCGGCGACCACGCTGCGGCGGACCGCGTGCTGGCGCGAGCGGCCCTGGTGGCTGGCGGCGACGGACTGCGCTGCCTGGTCACTTACCGGGCGATCGCCTTGCTCGCCCATTCGACCCGCGAGCGGGAAGCGTACGGCGATTTCCTCGCGGACGAGCAGTGCTCGGCGATCTCTGCCATCCTCGACAGGCTTCAGGCGGCCGGCAGCGCCTAACCCTAGGATCACCGATATGGGCATCGGCTCCGATCAGACACGGCTCATCGTCTTACGCGGCAACTCCGGATCCGGCAAGACCGCTGTCGCCAAAGCGCTGCGTCGGCCGTACGGCAGGGGAGTGGCCTGGGTCTCGCAAGATCTCATTCGCCGGACCATCTTGGGGGAGAGGGACCAGCCCGGCGGGGTGAACATCGGGCTGATCGACCAGGTGACCCGCTACAGCCTTGAACACGGGTACCACGTCGTCCTGGACGGCATCCTTGACGCTGACCGGTACGAGCCGATGCTGACCGGACTGGCGCGCGACCACCTGGGCATAACGCGTTTTTACTATCTGGATGTCTCCCTAGCCGAGACTCTGCGCCGCCACGCGACCCGCCCTCAGGCTGCCGAGTTCGGTGAGGACGATATGCGCGGCTGGTACAGGCCGCGGGATCTTCTCGGCAGTATCCGCGAGCGCATCATCGCGGAAACGAGCAGCCTCCACGAGACCACGTCGCTGATCCTGGCCGACACAAAGCTCCTGCACCACCAGGCAAGCGATGCAGGCTAAGTAAATGCTGTGCCGCGATGGGCGGCGACCTTACTTCTCGAGCAGGCCTGCGGCCACGAACGCCCGGTGGTAGATCTCCCTGATGACCTGCTGCTTGCGAGCGTTGTATTGCATGACGTGCTCTCCGCGCGAGTTGGCATCGGCTGCGGCCTGCCGCTTGGCGGCGGCGTAACAGTCGCGCTCGGCGGGGTTGCCCCGGAGCCAGTCACGGAAGATCCGGTGCTTCACCAGTTCGGGGCTGTCGAACCCGAAAACGTGCAGATTGCAGGGCGGCTCGTCCGCCCGCAACGCCCGGTGGCCGTACCACCAGGGCTCGCGGATCACCAGCCGGAACCCAGTCTTCTCCAGCGCCGGTATGTAGTCCTGTTCGCGCCCGGGGTCGGCCACCGTCAGGTCGATGTCGATGACGGGCTTCGCCGGCAGTCCCGGGACTGAGGTAGAGCCCACGTGCTCAAGCTGTAGCACGCGCCAGATCAGGGCCTCCCGGATCCGGGCGGCCAGGATCCGGTACTGCCGCGGCCAGTCAGGATCGGGATCGGTTACCTCGACGCCAACGGCCGGGGCGGCGCCAGGCACCCATGGCTCGGCTCCAGGGGGTGGCGGGGAGTCGTCGAACGTCACGATCTCAGCTCGGCTGGGCATCAGCGCAGTTTATTACTCGCATTTCACGAATGTGGGGTCGTTAACTCCGCATCGGCGAGATGCGTAGCGCTCCGGTTCGACCCGTTCTGCGCGGGTCAGGCGGCTAGATAGCCAGGCACGATGTAGCCCTTGACCTCATCGCTCTTGGCCGTGCGCTCGGCGTACTCCTCAGCGCTGCACGGTGTGAGGACGACTGTGACTGCCTCCGGCTCGCGAACTGTGCGCTGCTTCGTTGCGGGCGTGCTTGTCATGGTTGCTTCCCCTCCTGTATGCGATGCGGGGACGCCCTCACAAGCCCGTCCCCGTCGGAGCCTTTACGCTACGACGCGTATCGAAAGAGATGCGTTGCGTGACGCTGGACACATAGCGCGAGCGGCGTGTCCTGGTCAGGCCGCTTCGACGGTGTGTCGCCGTGTCTTGCGCGTGATGATTGCCGCGCCGGGTTACCAGCGGCGTACGCCGACCGGTATCCGCGCGGTGAGGTGCCCGCTTCCTGCCGCGAGGTCTAGTCACACGAGGGCAAGCACTGCGTCCAGCGCGCGGCTGACGGCGTGCCTGGATTCGTCGGTGTGGTCGAGCATGTCGAACCCGTGCTGGCCGCCTGGCACGTCGATAATCTCGAGTTGCGCCCCGCAACGGTCGGCCGCCGTGGTGAACGTGTCGACGGTGGCCGCGACCTGCGGCCGTTCGCGTCCCGCCCGGGTCAGCACGATCGGCAGGCCACCGGCCGATGTGATGGTCTCGGCCGGCCGGAACCTCGGGTCGACTTCCCACCCTGGCAGGGGGGCAAGCACCGGGTAGGTTGCTGCCACGCAGCGGAGCCAGCCCCGCGGCGCGCGCAGCCAGTCGGCCATCAGCAGGCCGCCGCCGGAGAAGAACCACATCGCGACACGTTCCGCATCCACGCGCTGATCCGCGCGCACCATCTGGACCGCCGCGGACACATCGGCGGCGGCAAGCGGGTAGCTGGCCACGTCATGCAACCGGTGGTCGACTGTGACGCCGATAGCACCGCGTGCTGCGATCGCCGACCCGTATCCCCGGTAAACAGGCCAGTCCCGCGGTGTCGGCCGCAGGTCAGCCGCTATCGGGCCACCATGCACAAACACCACGGCCGGCAACGGCTTCGCGGCTTTGTCCGGCAAATAAAAATCTGCCGCTCCGTGACGCTCGGCGGCACGAACCTCAACTGGCAGCACAAACGGATTCATGTACGGGGCGTCAGCCACCGTGGCAGCCTATATAACGCATGTCGTGGAATTGCAGCCCCGTCGCGCAGGGTTCTCAACGACGCTGCGGGCTAGCTGACTCCTTCGGCTCTAATGCGATGCGATGGCTAGGAGGCTTGCATGGCCCGTCGCCCACCGATGGCGGTGACGTCCGTTACGATCGGCGCGCCCGACCCCCGAGACCTCGCCGCGTTTTATGCGCGGCTCCTCGGCTGGCCTGTAACGGCAAGCGAGCCGGCCCGGCCTGGCATGCCGCCGGGGGATGGCTGGGCTCAGATTCGGCCGCCGGCCGACCAGAGCGGTCCGACGCTGAATTTCGAGTATGAGGCGAAGTTCATCCGGCCTGTGTGGCCTGCCGCTGATGCCGGACAAAACGCAACTCAGCACCTGGACATCGCTGTCGGAGACCTGGACGAGACAGTTCGCTGGGCTCTCGAGGCCGGCGCGATCCAGGCCGACTTTCAGCCACAGCAAGATGTTCGTGTCATGCTCGACCCAGCCGGGCATCCGTTCTGCCTGTTCAGGGATGACTCGATGACCGTACCGGACTAGGCGTACCAGCTTGACCCTGACATGGTGTGAGGGACTAGGCACGGAGATGTCATGTTCGTCATCGGAGAGTTCGCCAGGCACGGCCGGGTATCCGTCCGCATGCTGCGCCATTACGACGCGATTGGCCTGCTTGCGCCGCTGCGCGTCGACGCGGTGACCGGCTATCGCTTTTACGAAGCCGGACAGCTAGCCCGGCTGAACCGTATTGTCGCACTGAAGAACCTGGGCTTCACCTTGCACCAAGTGGCCTCGATCTTGGATGACCATGTCACCACGGCTGAACTGCGCGGCATGCTGAAGCTGCGGCGAGCGGAATTGCAAGACCAGATAGCAACTGACGCCGCCAGGCTGGCGCAGGTCGAGGCAAGGCTGCAAGCCATCGAGCGGGAAGGCAGCGAGCCGGCTCCCGTCGTAGTCAGGCCGATCGCCCCAGCGCGGGTCGCCGAACTCACCAGCACGGCGGCGGGCTATGAACCGCAGTTCATCACCCCGGTCAGCCAGCCGCTATATCACGAACTTACTCGCCGGCTGTGCGACGCAGGCATCGCGATTACCGGCCCTGGGGTGGCGTACTACGAAGACGCCACTGACGAGGCGGGAGCCATCATGGTCCACGCCGCGCTGCCGGTCGCTGAGCCACCGAGCGGCCGGCAGGGCTTTCGTGTCCTCGATCTGAGCGAGATCCCCGCAGCCGCCACGCTTATCCATCAGGGCTCCATGGACAACGTGTTGCCCAGCATCCAGGCGCTGGCCAGGTGGATCGACGCCAGCGGATTCCAGTCACTCGGCTATGCCCGCGAGGTAACGCTCAAGCTCGCCGACGCCAGAGACGACTGGGTCACTGAGCTTCAGGAACCAATCGCGCCGAATGAAGCGGCCTGAGCCACGAGGAGGCTCCATGGACGTCGCGCCGGAAATCGCGGAGCGAGCAGTCCAGCCGTACGCGGGCATCTCAAGATGGGTGACAATGAGCGCAGTCGGCTCGGTGGCCGATCGCATTCCCGAGATCTTCGGCTGGCTCAGCGCTCGCGGCATTACGCCGGCCGGCCCGCCGTTCTTCCGGTACCACGTGATCGACATGGAACGACAGCTTCTGGTCGAAGCCGGCGTTCCGGTCGCGTCGGCGGTAGAAGATGACGGCGAGATCCGCGGCGGGACGCTGCCCGCAGGCCGGTTCGCCGTCATGACCCACACCGGCGCTCCGGAAACTCTGGTGGCCGCCACAGCTGCATTGCTCGACTGGGCCGAGGCGCGCGGAGTGGGCTGGGACGTATCGCAGGCCGATGCGGGGGAGAAGTGGGGTTGCCGCCTCGAGTTCTACCTGACCGACCCTGCTGAGCAGCCTGACACCAGCAAATGGCAGACGGAGTTGGCGTTCCGGCTCGCAGACTGACACCCAGCGGTGGCCACCGGGCGCTTGCCGGACACCGGATTGCAAGGCCGAGCAAGGCGCAGCGGCTCCCTGTAGTCGTGCCGCTGCACCACCCCCGCCGCGTCTACGCAGACCGCGGCTACGACCACCATGTTTACCGTGACAACGGGGCCTGGCTCGAGATCACCCCGGTCATGGCCCGCCCCAGCACCTCCTAAGGCTTCGGCCTCTGAGTCCGCCGCTGGGTCGTCGAAGACACCCTAAATCCGCCGGGAGATCCGCGACGACATCCTCCATGCGTTCGTCACCCTCGGCTGCGCCGTCATCTGCTGGCGGCGACTCCACAACTCGTACTGTTAGGCACCCGCCTACTCAGGTAGCCGCAGTCTGTGGTGTAGCCGGTTGTGGCTGTGCAGTCGCCGCGACCTTGGTGGCCGCCCGGACGAAGGCGGCGATGGCGGTGGAGCGAGATTGCTGTGGCCAGGCCACGGACAGCGCGGCCGGCTCCAGGTCCGCGACCCGGCGGTAGGCGATCTCGGATCGCGGATACCGCATGGTGAGCGACGCCGGGAAGAAGCAGGCGATGCGTCCGAGCTCGACCAGCTTAAGGATCTGCGGCAGGTCTGAGGCGTCTTGCGCCGCGTCTGCGCTGAGCGCTTCGTTATTCGGCGGGCCGGGTGGACGGGTCTGCGTCCCGCTCACGCTGCGCCGTCCGGAGGCGGGGCCCTGGTCCGCGGGGGATCCGTCGGGCAGTCTCCAGCCGGCCAGGTCGGCCAGACGCAGTGAGGTGCGGGCGGCCAGCGGGTCGTCGGCCGCTAGGGCGATCAGGAACGGCTCGGTGAGCAGCGGTTCGGAGTCCAGGCCGCGGTCGTCGAAGGGACTGAGCAACAACGCGGTGTCCGCGTGGCCGTCTCGTACCGCCTGCGCTTGCTCGCCGATGCGGCCGAGGACGAGCTTGACCGGCAGGGATGCCTCCTCCTGGCCGTATTCGTCGAGGATCTGCGGCAGCAGGCCGCCGTCGATGTCGGGCTTGAGTGCCAGCCGCAGCATCGGCGTGAGTTCGCCAGCGTGCCGTGCCCGGCGCCCGGCGGCGCTGACCGCGTCGAGCGCGCTCCGGGCGTCCCACAGGAGAGCTTCGCCGGGCGGAGTGAGCGTGACCCGGCGCGTGGTGCGCTCGAGCAGTTGCACGTCGAGCTGGTGCTCCAGTTCCCGGATCGCGCGGGTGAGCGGCGGCTGTGCCATACCGAGCCGCTTGGCTGCGCGCCCGAAGTGCAGTTCCTCCGCTACGGCGACGAAGTACCTGAGTTGCCGCGTCTCCAGCTCACTCATACCTCCAGGGTATCAGAGCCAACCGGATCGGTATTTCAGGTCTGCGGCGGCCGCGAGTTGACTGGCGGGTGATGCCCCTGATGAACAGGAGAAGGATCATGCGTGCAGTCGCAGTGCGCAAGCTCGGCGACATACCCGAGCTGATGGAAGTCTCCGTGACCCACCCGGCGCCGGGTGAGGTTTTGATCAAGCTGGCGGCGGCGTCGGTGAACCCGATCGACATGGGGATCGCCGAGGGCCGGCTGCCCATGCCGCAGGTCCTCCCGCTCGTACTCGGCGTCGACGGCGCGGGGCGCGTAACGGAGGTCGGCGAAGGGGTACGCGGGCTCAAGGTCGGCGACCTCGTGCACGGCCAGTTCCTGCGCGCGCCGCTGGGCCACGGCACCTTCGCAGAGTACGCACTCGTCACAGAGACCCCGGACAGCGGAGCGCTTCAGCGTGTACCGGATGGCACGCCCGCCGAGATCGCGGCGGCGCTGCCGACCGCGGGCATGACAGCGCTCGGAGCCGTCGAAGCCCTCGGCCTCCAGTCTGGGCACTCGATCCTGGTCGTCGGCGCCACCGGCGGGGTCGGGGTCTTCGCCGTCCAGCTGGCGGCAGCATGCGGCGCGGAGGTTATCGCCACCGCCCGGCCCGAAGCTGACCGGTGGATCCGGGACCTCGGCGCCGCGCAGACGGCCGATTACACGGTCGGCAAGGTGGCCGAACAGGTGCGCAAAACCCACCCCGGCGGAGTGGACGCCGTCCTCGACCTGACCCGCGACCCGGAGCGCTTCCGCGAACACGCCGGGCTGGTGCGCGACGGCGGCTCGGCCGTGTCCGCGGCGCTCGTCGCGACGCCGCAGCTGCTCGCTTCCAAACGGATCGCCGTGACCAACTTCATGATGCAGGACAATCCGGACCTGCTCGCCCGCATCACCGCCGAGGCCGCCGCGGCCCGGATCACAGTCCCGATCCAGCAGACCGTCGCGCTGGAGCAGGTTCCCTGGGCGCTGAGCCGGAACACCGCGGGCGGCGCGCGGGGCAAGACGACGGTCTGCATCTGACCGCTGCTGTGCAACCCGACCTATCCGACTGAGAGGAATGCGCGATGACTGCCAACGCCATCGACCCGAACGAGACCACGGCTGCTCGGCGGCAGCGAGGCGAGCGGATCGCAGCGGAACTGAGCGGCGACCCGAACCCGGCGCTGCTGGAGGTGCTCGACCGGGAATTCCCCTTCCTGGCCAACACCCTCACCTCCTACGCCGTCGGCGAGGTCCTCGCCCGTACCGTGCTCGACGTGCGCACCCGCCAACTAGCACTCGTCGCCGCCTTTGCGGCACTCGGCCTCGGTGACTTCATCAAGATCCATGGCGGCTACGCGCTCAACGCCGGCGTCACAGAAGAGGAATTGAAGGAGATCGTCTACCTCACCACCATCCCCGCCGGATTCCCCCGCGCGATCCAGGCCTCACAAGCGGTCGCTGAACTCCTCGCCTCCCGGCAAGCGGCCTGACAGTTCGCCTGGAGTGGAAAGGAATGTGTCCCATTCGCCGTGCTTCCGGGCATCCCGCATGCCGTCGCTCACTCCTGGGAAGATCCATCGCGCTACTTCGGCGCGGCTCCGCCGTGACGAGCGTCAGCGGCTCACGAGTCCAGGTGCGGGTACCGGTAGTCGGTGGCGGGCAGGTGATTGCGCTTGATCGCCCGCGGGCTGGCAAATCGGATCATGTTCCAGACAGTGCCGGCCTTGTCGTTGGTGCCGGACGCCCGCGCGCCGCCGAAAGGCTGCTGGCCGACGACCGACCCGGTGGGCTTGTCGTTGACGTAGAAGTTGCCGGCCGCATAACGCAACGCGTCGCTGGCCTGCGCGACGGCGCTCTCATCGGCAGCGAACACCGCCCCGGTGAGGCCGTAGGGCGTGGACTCGTCGACTAGGCGCAGTGCCTGTTCCCACTCAGTGTCGTCGTAGACATAGGTCGTCAGCACCGGGGCGAACAGTTCCTCGGTCAGGAATGGCGACGCCGGGTCACTGACCTCCAGCACGGTCGGGTCGACGAACCACCCGATGGAGTCGTCGGTGCTCCCGCCCACGACCACCAGCCCCTCTGCCCGGGCACGGGCCAGCGCCTTGACGTGCTTGGCATGCTGGCGGGCGTTGATGACAGCGCCTACGTAGGTCTCGGGCAGCGTCGGGTCCCCGACGACCACGGACTCGGTGAGCCCGACCAGTCGCTCGCGCAGGGCCGGCCACAGGCTGCGCGGAGCATAGAGCCGGGACGCCGCTGAGCATTTCTGACCCTGATATTCGTAAGCGCCGCGAATGCAGGCCGCTGCCAGTGCGTCGAGGTCGGCGGACGGGTGGGCGAGGATGAAGTCCTTGCCGCCGGTCTCGCCGACCACCCGGGGATAGTTGCGGTAGCCCTTGATGTTCGCGCCGACGGTCTGCCAGATGTGCTGGAAGGTCGCGGTCGAGCCGGTGAAGTGGACTGCGGCGAGGTCCCGGTGGCCGAGCGCGACCTGCCCGATCTCGGGCCCGTCGCCGTAGACGACGTTGACGACGCCATCGGGAAGGCCCGCCTCGCGCAGCAGGGCCATCGACAGGTGCGCGACGAGTGAGGAACTCTCCGCCGGCTTCCACACCACGGTGTTGCCGAGCACGGCCGGGCCGAAAGCGAGGTTGTTCATGCAGGTGAAATTGAACGGCGTCACCGCCAGGACAAAGCCCTCCAGCGGCCGGTACTCGGCCTGGTTCCACATGCCGGGTAGCGAGCCGGGTTGTACCTCGTACATGGCGAGCATGTTCGCGACGTTCGCGCGCATGAAGTCGACAGTCTCGCAGGCCGCGTCGATGTCGGCCTGATAGGTCGTCTTCGACAGCTCCAGCATGGTCGCGGCGTTGAGCCGGTCCCGCCACGGACCGTGCTCCAGCATGTCGGCTGCCCGCAGGAACGGGGCGGCGCGCTCCTCCCAGGACAGCCGTCCCCACCAGGCCGAGGAGGCCAGGGCTGCGTCGATGGCGTCGGTGACCTGTGCTTCGGATGCGTAGTGAACCTGGCCAATCTGGCGACCGTGCTCGTGCGGGGTCACCACGGCGGCATTGCGGCCGGTGCGGACCTCCCGCCCGCCGATGAGGTTGGCTATGTCGTAGGCGGCGGTCCTTACCTCGCTCAGCGCCGCAGTAGTCGCGGTCCGCTCGGGCGAGCCAGGTCCGTAGCCGCGGGGCGCGGTGGGGCCGATCGGGAACAGCCCGGTCCGTCCGGCGGGAGCGGTCATGGCAGTGCCTCCGGAGATGACGAGGTGGTCGTGACGAACGGTAAGCCGCGCCCGTGCCATGCGGCTTCGGCGTCGCTGCGGAACTTAGGCGTGTTCTTTCCTACGATTGTCGAAGGAGGAAGCGGATGGTGAGCGGCCCGGCGGAGGTGCAGGCAGCCGTCGACGAGCTCGCGGCGTCGCTGGCGCTCCCGGTGCTGATCGAGGATGCCGCACACCAGCCGCTCTGGTGGAGCGCGCAGGGCGACGTCGACGGAACGCGGGTGCGGAGCATCCTGGAGCGCACTGTCGAGCCTGCGGCTGCCGCCCTGGTCTCCAGGATGCGCCTGGCCTCGGCAGACAGACCGGTCCGCACGCCAGCGGTGCCCGAGGCAGACATGCTGCCCCGGTGGTGCGTCCCGCTGCGGGCCGGCCGTGAGCTGCTCGGATACCTGTGGGTGCTGGACGCCGACGCGACGGTGACCGACGCCCAGCTCGCCAAGGCGGCGGCCTGCGCCGAGCAGGCGGTTACCTCGATCACGCGGGCCAGAGCGGCCGGCGAGCTGCGCGATCAGCGGCGCGCGCTGCTGCTGGCCCAGCTTCAGGCCGGCCGTAACGACGCCGCGGCCCGTGAGCTGGTCGCTCTGGAGAGGCTGGACCCCGCCGTCACCGTCGAGGTGCACGCGCCGGACACCGGGTCGGCGGCGCGCAGCGGCGAGTGGGACCTGGCAGGCGGGATGACCGCCCGGCTCATCCCGCCGCCCGCCGGGATAACGCGCGCCAGGATGCCGCCAGCGGGGGCGTCGCTTGCTGCGAGCGGCTCCCCGCTTCCCCTCGCCGACCTGCACCTTGCGGTCCAGCGCGCTGCGGTGACGGTGCGTGCCTTGCGGGCAGGGGCGCGGCTGCCACGGCCGTCCTGGGACGCACTCGGGTCCTGGCACTTGATCGCCGCTGCGCCCGACGACCTGCGCGTGGCCGACGTCCACCCCGGCGCGGACATCCTCGGCCGGCTGCCCCGGGCGGACCTACTGATGACAGCGCGCACCGTGCTCGATTGCGGCGGCGACATCGCAGCCGCTGCGGCGTCGCTGCACATCCACCGCACGACGCTGTACTACCGCATCGACCGCATCGAGGCGCTGACCGGGGTGAACCTGCGGTGCGGTCCTGGCAGGGACGACCTGCACCTGGCGCTGCGGCTGGCCGCCTACCGCGAGGCAGGCGGCTGAGGGCGGCCGCGGCTAGTGGCTTCGACAATTGTCGCAACGCCAGCCGAGTTCTTCCGCGCCGGCGACGAAGCTGGCGCGCGCCGCCCGGGCTTACCGTCGAGGCACCGCATCGCGACGTCGCCACCGGAGGCCGGATGGGCAGCCAGGCCAGCACGGATGTCATCGTCATCG
>DASXIA010000376.1:0-18690 GCA_036488155.1 Streptosporangiaceae bacterium | reverse complement strand
CGGCTTACTAGCGGCACGCTCGCTGCGCCGGTCGCTACGGGCGGGCCTGCGGGCGTGCCGCTAGTAAGCCGTCCTCCAGCCGGGGCGAACACACCGTCGTCAGCCCGCCTCCCACGGGTGCCGAGGCCTGCGCGGGCGAAGTCGGCAGTGCTAGCCCGGTCCGGCTCGTGAACCGGCGTGGTGAAGGCGTCCAGCATCCGGTCCGCGTCGGCTGTAGCCGTGTGGGGATACCGGGATTGCCCTTGGCGGTGCGCCCACTGGGCGGTCACTACGGGCGGGCTGGCGGGCCGCCGGCGCCGCCCGGTAGCGGCGTAGCCGATGATGAGCAGGAGCAGCACGGCAAGCAGTCCGGCCGAGATCTCGCCGGCCCGGAGCAGTTGCGATCCGACGCCCTGGGTCGAGGCCGCCGGAATCGCGGCGGGCGCTATCAGCGGCTGCGCGCCCTTGCCGGCCCGGCTGCCTTTAGGCATGGCTAGCAACGCAGCGGCCGCCATCGCATGGTCGGCATTGACGGTGCCGTAACCAGATCCGTCCGCCCGTCCGGCTTTCCGGCCGTAGACCGTGCTCGTGGTAATCACACTGCGCACCTGATCGACGGACAGGCCCGGATAGCGGGCCCTGATCAGCGCAGCGACTCCGGCGACCACGGCGCTTGCGGCGCTTGTGCTGTTGACGGTCTGGACGCCGCCAGCGTTGGCGGCGGCGAGCACGCCGGCGCCTGCGGCCGTCACCGTTACGTAACCCTGGTGGCTGGACCACAGAGCTTTGGTGAAAGCGGAGTTGAAGGCGCCGACTGCGATGACGCCGCGATACGCCGCCGGGTAGTTCGGCGCATCTGACGAGGCGCCGTCGTCACCCGCGGGTGCTACCAGGACGACGTTGTGTGCCAGCGCGTAGCTCACTGCCGCATGCTCAGCCGGGCTGCCGCCTGCGGCAGCCGAGGCGCCTGCGGTCCCGGAACTGTCCGGCTGGCCGGGATCGATGGGCAGGTCG
Source organism: Streptosporangiaceae bacterium (assembly GCA_036488155.1). GTDB lineage: Bacteria > Actinomycetota > Actinomycetes > Streptosporangiales > Streptosporangiaceae > JAJYUU01. The sequence goes on along the minus strand of DASXIA010000376.1, from coordinate 17,697 downwards.
ATCACGGTGGCACCGTGGCGCACTGCGTACCGGATCCCGGCCGCGATGGCATTCGGTATGGCCGCGGCAATTCCCGACTGACTCAGTTCCGGGTCACCGGCAGGAAGCGTGACGGGAATCGACAGGATCCTCGCGGCAGGCGCGACGCCGAGGATGCCTGAGGTGCCCCGGCCACGGCCGGCTATGAGGCTCGCGATCGGGGTGCCGTCCTCGGCGAAGTACTGGCCGGATGCTGTCGGGGCTCCCGTCGGGGCAGGAGCAGCCGTAACGGCCCCGGTTAGGTCGGCGGGGCCAGGCTGGACGCCATCGCTTAGTACGGCCACCGTCACGCCCGCACCCTGCGAGGTGGCCTGTGCGTCCGTCACGCCTAGCGATCGAATCCACCACTCGCGCTGGCGGACCTGAGTCGCGTGCGCGGCGGGCATGCCAGACAGGCCGATCGTGGCGGCCGCGGTCCCGGTGGCGATCAGTGCCATGACGGGGCGGGGGAACCTCAGTGGCACGCCGTCTTTGCCTTCCGTGATTAGTACCGCACATTGTGCCACGTAATAACTATTTGCGTGCTATTCGAGCGAAGGCTGCGCTGTCTAAAAAGCTGTGCTGTCGGGAAGGCTTGCCAGCCCAGCTGAGCCGAGGCGGCCAGCCGGGAGCCGGAAGTGACGGCCGCGTTAGGTTCCGTGCGCCTGGGAGATCTTGACGTGCGCACCGGGCGGCAGCCCTAGCTGCTGGGCGGCGTCCCCGGCATTGATGGCAAGCGAGATAAGTCCGGCGCTGTCGGTGAACGCCACGATCTCGCCCGGCGCCCCGGCCGCGAACGTATCCAGGTAGGGCACGGTGAACTGGCGGCGTCCGCAGCGCACGACAACCGGGGAACCGATCCTGATGCCCAGCAGCCCGGCGTCGGCTGCCGGGATGGACAACTGCACGTTCCCGAACCTGTCGACAGACATGACCTCGCCCTCAGCCGCTCCGTCGTGCAGCCTGCTGGTGGGGGCCGGCAGCGCGACCAGATCGTCGACGCTGATCTGCTCGCCTGCCTGGCCAAGAGCCAGCCCAGCGGCAAGATGCGCGGCGACCGGCATGAAAATGTCACGCCCGTGGAACGTGGCCGAAACCGGGTGCAGCCATAGCTCTCCGTTGGTCAACTGGACGGCTTCCTTGCTGCCACCGAGAGCGGCGACAGCCCAGGACAGCAGCCCGTTGTCCGGGCCGACGAGGATGCTCTCGCCCGCCGCGACGGCGATCGCCCGGCGGGTGGTGCCGACGCCCGGATCGACTACCGCGACGTGCACCGCGGGTGGCAGGTAGCCGACTGTCTGCGCCAGGACGGCGGCGCCGCGACGCACGTCGCCGGGCTGCACGAGGTGGGTGATGTCGATGATGCGCGCCGCCGGCGCGATCCTGGCTGCCGCGCCGTGGCAGGCGGCGACAAATCCGTCCTCCAGGCCGTAGTCAGTAAGAAAGCTGATGTAGCTATAGACGGTCACGACTGGTCAGCGTACGTTGCCGGTGGCGCGGCGCATAGTAACGAGGGCCATCGCCCGGCCGGAAGCTCGCTGCCTATGATGGGGCCCGGGCGCGGCCCGCAGGAGGCCGGATGACTGCTTTGTCGGAGTATGACATGCGCATCCTGGCCTTCGAGCGGAGCTGGTGGCGGCTGGCTGGCGCCAAGGAGCGGGAGATCCTGGAGGTATTCGCGATGCCGGTAACCAGGTACTACCAGCTGCTGAACGAGCTGATCGACCGGCCGGAGGCGGCCGAGTTCGACCCGGTGCTGGTTACCCGGCTGCGCCGGCAGCGCTCCCGGCGCCAGCGGATCCGCTCGGCCCGGCCGGAGTGAGCCTGTGCCTCGCGGAAGCGTGCCGGGCCAGGCCAACTTCCTTCCAGCCGCGGGCGGGCTGCCGGTTCCGCTGACGGCTGACGGCCAGGCCGGGCTCGCCGGGCTGATAGCGCAGCCGCGCCGGTCGCTGATCGCCGTGGACTTCGACGGCACGCTGGCGCCGATCGTCGAAGATCCGGCGGCCGCCAGGGCTACTCCTGCCGCGACCGCTGCCCTCGCGCGCCTGGCTGAGCTGGCCGGGACCGTCGCCATCGTCACCGGCCGCCCGGCAGCCGATGCCGCCTCGTTTGCCGGGGTTGCCGCGGTAGGCGACGTGATCGTTCTCGGGCACTACGGCAGGCAACGATGGGAACGGGGTCGGCTTTCCAGCCCGGAACCACCGCTAGGGCTGTCTCAAGCTCGAGCTGAGCTGGCAGTCGTGCTGGCCGCGGCACGGGCGGGCGAGGGCACCTTTGTCGAGGACAAGGGCGAAGCACTGGCCGTGCACACCCGGCGGGCCGCAGATCCGCAGGCGGAGATTGACCGGCTCCGGGCACCGCTTGCCGGGCTGGCCGCGCGAACCGGGCTCGCCCTGGAACCGGGTCGGCTGGTGCTTGAACTGCGCCCGCCAGGGACCGACAAAGGTGCCGCGATCGCCGAGCTCGCCGCTGAGCGAGGGCCGTCTGCGACCCTGTTCTGCGGTGATGACCTGGGTGACTTGCCCGCATTCGCCGCGGTGCGCGACTTGCGCGGCAAGGGCACACCGGGGCTGCTGGTATGCAGCGCCTCGGCCGAGGTGCCTGATCTGATCGCCGAGGCTGACCTGGTCGTCGACGGGCCGGACGGAGTGGCTGCTTTGCTTGCCGGGCTGGCCGAGGCGTTCGCAGGCCGGGCTAATGCCCGGCCGTCGCACTGAGATCGCTGTCAGCCCAGGACAGCTGTCAGCCTCACACCACGGGGAGCCGGTCGAGCGCGTCAAGCTGATCGCTGAACCAGCGGCTCGGCGGCATCGCGGCGGCTGCGGCGGCCAGCGCGCCGCTGCGCCGCTCGCGCTCGGTGGCGCTCATGGCCAGCGCCTCGTGCAACGCCTGCGCGGTCTGGCTGATGTCGAACGGATTGACCATCAACGCGTGCGGGCCAAGTTCGTCCGCGGCGCCAGCCTCTGTCGACAGCACCAGCCCGCAGCCGCGGTCGGACAGGATCGGGCCTTCCTTCGCTACCAGGTTCATCCCGTCCCTGATCGGATTGACCAGCATCACGTCGGCTAGCCGGCAAGCGGCCAGCGACCGCGCGTAGTCGTCGTTGACCTCCAGCAGCAGGGGATCCCAGCCCGGAGACCCGAACTCGTCCTGGATCTGCAGCGCCATCCGCTGCACGGCCGCGGTGTACTCGCGATACTCAGGCAGGTCGTGCCGGGACGGATAGGCGAATGCCACGTGCACGACCTTGCCGTGCCACTCCGGCCGGGTACGGAGCAACTCCCGATAGGCCTCCAGGCCGCGGACGATGTTCTTGGAGAGTTCCGTGCGGTCTACCCTGACGATCAGCTGCTTGCCGGCGGTCGACTCGGCGAGCGCCGCCATCCTGCTCAGCACGTCACGCTCGGCGGCTCGCGCCCGGAGCCGGTCCGCGTCGACGCCCAGCGGGTGGACGCCGATGCTGGTGACATGGCCCGCGTGGGTGACCTGGCTGCGCCCTCGGTCCACTTTCGCATCCAGGAATTCCGCACAGCAGTCGACGAACGCGTCCGCCCAGCGCCGGCAAAGAAAGCCGGCGTGATCCGCGCCGAGAATCCCGGTCAGTACATCGCGGCCGACGTCACGCGGCAGCATCCGGTAGTAATCGGGCGGCGCCCACGGTGTGTGCGAGAAGTGCGCGATCGGCGTGCCCGGCGCCCGCTCGGCGAGCATCTGCGGGGCAAGGCAGAGGTGGTAGTCCTGGATGACGGCGCGGGCGACCGGGCAGCCACCGCTTTGTGCAGCGCTGCCTGTTGCGGCGCCGTCCGCTGCCGCCCTGGCAGCATCGGCGAGGGCGTCGGCGAACATCTCGTTGTAGCGGCGGAACGCCTCCCATTCGCGGGCGAATCCTGGCCCGAAACTCGGGCGGTTCGGCGAGTCGTACAGCATGTGGTGCACGAACCACAGGGTCGAGTTAGCGACCCCGTTGTAAGCCCGCTGGAACGTCGCCGGGGGGATGTCGAGCATCCGCACCGCCGCGCCGTCGCCGACGAGGTCCGGATCGAGAAGCCCGTCTGGCGTGGCCCGCGCCGCGGCCCGGTCGCCAGTGCTCAGGGCAGCGCAGACCCACAGCATGTCGGATTCGTCCGCCACCGCCGACAAGCCGGACACCACGCCGCCGCCGCCGCGCTTGGCCGACAGGCGTCCGTCGTCTCCCCGCGTGATAGAGACCGGGCCTCTGTTAGAAGCGATCAGTACCGGCCCGGTGGCCTCCGCGTCGCCCATGTACCAGGAGACTAACCGGCCACCGCCGGGATGCCCTGGGCCGGCCTCGGCCATGCCCGGCCTGCGGCCCCCGTGATCCCGGCCGCCGGAGCCTCATCTAGCGCAATCTTGGGCGGCTCTCCAGGCTCACTTTCCGCGCGAGTCTGCTGAGCGTGATCGGCACGGCGGTCATCCAGAGGTTCGTGCCGGCGGCAAACCTAGCCCAGGGGTATCGGAGCCTTGGCTGCTGCTCGGTCTCCGGCAGCTGGGTGCGCGACCGGCTACGAGGCCGCGCTGCCCTAGGCGGGAGCCCGGCTTGGGCGAAACTCCGCCCTCAGGTTAAGATTCCCTGCATAACTGCATATTGCTCATCCAGAGGGGTGGAGGGAACGGCCCGATGAAGCCCCGGCAACCATCACGTCGATCGTGCGCCCGCGTAGCCAGGTTAACTGGCCCAGTGCATAGCGGCGAGGACGTCACGTGACAGGTGCCAACTCCGACCCAGGGCAACTGCCGCTGGGATAGATGAGGAGAGAGGCCTCGCCAGTGAGTTCAACGCTGACCAATCAAGCCACTTCGGCGACTCCGTCCCCGGCGACGGCGAACCTGGCCGGAGCGCCAGCATCGCCGCCAACCCCTTCCCGGTTCGGGTATGCCACCCATCTGGCCTGCCGTGAGTGCGGTCACACCCGCGCCCTTGGCTCGACCCACGTGTGTGACCAGTGCTTCGGGCCGCTTGAGGTCGCTTATGACCTGCCTCCGCTCACTCGTGAGGTCATCGAGCGCGGCCCGCTGAGCATGTGGCGGTACGCCAGCCTGCTGCCGGTGCCGCCGGACGTCGCGAGCCGCCCGAACCTGGACCCGGGTTGGACCAGGCTGATCCGCGCGGATCAGCTCGCGCAGGTGCTCGGCATGCGCGAGCTGTGGATCAAGGATGAGCGCGGCAACCCGACTCACTCATTCAAGGACCGGGTCGTGGGCGTCGCGCTAGCGGCCGCCCTCGAGCTCGGCTTCAAGGTCCTCGCCTGCCCGTCCACCGGCAATCTGGCGAACGCCGTGGCCGCGGCGGCAGCGCGCGCAGGCATCCGTTCGGTGGTGCTGATCCCGGCGGACCTCGAGCCGCAGAAGGTTATCGGCTCCGCCGTCTACGGCGGTTTGCTGGTAGCGGTGCAGGGCAGCTACGACGACGTGAACCGGCTGGCGTCCGAGCTCGCTGACGACCGCGAGGGCTGGGCGTTCGTCAATGTCAACGTCCGCCCGTACTATGCCGAGGGCTCCAAGACCATCGGCTTTGAGATCGCCGAGCAACTCGGCTGGCGGCTACCGGAGCAGATCGTGGTGCCGGTCGCCTCCGGCGCGCAGCTGGTGAAGATCGACAAGGCATTCCGAGAGCTGATCGCCACCGGGCTGGTCGATGAGGCACCGTACCGGGTGTTCGGAGCACAGGCGACGGGCTGTTCTCCGGTTGCCACGGCGTTCCGCGCTGGCCATGATGTCGTGCAGCCGGTCCGCCCGGCAACCATCGCCAAGTCGCTGGCCATCGGGAACCCGGCCGACGGCCCGTACGTGCTGGACGTGGTCCGCCGGACCGGCGGCTCGGTTGCCGACGTCGATGACGCCGATCTGGTTGCGGCCATCAACCTGCTGGCGTCGACCGAGGGCGTGTTCGCTGAGACCGCCGGCGGCGTCACCCTGGCAGTCCTGCGCAAGCTGCTGAAGGAAGGCCAGATCGATCCGGATGCGCGCACCGTCATCGTCAATTCCGGAGACGGGCTGAAGACCCCCGACGCGGTCGCTACCACTCTTGAGCCAATTTCTGCCATTCCGCCGACACTCGAGGCGTTTGCCGAGCGCGAGCCAGCGCTCGGCCTGAGCGCCGCCAGAAAGGCAAGCTGAGCATGTCAGTGTCTGTCCGCATCCCGACGATCTTGCGGAGCTACACCGGCGGGACCGCCGTAGTGACAGCAGCGCCGGGCACCATCCGCGAGCTCATCGCCGGCCTCGATGCCGAGTACCCGGGCATCGGCGGACGGCTGCTCGACGACTCCGGCCAGCTGCGCAGGTTCGTCAACGTGTACGTCGGCGAGGAGGACATCAGGCTGGCCCACGGCCTGGACACGCCCGTGCCGGCCGGGGGCCAGGTCTCGGTGATCCCCGCCGTGGCCGGGGGCTGAGCCGCCGCTGCCGTGGCGCTGCGCGTCCTGGGCCGGTAGCGCCGGGATCGCCTGTGCACCCGCGCTTCGGGGTGGCCGCCGGCCGGCGTAAATCCGTGCACATTGCGACCAAGACCGGCACAAGTTGCCGCAGTGCAAGAGCGCACGATGTAAAGTCGTGTCCGGTCGCTGTTGGTACAAGGAAGAGCGGCAAGCTGAGCTTGCTGATGAAGCCAAGGACTTGGCCGCGATCAAACGGGTTTCCGCAAGCAAGGGCGGGACCCGCAGCCCGAGCAGAGTTAGGGAGTTGTTGGTATGGCTCAGGGCACCGTCAAATGGTTTAACGCGGACAAGGGCTACGGCTTCATCGCGGTCGACGGTGGTAGGGACGTTTTTGTGCACTTTTCGGCTATCCAGTCGGATGGTTACCGCACCCTCGAAGAGGGCCAGCGGGTCGAATTCGAGATTACGCAGAGCGACCGCGGCCCGCAGGCCGACGCTGTGCGGGCCGTCTAGTCGCACTGTAAGGCACCTGCCCCAAGAGCCCGGCACCCCATCGTTGGGTGCCGGGCTCTTTGCCTGGCACTGGTTCGCGCGGCTGTCGGCTGGCGCTGGCGCTATGTCGATGTCTCAGCCGCTCGACCGCAGCCTTTAATTAGTAGCGGCCATTACTTAGGGCCACGCAGGCATCATGTCGCTGACCTGCGGGTACATCCTCAAGAACGCACTGCGGCTTGCACTCTCGGTATGAGAGTGCTAAACATGTCGTTGGCACTCTCGGAGTGAGAGTGACAACGCAGTGACGTGATCGGGGCGATGAGGCCTCCGCTGGCGGCGGGCAGGGACTGACCGTCAGGCGCGGCCGTCCGTCGCGGGCGTCGGCCCGGTCGGCACGCAGGCACAAAGTTCCGGGAGGACTGGAAGCCTATGGCAGCGAAGATGATCGCGTTCGACGAGGACGCCAGGCGCGGCCTCGAGCGCGGCATGAACCAGCTCGCCGACGCCGTCAAGGTAACCCTCGGCCCCAAGGGCCGGAATGTGGTGCTCGAGAAGAAGTGGGGAGCCCCCACGATCACCAACGATGGTGTTTCCATCGCCAAGGAGATCGAGCTCGAGGACCCGTGGGAGAAGATCGGCGCCGAGCTCGTCAAGGAAGTCGCCAAGAAGACTGATGACGTCGCAGGCGACGGAACTACTACTGCGACTGTGCTCGCCCAGGCGCTGGTCCGCGAGGGCCTGCGCAACGTCGCCGCCGGTGCCAACCCGATGTCCCTGAAGCGGGGTATCGAGGCAGCCGTCGAGCGCGTGAGCGAGGATCTGTCGAAGCTGGCCAAGGACGTGGAGACCAAGGAGCAAATCGCTTCCACGGCCTCTATTTCCGCTGGTGACACCGCCATCGGCGAGATGATCGCTGAGGCGATGGACAAGGTCGGCAAGGAAGGCGTCATCACAGTCGAGGAGAGCAACACCTTCGGGCTGGAGCTTGAGCTCACCGAGGGCATGCGCTTCGACAAGGGCTATATCTCGCACTACTTCGTGACTGACCCTGAGCGGATGGAGGCCGTCCTCGAGGACCCCTACATCCTCATCGTCAACTCGAAGGTTTCGGCTAACAAGGACCTGCTGCCGCTGCTAGACAAGGTGGTGCAGTCGGGCAAGCCGCTGGTCATCATCGCCGAGGACGTCGAGGGCGAGGCTCTGGCGACGCTGGTCGTGAACAAGATCCGCGGCCTGTTCAAGTCCGCTGCGGTGAAGGCCCCCGGTTTCGGCGACCGGCGCAAGGCCATGCTCGGCGACATCGCGATCCTGACCGGCGGTCAGGTTATCAGCGAGGAAGTCGGCCTCAAGCTGGAGAACGCCGACCTGGACCTGCTCGGGCGGGCCCGCAAGGTCGTCGTGACCAAGGACGAGACCACGATCGTCGATGGTGCCGGTGACGCAGAGCAGATCTCCGGTCGGGTCAACCAGATCCGCGCCGAGATCGAGAACACCGATTCCGACTACGACCGCGAGAAGCTGCAAGAGCGGCTCGCGAAGCTGGCCGGCGGCGTGGCCGTCATCAAGGCCGGCGCAGCGACCGAGGTCGAGCTGAAGGAGCGCAAGCACCGCATCGAGGACGCGGTGCGTAACGCGAAGGCTGCGGTCGAGGAGGGCATCGTCCCTGGTGGCGGAGTGGCCCTGATCCAGGCGGGCAAGAGCGCGTTCGAGAAGCTCGAGCTGACGGGCGACGAGGCGACTGGCGCTCAGATCGTGCGCCGGGCGCTGGAGGAGCCGCTGAAGCAGATCGCCATCAACGCTGGCCTTGAGGGCGGCGTAGTTGTCGAGAAGGTGCGGTCGCTGACCCCGGGCCACGGCCTGAACGCTGCCGACGGAGAGTACGTCGACATGTTCAAGTCCGGCATCATCGACCCCGCCAAGGTGACGCGGTCTGCCCTGCAGAACGCTGCGTCGATCGCTGGGCTGTTCCTGACGACGGAGGCAGTGATCGCCGAGAAGCCGGAGAAGGAGAAGGCCCCGGCCGCTCCTGGCGGCGGTGACATGGACTTCTGATCCGGTCGTGCCCCTTCGGGGTACCTGGAGCGAAGTCAGCACAGCTGATCAAGCTGAGCACAGCAGAAGGCGGTCCCGGATTTCCGGGGCCGCCTTCAACTGTGCGGGTTCTGAGTCCTGCACGTGTCGCGTGTTCATCGCCACTTCGGCGCGCACCGGTTAATTCTCGCGCGAGCCGACTCCACAATGCCCGCTCGGCGAGAGATTATCGGGGCATGAGCCCCCCGTCGGAACAGCTCATCCGCGACTACCTGAACCGCTTGTCGGTCGCCGCTCGCGGACAGCTGGGCCCAGGCGACCGCCGCGCGCTGGTCGACCGTACCCGTGAGTTCATTGAGCGCAAGACCGGATCCGCCGGCCTGCCGACAACTCTTGAAGTAGGCAGGCTACTTTCCGGACTCGGCGATCCGGCCGGGCTCGTCAGCCAGGAGCGGCAGCGGCTCGCGACATTGCGGGGGGAGGCAACGGAGCCGGTCAGCCGGGGGCGTCTGGCACGGGCCCTGCGCGGCGAGCCTGGCAAGGTGCGCGGCTCGAGCTGGCACTGGCCGGTACAGCCTGGCCGCCGAGCGGATCTGCAGCTCACACTGATCGATGGTGGGGCACCAGCGGCCGAGCGCACGGCGTTTGCCCGAGCTACTGCGGACCGGCAAGCAGCTCCGTCTATTGCCGCCGCGCCGGCCGGACAACCGGTGCCGAGCCCGGCCCCGCCCGGCGAGCCTGCTCCGGCCCGGCCGCTGTGGCCGGCCTTAGTGGCCGGAGCCGCTGACAACAGCGTCAATGAACGGGATGCTGCTGAGCGAGACTCCGATGAGCAAGGCGCCGGGCAGCAGGAAGCTGATCGCCTGGCACCGGATCGGCAAGCACTGGATCACCAGTCGCCAGGGGCGGGTACCGTTGCGGCGGCGCCTGGCACACGTCCTACCGGCCTCGCGGCAATGACCTGGCATGTGGCGACGGATGAACCGCGGCAGCCCTCGCGCTCTCGGCAGCTGCTAGCGAGGGTGGGTGGCTGGTCGCGGCGCCACAAGCTGGAGGCGGTGGCCATCGCGCTGCTCGGTCTTGGCGGCGCGATCTTCCCGCCGGTGTGGCTGGCGGGTGCCGCGGTCGCGCTTGCGTCCCGGCTATGGGACTACCGGGACAAGTGGCTGGCTCTCGCGCTGCCGATCCTGCTGACAGTGATCGGGACCGCGGCCGGCATCGCGGTAGGCAGCCGGGTCTCGTTCGGCCGCGGGATGCACGAGGCCTGGGTGTTCGCCGTTGACTTCAGCCGGGTTACGGCGGTGCTGAGCGCCTGCTACCTGAGCTGGCGGGCAGCTCGCGGCCCGCGTCCGCCGGCCGTCCCGCCGTGGGACAAGCCGCACCGGTTTAGCTAGGCACTGGCCAGCTAGATCTCACTCGCCGGGGCCGCCGCAGGGAGGCGGCCGCGGCAGGCCGGGTCGTGATTGGCCGCATGCGGCGCTGGGTATCAACCGACCGATCTTGCTGGCGGCTGTCGCTAGCCAGCCGATTTCCCGGCTTCGCGCGCGATCCCGTCCCAGCAATGATGCGCGAGGCCGTGGAGAACGTGGTCCCGGCATCAGCTGGGACCACGTCTATGTGCCGGGCCGCCTACCGGGCCGACGGTCGGCCACTGAGCTGCCGGCAGCGCGGGAGGCGGCCCGAAACCGATAGGCTTGAAGCGTGCAGGCGCTCGGCGCCTGCGCCAGCATCGTTCCTCCTCTCGTAAGGTCCCGCACGTGCCTACTGGCAAGGTCAAGTGGTATGACGCCGGCAAGGGCTTCGGTTTCCTCACCCGCGATGACGGGGGCGAAGTCTTTGTGCACTCAACGGCCCTGGATTCGGCGGCGACGCCATTGAAGCCCGGCCAGCGCGTTGAATTCGGTGTGGCTGAAGGCAGGCGCGGGACTCAGGCGCTTCAAGTCCGGGTGCTGGAACCTCCGCCCACGGTGGCGAAGGCAGCGCGCAAGAGCCCCGATGAGATGGTCCTGCTCATCGAGGATCTGATCAAGCTGCTCGATGGCGTATCGAACACCTACCGCCGGTCGAAGCACCCGGATGCCCGCGACGCCAAGAAGATCGCTGCCGTGCTGCGCGCTGTGGCAGCTGATCTGGAGACCTGACAGTTAGCGGGCCGGGCTGGCTGCCGCGGGCCGGGCGCGCAGGATCCGACGGCGGCGGCCGATGATAAGGCAGATCAGCGCGAGGAGCAGCCCGGCTGCAGCCACGGTCAGCCCGGCGAAGCCGCTGTCGGTAAGTGAGAGCAGCAAGCCGAGCAACCCACCGCCGACCAGCGCAAGCTGGTTCAGTGTCTCCGAGAACGCGAAGGCGGACGACCGCGTTTCCTCCGGAATCTCGCGTTGGAGTATGGAATCGAGGCCGACCTTCACCAGAGTGGAAGCGATCGCGGCGGCCAGGGCTACACCTAGGACCGACCACAGGCTGAACAGGACGGCGCCCGCCGTGCTTGCGGCGGTCGCGAGTCCGAGCACGATGAATATCATCACTTGCGGCGCCCTGGACCGCAGCGCCGAGCCGATCCCGGTGCCGAGCATGCCGCCCGCCGCCACCGCGACGGCTAGCGCGCCTAGCGCGATGGCGTACGAGATATGGCCGAAGTGTTCGCTACGAAGAATGAATGCTAGAAAAAAGAGTATAAAGCCGTAAAAGAGACGGATTGACGCGTTTGCCCGCATCGCCTCGGCCACGGCCGGTCCGACGCGCGGTATGGCGAATGGTTTGCGCCGTGCCTGTAGCTTGCCAACGGTCGGCGCGCGCCCGGCAGTGTCGTCCAAGCCCGCGGTGTTAGGGGGGAAGCCGTCGCCGGGAAGCCCAGCGCCAGGAATGCGAGTGCCGGGAACGGTTGCGCGGATGGTGCCGCCAGGTCCGAACCTGCCGGTGGCGCCGGGCGCCGCCGAGGAGTCTGCGGTGACCGTGCCCGCTGCATGTCCGCCCCGCTGGCCAGTCAGATCGCTGGCCCGCTGACCGGGCGCGGCGCCGCTACCGGGAACGTCGACGGTATCCGGCAACCTCATAGCCAGCGCCATAGCCGCGAGATAGATCACGGCGCCGACTCGCAGCACCCAGGCTGCACCGTTCCCGCCACCGCCCATGATCTTGTCCACTCCGAGAGCGACGGCTGCTCCGGTGGACGTGGCAATCAGCGACGCCATGTTGGACCGTGCGTTCGCCGAGACCAAAGTGAGCTCGCGCGGAAGGAGTCGCGGCGTCACCGCCGCTCTGGTGACGACATACGCCTTCTGGAGCACCAGCACACCGAATGCCGCTGGCAGCAGTGTCAGCGTATCCTTCACGGTGCCTGACATGCCCCAGCACAGCAGGCCGCGCGCCAGCAGGGTGCCCGCGAGGATGAACTTGTTGCCTTGCTTCACGCGGTCAAGCAGCGGACCGATCAGCGGCGCAAGAATCGCATAGGGTGCAATCGTTATGAGCAGTGCGAAAGCCACACGACCCCGTGCTTGCTCGACGGAAGTGCTGAAAAACAGGCTCCCAGCCAAGGCGATGGTGACGAACGCGTCGCCGATCCCGCCAGCTGCTGTCAGTTCAAGCAACGTGGCGAAGCCGGTTCGGCTCGCGCCGGACGCGCCGCTCAGCCGGTGCACGAACCGCCCGGCACCGCTGGCCGCAGCCGCGCTAACCCGGCCCGCGCGCACCGAGGCCGAATACACCGAGCGGCCGGCCCGCCGCACGCGTGCTTCGGTCCCGGTGTCTCCCATGGCTCAAGTATTCTTCCTCTGCGAGCCTGCTCAACACAGCCCGAGCCGTCTGGGCGGCAGGTACTTGGCCTGAGCAAGCGTGCTTACCAGCGGATGAGGAAACAATTAACTAACGTGAGTCCTAATCGTGCCCGAACCGCAGTCCTCGATCAGGCCTGCGTTGACGCTACTGACCTGGCCCGTTCCGCAGCCGAGGAACTGGCGGGCGTGGCCAGCGTCGGCGACCACGTCGGCGTAATGGCCGATGACGAGCGCGTGGTGACCCACCTTTTCAGCAACACAGATCTGGCCTACCTCGGTTGGCGCTGGGCGGTGACGGTCAGCCGGGCCTCCCGGGCGAAGAACGTCACGGTGAGTGAAGCGGTGCTGCTGCCCGGCCCCGACTCGCTGCTGGCGCCGGACTGGGTGCCGTGGAGCGAGCGGGTCCGCCCAGGGGACCTAGGGGTCGGCGACCTGATGCCCGCCGCCACTGACGATGAGCGCTTGGTCTCGGTGAGCATGCTCGAGGGCGACGACGGCGTGCTCGACTGGGATGACAGCACGAGCTGGGATCAGGGCAGGGAACTGGCCGCGTCTCTTGGTATGAGCGCGGATGCCGCGGCTGCCGCTGACTCGGAACCCGGCGCCGGCCCGGCAGGTGCGAGTGTGGCCAGCGCAGGTCCGCTGACTGCCGGAACTGACGAGGACGCGGCCGGCAGCGGTACGCCAGGCCGCCGGACCAGAGTCCTGTCCGCGATCGGCCGGGACACCACCGCCCTCAGGTGGTACTCAAGCGAGCACGGACCAGGCACACCGTTGGCTCGCGCCGCGCCAGGGCCGTGCATCACGTGCGGCTTCCTGGTCCCGCTTGCCGGGCCGCTGGGCCGGGTTTTCGGCGTATGTGCCAATGAGTATGCCCCGGATGACGGCCGGGTGGTTTCGCTGGATCACGGCTGCGGCGCGCACTCTGAAGCTCTGTTCGCCCCGGCAGGGACAGGTGCGATCGCTCCGGTCATTGACGAAGTCGGCTACGACCTGGTGGACATGCCGGGGGTCGCGCTAGCCGATACGGTCTTCGAGTCACTCGACCACGATGCCTGATCGCGGGCTGGAAAGCGGCGGTTCCTGGCGGCCTTAGTCGCGGTCGCTACTGCTAGCAGCTGCGGAGCGGTCCATATCGGCCTGGCGATCATGGTCCTGCGCCGCTTGCCGTCGCTGCGCAGCTAGGCTGCGCCTGCGCTTGAGATACGGCACGTATACGAACCCGAACAGGCCCATAGCTGTCCCGAGTGCCGCCACCCACACCCACCAGCGGTCCGCCGGCGGCAGTTCGTCCCGCACGATCAGCAGGACGATCAAGGCCACGAGAAAACCCGCCGTGATGACGGCGGTGATGAGCCGGTCATCGCCTTCCAGCGGGGGCGGGACCGGGCGCTGCTGGCGGCCCACCTGCCCAGGCTAGCCGATAGCGGGATAAGGCAGCTGGCAATACCGGCTGCGGCGGGCTACAGGATGCGCCAGAGCCGCTGCCGTGCGACGATGCTGGCCTCACCCTGCACACCCAGCTGCTGAGGCGGAATGCGTGAGCGCCGCCTTTAGTTAGCAAGAGTAATGACTCAGGTTAATGAAAATGACCACGCCACAAGAGACCAGGTCGGACGCGGGCCTAGCGAGCGCACTGCGGATATCGGTGAGCCGGCTTGCTCGCCGGCTCCGGGCCGAGCGACAGAGCGAAGGCCTGGAGCCCGACCTCTCGGATACCCAGTTGGCCGCGCTGGCCGCGCTCGAGCGGCACTCCGCGATGACGCCCGGCGAGCTCGCCGATCACGAGAAGGTTCAGCCGCCGTCGATGACGCGGGTCATCACGGTGCTGGAGGAGCGCGGTCTGGTCGTGCGGGCACCGCACGCATCCGACCGGCGCCAGGTGGTGCTGACCGTGACCGACTACGGCAGGAAAGTGGTTCAGCAGTCACGCAAGCTCCGGGAGGCGTGGCTAGCGAAGCGGTTGCGGGAGCTTACTCCGCAGGAGCGGTCGGCGCTGCGCGCGGCAGCGCCGGTGCTGGAGAAGCTCAGCCAGTCCTGACCGGCAGGCGCCGCTGGGGCAGTAAGACCTTCGGTTCGCTGCAGACCAGGAATTACCGGCTCTTTGCGGCCGGGCAGGTCGTCTCCAACACCGGCAGCTGGATGCAGCGGGTTGCACAGGACTGGCTCGTGCTGCAACTCACGCATGACAGCGGCTCGGCGCTCGGAATTACCACCGGTCTGCAGTTCTTGCCGCTGCTGCTGTTCAGCCTGTGGGGCGGCGTCATCGCCGACCGTTACTCCAAACGCGGCATCCTGATGGTGACGCAGGCGGCCATGGGCGGGCTGGCGCTCCTGCTCGGCACGCTGGCGCTGACCGGATCGGTCCGTATCTGGGAGGTCTACCTGCTGGCATTCGCGCTCGGCATGGTGACCGTGGTGGACAACCCGACCCGCCAGGCGTTTGCCGTCGAGATGGTTGGCGCCGACGCGATGGCGAACGCAATCGCCCTCAACAGCGCGGTTTTCAACCTGGCCAGGATTGCCGGCCCGGCCGTGGCCGGACTCGTGATTGGCTTCGTTGGCACGCCTGCCGCGTTCCTGGTCAACGCAGCTTCCTACGGCGCAGTGCTGATCGGGCTGAAGCTGATGCGACCCGAGGAGCTGCACCAGGCGCACTGGGCACGGCGGGGCAGCGGACAGCTGCGCGAGGCGCTGTTGTATGTACGCGCCCGCCCGGGCCTGTGGATGCCGCTGATCCTGCTCTTCTTCGTCTCGACCTTCGGCATGAACTTTCAGGTAACTACCGCCCTGATGTCGCGCACGGTGTTCCACACTGGCGCGGGCGCATTCGGATTCGCCTCAGCCATGTTCGCCCTGGGGGCCCTTGGCGGCGCGCTGCTAGCCGCCAGGCGCAGCCGGCCGACACCCCGGCTGCTGCTGGCAACCTCGTTCGCGTTCAGCATCTTCGAGATCGTTACTGGCATGGTCCCCAGCTACCTGACGTTCCTGTTCGCGCTCGTGCCGACCGGCGTGGCCATGATCACCTACACCACTGCGGCCAATTCCAGCACTCAACTGAACACGGCGCCGGAGATGCGAGGCAGGGTAATGGGCTTGTACATGCTCGTGTTCCTGGGCGGGACCCCGCTCGGTTCGCCGCTGGCCGGCTGGGTCGCCGAGGTGGCAGGGGCACGGCTGAGCATGATCGCTGGCGGGGTCATCTCGATGCTGGCCACCGTCGTGATAAGCGCCCTCCTGGCCAGGAACGGCGGCGTCCGGGCACGCAGCTACGCCAGGTCCGCGGAGCTCGCAGTATGACGTGACCAAGCACGGCGGGGAAGCCGGTTTGCGAGCCGGACCAGGCAGGCGCTGTCCAATCTGGGGGCAATCCTGCGCGCGCCGGGCGCTGACTGGGCGGACGTGGTCCGTTTCAGCTGGTACGTGCCTGATGCGAGTGACGTTCAGGTGATCCGTGATATCCGGGACGAAGTGATCCGCCCGGCGATCGGCGGCCGGGCGAATCCGGCACGCACGCTCGGTCAGGTAGCCGGCCCTGGTCCGGCCAGAGTTCCTGGTGGAAGTCGACGCGGTTGTCGCCCTGCCCGGCCATCAGGCGCCCGGCCTCAGCTGATACCAATGGCCGCATGAGGCTGTTTGTGGCGATCGCGCCGCCGCCGGAGGCGCTCGCCGGGCTTGCGGCCGTGGCGGAGCCGCTCCGGATTGCCGCGCCCGAGCTGCGCTGGACCGGCCGTGAATCCTGGCACCTGACCCTTGCGTTCCTGGGCGAGGTCGACGAGGGTCGGCTGGCTGACCTCAGCACCCGGCTGGAACGGGCCGCGCGGCGGCATCCGCAGCAGCGGTTGTCGATCACGGGCGGCGGCGCATTCCCGTCGGCAGGCAGAGCGAGGGTGGTGTGGGCCGGGATCAAGGCCGACGGCCGCGCGCTGGCGGCGCTCGCCGCTTCAGTGGCCGCGGCCGCCAGGCGGGCCGGGGCGCCACCACCGGACGAGAGCAGGAAATACCATCCGCACCTCACGCTGGCGCGGTGTCGCCAGCCTGCCGATGTCAGGAGCCTGGTAAGTGAGCTGGCGCTCGCTAGCGGTCCGGACTGGACGGCCGACGCGATTCACCTGATCCGTAGCCACCTGACGGGCAGATCGCCACGGTATGAGCTGATGGGCTCCTGGCAACTGCTCGGCCGGTCCCGTTCGCCGGGCGCGGCTGCGCAGGCCGATCACGACCAGAAGAGACAGGCCAGCCATGGCCGCTTACCGGTGATCCGGGCATGGCCGGAAAATTGGCGTCCGCCGGTAGTCGAGCGGCCAGAGGTTACCTCGCCGGCCAGGTTCTTACAGACGCTCGAGGACGTAGTCGATGCAGACGGTCAGCGCCTCGACGTCGGCAGGCTCGACCGCGGGGAACGTGCCGATCCGCAGCTGGTTGCGGCCGAGCTTGCGGTAAGAGTCGGTGTCTACGATGCCGTTTGCGCGCAGCGTCCCGGACAGCGCGGTTGCGTCCACCGGATCGGCGAAGTCGATTGTGGCTACCACGTGGGACCGCTGCGCAGGGTCGGCCACGAACGGAGAAGCTACTGGCGACTTGTCCGCCCAGTTGTACAGGATGCCGGAGGACGTCGCGGTGCGCTGCGTGGTCCAGGCCATGCCGCCGTTGCCGAGCATCCAGTCCACCTGCTCGGCGAGCAATATCAGTGTTGCGACCGCCGGCGTGTTATAGGTCTGCTGGAGCCTGGTGTTCTCGATGGCCACTTGCAGCGACAGGAACTGCGGAATGTACCGCCCGCTGGCCGCGAGCAGCGCCGTCCGCTCGAGTGCGGCCGGGGATAGCAGCGCGATCCAGAGGCCGCCGTCCGAGCCGAAGCACTTCTGCGGCGCGAAGTAGTACACGTCGGTCTCGGTCAGGTCGACGTCCAGCCCGCCCGCGCCCGAGGTGGCGTCGACCAGCATCAGCGCGCCCGGATCGGCGTCGGCCACCCGGCG
>DASXIA010000368.1:0-2781 GCA_036488155.1 Streptosporangiaceae bacterium | reverse complement strand
CGCTGAGCAATCGGCCCGAGCGCACGGGCGAGCCCGTCCTGCACCCGATGCCCGGTAACGATGCCGAGCGCGCCGACACCGATCAGGCCTAGCACCACACGCCGCCCAACCGGGGCACCATCCCCGTCGGACCCCGGTTCGCCTCCTTGGCGCCCCCTGACACCATGCCCGGCGAGCGCAAGTCCTAGGAGGAGGACAACCGGGCCAGCGAAGGCCCAGAACGAGTTATTGCCCATCGCGCTACCAACGATCACGCCAAAACCCTGCAGGGTGGACAGCAATCCGGCCAGAGCGATTACCGCACCGACGAGAACCCATACGGGCTTCTTCATCCTGCGGACTCCTCGCTGCTCAACGATGGGCCGCCCACAGCTAAGCGGCGTGACCCTTATTATCCGCGCGGCTGCTGAGAACCGCATCATCAGGGCACTCAACGGTCGCGGGTGATGCCCGGGGCTGCGCGACGTTCCGCCACCCGAGTCCGATCGGGCCGCGCGCGACCGACGGCCGGCCGTCTTCGAGCACGAACGTGCCGTCCGGGAGCTTCGAGCAGTCCATGTAATGCAGCCTGCGCTCACGCGAAGTGTCCGGACTACGGGTCAAGCTCAGATCACTTTTGATACCGGCTGGGATCCTGACCGTTTGGCGCGGGACCGCGGGGTAGTCGTGCGTGGACGGCGCCGCCGCGCCGGCGCTGGCGTGCGGCACCTGACGGGCCGCCGAACCGGGTGAGGACGGATACGTCGATGAACCGTGCCGGGGTCGTGGTGAACCCGACGAAGCTGGATGATGACGAGGCCTTCCGCAAGGCTGTCCGCCGGGTTATGGACGAACACGGCTGGGACGAGCCGCTGTGGCTGGAGACGGCGCCGGAGGATCCCGGCCGGGGTCAGGCTGAGTCCGCGGTGTTCGCCGGGGTTGACCTCGTGCTCGCCTGCGGTGGTGATGGGACGGTCACCGCGTGCGCGGAGGGCGTCACCGGCACCGGGGTGCCGCTGGCGATCATCCCGATGGGGACCGGCAATCTGCTGGCCCGCAACGTCGGGCTGCCGATGGGCCTGGACGAGGCGCTCGCAGTCGCGCTCGGCGGCGCGCAACGGCCGATCGACGCCGGCCTGGTGAACGGGGCGTTGTTCGTCGTGATGGCGGGGCTGGGCCTGGATGCCCGGATGTTGAGCGGAACCAGCGAGCCGCTGAAGAAGCGGCTAGGCTGGCTCGCCTACGCGATCTCAGCGGTTCGTCACCTGGGCGAGCGGCCTATGCGGGTGACCGTCAGCGCCGATGGCGGCCGGCGCCGCCGGATGCGGGCCAGCGCGGTGATCGTCGGCAACGTAGGCTGGCTGCGCGGCGGTCTCCCGCTGCTGCCGGATGCGCGGCCCGACGACGGCATGCTGGACGCTGTCGTGCTGATCGCCGGCGGCCTGATCGGGTGGCCTGCGGTGGCAGCGGACATCCTCCTGCGGCGCCCGGCTCATGGCAGGATCTACCGCGTTCAGTTCACCGAGCTGCAGCTGACGCTGAACCAGGAACAGCTGTGGGAACTGGATGGCGAAGTCATGGGATCAACCCGCCGGCTCACGGTCGTAGCCCAGCCAGGCGGCCTGCTGCTGCGGATGCCGCAAGAATCGGCCTGACGCCGTGAACCGCCCAACCCCTGTCCTCCAGGAGGACCCATGACTACCCCACCTCAGGACGGCGTTCAACCGGCGGCGCGGGTCCACCGGCCCACGGCGGAAGTCGACGCACGTGGCTCCGAGGGCTCGGAAGTCGGCGCATTCTTCGACCTGGACGGGACGCTGGTCGCCGGATACACCGCCGCAGCTCAGACGAGGGACCGGCTGCGCCGCCGTGACCTGCGAGTGGTCGAGTTCCTGACGATCGTCGAGCTCGCAGTCCAGTTCCGGCTCGGAAGGCGCGCGTTCGAGACCCTGATCGAAGGCAGCGCTCGCACTGTTAAGGGGCGCCTAGCGCGAGATGTCGACGAGTCGGGAGAGCGGATATTCCGGCAGGCCGTGTCGGACCTAATCTACCCGGAAATGCGCGAGCTGGTCCGGGCCCATCAGCGCCGCGGCCACACCGTGGTGCTGAGCTCGTCCGCCCTTACCAATCAGGTGGCGCCAGTGGCGCGTTACCTCGGCATCGAGCACATCGTGTGCAACCGGCTCGTGTCCGAGGAGCAGGGAATGCTGACCGGCGAGGTCGAGCAGCCCGTGATCTGGGGCCCCACCAAGGCAAGCGCCGTACAGCAGTTCGCCGCCGATCATCAAGTTGACCTGGGGTCAAGCTACTTCTACGCGGACGGCGACGAAGACCTCAGCCTCATGTACCTGGTCGGCCAGCCGCGGCCGACCAATCCGATGCCCAAGCTGCGCAAGGTCGCTGCCCAGCGCGGCTGGCCCATCATGCGGTTCCGCAGCCGAGGCGGCGGCGGTCCACTCGGGGTGGCCCGCAGGCTGGCCAGCGTCAGCTCTTTCGGCCCGCTGGCCGCTGCCGCGCTGGCCGTCGGGCTGGTGCGGCGCAACAAGCGCGCCGGAGTCAACTTCCTCACCAGGTTCTGGCCTGGGACAGTCCTCGCGCTGAGCGGCGTCAAGCTGAACGTCACAGGCGCGGAGCACCTGACCGAGCGGCGACCTGCGGTGTTCCTATTCAACCTCCGCAGCAGCGTCGACGTATTCCTGGTGGCGGCGCTGGTTAAGGAAAACTGGACCGGGGTCGCCATGAAGGAGTTGCAAAGCAGCCGAGTGTTCGGCCAGTTCGGGAAGCTGCTCGACGCCGCGTTCG
>DASXIA010000360.1:0-4159 GCA_036488155.1 Streptosporangiaceae bacterium | reverse complement strand
GTGTCCGCAGGGTCCGCAAAGCCCCAGAGCGTCGGGCCGCTGCCGCCGCAACTTGCCGCGCTCAACCGCACCTTCCTGAACGTCGTCGAGCTCACCGTCGCCGCTGCGCTCGAAGGCCGCCGCGACCACGTCTACCAAGCGGCGCTGCTCGATCCCAACACCGCGGCCACCCTCACCGTGAGCCAGACCGTCGCCATGGTCGACGAACTGCTGGCCGCGCATGCCCCGTTGCTGCCGGCGGGCCTCCGGTAAGGAGCAAAAGCTGTGCGCGCGACGCGACCCGTAGTCCTCCTGGCGGCGGTCACCGTCGCGCTCTCCTGGCCGGGAACGTGGTCGTCCGGGTTAGCCGCTACCCGCCGCGCGGTGGTAATGGCGAGTGCTGGCCAAGTCAGCGCTAGCCGAATCAGGGCTAACACAGCCGCTCCCGCGGCGATCGGCCGGCCGGCAGCCCAGGGACGGCTCCGCATTGCCGGGCGGCTGCGCGACGGCAGCACGGTCCGCGCCGCAGGCCTGCGCTGGCGTACCAGCCTTGTGCCGCGCGGCGACAAACTGTTGAGCTTCGACATCAGCTACACCTGGCAATCGTGTGCGGCGAAGTGCGCGGCCGCTGCCGACTCGACGGTGACCCCGTTCGCGGCTCGCCGCTACGTCGTCGGCCACGCCGACACCCGCAGGCGGCTGCGGCTGACCGAGACCGCCACCGAAGTGGTCGAGACCAACCCCGCCACGTTCGCGTTCACCGTGGTCCGCAGCTCGGTGAGCACTATGACTGAGGCAACCGTCCGGGCCTATCCGGCCACCGCGCCGCCAGTGACCGAGTTCGTGAACGGCACGCCCGAGCGCCGGACGGCCTCGGACGCGGAGTACTTCGTCCTCGACCCGCCGCACTACAACGCTGCCGACGGCGTCCCGGTGCAGCAGTACCGGATAGACGCAGGCAGCTGGCGCCGCTTGCCCGCCAGCCACGTCTTCTACACCGGCAAACTGGCCCTCGGCACTCACCGGGTGCAGGTGCGAACGGCTGATTCGGCCGGGGGCACAACCAGGGCGTTCCGGTGGGAAGTCGTTCCGATGCCCCGGCCGGTCGGGTGCCGGGCGCGCCACGGCCGGGCCTGCTGGTACCCGCCGCACCTCAATTCGGCCGGCCGGCCGATGCGATGGGACTGGCAGATCGGGCGCGTCACCCCGCTGCAGCGAAGAGGGCGGCGCGCGGTCGACATCTACGACGTGGACGGATTCCTGACCACCAGGGCGCAGGTGCACGCGATCCACACCCGGTGGCAGGCGGCGACGCTGCCGCATCCGAAGCTGATCTGCTATATCGACATGGCCTGGGAGGACTACCGGCCGGACGGGAGCCCCGGGCGGGCATTCCCGCCGGACACCCTCGGCAACGTCTATTACGGCTATCCGCAGGAACGCTGGGTGGACTTCCGGCAGCTGAATACACTCAAGCCGATGCTGGATGAGCGGCTGCGGATGTGCGCTCGCAAGGGTTTCGACGCCGTCGAACTGGACGACATTGACAGCTTCGACCCGCCGTCGACGACCGGTTTCCACCTCACGCCGGGCGACGCGCAGAACTTCCTTGCCTATGCCTTCAACGAGATTCACCGCCTCGGCATGACCGGACTGTGGAAGAACTCGCCGTACCTGAGCTGGTGGGGCCGTGACTACGCGGACGGCGCCATCGTCGAGGAGTGTTACGTCTACCGCCAGTGCACGGCGGCCTCGCTGCGCGGCAGCAGCCAGTACGGCATCACGTGCACGGCGCTGGCTGGTCGCGAGCCGTGCGCCTGGGACGACTTCAGCACCGATCGCACGCGGTTGCAGCCGACCGGCAAGTGGGTCGGCGAAGCGGAGTACTCCGCCGACAAGTACGTGTGCAATCCGGGCCGCAGCTGCTTCGGGCGGCGGAGCTTCGCTGCCTTCTGCCGGAATGTCTACTCGCCGACCTGGGGGTTCGCCGCGGTCAAATTCGACGTCAATCTGGACGGCAGGATGTTCTATCCGTGTCCCGCCGGAACCTGACCGCCCCGCGTCTATCCGCTGGCAATGCCCGCGTCGTGAGCGAGCAGCCCGGCCTGGGTGCGGTTGGCGCAGCCTAGCTTGTCCAGCATCCGCGAGACGTAACCCTTGACGGTCGCCTCGGACAAATACAGCTGCGCCGCGATCTGGGCGTTCGACATTCCAGCGCCCAGGCAGCGGAGCACCTCGACTTCTCGGTCCGTCAGCGAAACGATCAGTTTCCGTGCCCGGTCTCGTGCCTGCTGGCTATCGGCGGACGCAGCAACCAGGCGGCGGGCGGCAGCCGGCGAAAGCACCATGTGCCCTTCGGCGGCTACCCGGACTAGCCCGATCAGGTCCTTAGGCGGCGTGGACTTCACCAGGAAGCCGGCCGCCCCAGCGCGCATCGCCCGGAGCACATGCTGGTCCGCGTCGAAGGTGGTCAGAACCACGACGACGGGCGGATTCGCAAGGGCGCTGATCCGCTCGATGGCGGCGATGCCATCCACGCCCGGCATGCGCAGGTCCATGAGAACGACATCGGGCCCGGCCCGCTTGACGGCTTCGACGCCAGCCGCCCCGTCGTGCGCCTCGTCCACCACCACGATGTCGTCGGCCGAGCTGAGAATCGTGCGCAGATGGGCGCAGACCATCGGCTCATCGTCGACTACGACTACCCGCACCACGCTGTCACGCCACCGGCTCGGCGGTCGGAACGTATGCGGGCAGCGTGGCCTCCAGGCGGTACCCGTCATCAGGTGTCGGGCCGGCTTGCAGGGTGCCGTGCACCAGCTCGACGCGCCTGCGCAGGCTCGCGATGCCTAGGCCGGAGCCAGTGGCGGCCAGGTCAGGGCTGGTGGCGCCGGGCGCAGGGGTGTTGCTGACCGTTACTGTCACCTGCCTGTCGCCGTAGCTGATCTGCACGTGCACGCGTGCGCCGGGCGCGTGCTTACGGACGTTGGTCAGCGCTTCCCGCACGATCCGGTACACCGTACGCCCGACCACGGGGGAGGCGAGCGCTGGATCACCGTCTTCATCGAGATCTGCCGGCGAGCCAACCGCTGTCGATTCGGCGACCAGCGCCGCTACGCCCGAGGTCGAGGTTGCCTGATCGTCGCCGGGCTGATCGCCGTCGGGCGCTGCGTGCAGGAGGCCGACAAGATCACGCAGTTCGTCCAGGGCCTGGCAGCCCGCAGTCCGGAGTTCCTCGGCAGCTCGCTTGGTGGCCTCGTCGGTGGCGGTGACACTCAGCGCGCCAGCCTGCAGGACCATGAGGCTTACCCGGTGCGTCACTACATCGTGCATTTCGGCCGCTAGCCGGGCGCGCTCGTCTGCCCTGGCCTGCTCGGCGAGCAGGTGGCTCTCGCGCTCGGCGCGGTCCGCGCGGTCCCTGAGAGCCTGGAGGATAGCGTTTCGGGCGATGAAGTACACCGCCAGCAGCGGTCCGAGTGCGGTTCTGAGCACAGCCAGGGTGATGACTGCAAGTGACGGGTCCCAGACCCTTGCCACGACGAGCGTGAGGGACCCGACCGCCGCGAACGCCGCGCGCTGGTTCCTACGGAAGTAGAACGGCCCGTAAGCGGCCAGGACGGTGCCATAGGGAGCCCAGACGTTTCCGAAGTTTGCCGCAGTGATGACGCCGGCCGGCTCGATAAGCAGCGATATCGCCACTGTGAACGCCCCGAGGATGGCGATGACGATCA
This sequence comes from Streptosporangiaceae bacterium, assembly GCA_036488155.1. GTDB lineage: Bacteria > Actinomycetota > Actinomycetes > Streptosporangiales > Streptosporangiaceae > JAJYUU01. The sequence goes on along the minus strand of DASXIA010000360.1, from coordinate 449 downwards.
GCGGGGCACGCCGCCGGGCCACCAGCGACAGGTCGGCGAGAGCCTGGCCGGCCAGCATGGTCCAGGCAAGCGTGCCCGGGTGCGCGGGCCACCAGGACCCACCGCCCAGCGTGTTGGCGGTGTCGCCCAGTGCGAGCCCGGCGGCTATCAGGATGTCCAGCACGAGCCAGTGCTGCCGGATCCAGGTTCGGACGTACACGCTCGACACGCTTCGGCAGCAGATCGAGCCAGCCACGCCGGATGAGTTCTTGCGATTCCTGGGTTGCTGGCAGCACGTCGATGAAGATCACCAGCTCGACGGCCCGCATGGTGTCAGCCAGGTGCTGCGGCAACTGGCCGGTTACGAAGCGCCGGCGATCGCCTGGGAAGGGCACATCCTTCCCAAGCGCGTGCGCGGTTTCCGTCGGGAGTGGCTCGATGAAGTCACGCTCAGCGGCGAGTTCGCCTGG
>DASXIA010000267.1:0-14056 GCA_036488155.1 Streptosporangiaceae bacterium | reverse complement strand
GCCAGGCTGGGAATGTCCGCCGCGGATGCGCTGCGGGCCGGCACGCTATGGGCCGCTGAGCTGCTCGGCCTCGCCGGGACGACCGGGGTCATCGAGCCAGGCGCGGCCGCCGACATCGTGGCCGTGGCTGGCGACCCGCTGCAGGACATCGAGTGCCTGCAGCGGGTGGAACTCGTTATCCAGGGCGGCCAGATCGCCTGGGACGGGCACCACCTCACCTGGGATGGGCGCGGTACAACCGCATGACCCACTCACCCGCCGCGTCCAGCGCGGCCGCCCGTCACCAGGGCCATGGCCGGGTAACTCTTACCAGGGGAGCGGGCCTTCGGCGCCGACATAACTTCCAGTTGGCCCGTCGTCGCCGACCTGCGCCATGCGGACGATGATCTCGGCGCCCTGCTCGACAGTCTGCGTGCCGGCGTGCCCGTTCAGGTCCGTGGCGGTGTAGCCGGGCTCTACCGCGTTGATCCGCATGTCCGGGAATGCCTTCGCGTATTGCACAGTGATCATGTTGACCGCGGCCTTGGACGCCGGATAGGCGACCCCTGGGTAGGCGTATGCCGGGGTGCCGGGAGTGGCGACCCGGCTCATGGAGGCCAGGCCGCTGCTGACGTTGACTACGACCGGGGTGGCAGACCGGCGCAGCAGTGGCAGGAACGCGTGAGTGACGCGCACCACGCCGAAGACGTTGGTCTCGAAGAGCGAGCGCATCAGGCCGGCTGTGATGTCCGCGGCGCCGGGCACCACGTTCCCGCCGATGCGCATTTCTATGCCAGCGTTGTTGACCAGCACGTCGAGCCCGCCATCGGCTTCGATGGTTGTGGCCGCTGCGGCGACGGACGCGTCGTCGGTGACATCGATGAGGACCATCCGCGCGTCCAGCCGCTCGGCGGCCAGGCGGCCGCGTTCAGCGTCCCTGCTGCCGACATAGACCGTATGGCCAGCGGCGATCAGCTGACGGGCGGTCTCGAAGCCGAGTCCCTTGTTCGCGCCGGTGATCAGTGTTGTCGTCATGCGAACTCCTCGGGCTACTAGAAATTCTGCACCTTGCCCGAGGCTAGGATTTAGAGCGTGCTCGAAGTCAAGCTTCCGCAACAACCCTCCGCACCCGCCGACTCCGGCACCCAGGGGGGCCTGAGCATCGCCGAGGCCGCCCGCCGCACCGGGGTCAGCGTGCACACTTTGCGTTACTACGAACGCGCCGGCCTGGTCGTTACCCAGGTCGACCGCACCGCTGGCGGCCGACGGCGCTACCACAAGCTCGACCTCGACTGGATCACCGTCTGCACGAGGCTGCGGGCCACCGGCATGCCCATCAAAACCATCCGGCGCTACGCCGAGCTGGTATCCGCCGGGCCCGGCAACGAGCAAGAACGACTTGCCCTGCTGGAGGACCACCGCGCCGACGTCACCGCGAAGCTCGCTGAGCTGCAGGAAAGCCTCAAGCTCATCGACCACAAGATCGACGTCTACCGGGGGCGGCTCGCAGCTGGCGACGCCGACCAGCTATGGGCGCCTAACCGCCTCGCAGGTGCTCGCTGAGCACTCGTCTCGCCGACGGGGCAGCGCGGGGAGAAAGTCTGCTCTCCGATCGCGTGGTGCCTTCCGCGGGCCATCCCGAACACCCTGACCACGCGCCGGACTGTTCTCGGTCCTGAACGCTTTGGGGGCGAGTTGGCAATCTCAGGGTGGAAGGCAAGGCAGAGGCGAGGAGGGTTATGACGTCCGATGCGGAACTGATCGGCAGATCACTGGCCGGCGACGCGGAAGCGTTTATGGAAGTGATCTGCCGCCACGAGGGTGCGGTTGGGGCTTACCTCGCGCGGCGAGTGGGGCGTGAGGCGGCCGAGGACCTGCTCGGCGATGTGTGGATGGCGGCCTTCGAGTCCCGCCGGACCTATGACCGGTCGTTCGCGGGGGCGCGACCGTGGTTGTTCGGGGTGGCTCTGAACCGGCTCCGGCGTTACTGGCGGTCCCGGCCCGCTGAGGATCTCGTACCGGACGTGACCAGCCTGGCGACGGGGTGGGATCCCTGGCCGGCGGTGGACGAGCGCGTGGACACCCAGGCGGTGCTCCGGGCGGCCCTGGCGAAGCTCCGGCCGGAGGAGCGAGAGGTGCTGACCCTGGTCGCCTGGGAGGACCTGACCGTCGCCAATGCCGCGCGGGTGCTCGGCATGCCGGCCGGGACGGCACGCCGGCTGCTGCACCAGGCCCGGATAGCGCTGCGGAACGCGCCGGAAGTGGCCGCGCTACTGACTGATTTCAACAGTGTCAAGGAGAGCTTGTGAACGTGGACGAGATGGACCTGGTTAGTCAGCTGAAGGATGCCGCACCCCTGCGGCCCGAGGCATACGAACGGGCGCGGACGACGCTGCGAACGGCGATGGCGGAGCCCGGGCCAGCGCGAAGGCCGGAGCTGGTAGCGATGCCGGGGGCGGCTCCAGTGCGGGAGGGCCTCGCCCGCGCGCGTAACCGTCGTCGCGGGATGGGCACGCTGGGTAAGGTCGGCATCGGTGCCGGGATCGGTGCGGTCGCGGCGGGGGTCGCTGTGGCGCTCGTCGCCACGTCGACGCCGCAGTCCGCGGCGCCGGGCGGGTCAGCCTCCCCGCGTGCCAAGGTGCCCGTCGTGAATTCCCAGCTGGTGACCCTGGCGGCCGTCATCAAGGCAAGCAGCCGCAATCTGCCGGGTAACGCGTCGCTGGTGATCCAGACCGATGTCGGCGCGCCATCCCCTGGGAATGTCACCTACAACCTCTTCACCGACGGCGGCGCCTACTACGGGGCAAACAACAAGCAAGGCATCACGGCGGCGGTCCTCAAGCATGACAACCAGGCCGGTCATTGGCTGGACGCCCTCCAGGTGGTGGCGGCGGCGCGCTACGCGGCGACCGGCGACCTGACCACTGCCCGGCAGCGGATGCTCAACGCCACTTCCGCCGCCGAGCAGTTCGAGCGCTTGCTAAGCCTCAGCCCCGCCGCACGGAAGAAGTTGTGGGAGAAGGAGATGGCGAAGAGCCGGGCGATCCTCAAGGCAAAGCACGCCTGGCCGTTGCCGGTGCCCACGGACAAGGCCCTACGAAATGATATAAACTATGAAATCTGGTATAATAGCATCAACGCGCTGACCGAGGGGGCAGGTAACCCGCAGGTCCGGGAGGGCGTCCTCCGCGTGCTGTCAACCATTCCCGAGGTCACCGTCGCGCATGCGACGACCGGCCGGCAGCCCACGCTGGCCCTGACGGCGGCGCCGGCGCTGATGGGCGGCGGCCTCCCCGCACAAGTGGTCACGATCAGCGCCAGGACCGGGATGCCGATCAGCATGGTGAACGGAACGCCGGGACAGAGGTACTACTCCAAGACCACCTACCGGGTCTCCCGGGTGACGCTGGCCCACGTCCGGGCCGGGAGGTTCTGACCAGACCCGGCACCCGGCACTAAGCGAAACCTGACCGTGCGGGCCGTCCTTACCGGGGCGGCCCGCACGGTCATCTTGTCGCGCTGACTGCGCGCGCTCGCGATCCGAGTTCACCCGGCGGGCGTTCCCGCACGTCGAGCCGAACGCGATCGCGGCGGCTTGAATCGCGCGCCAGGACGCGCAGCGTAGCTTGAGGAGCGACGCAGTGGCGCGGCCGCCGCCCGCGACGACAGACAAGGACAGGTTCCAGAGAGGAGTACTCGGATGGGCGACTCAGTGCCGGGTGGGGACGCGCGCGAGCCACAGAATCGCGCTGAGCTGCGGTGGACCGATCCGAGGACGCCGTTCACCTGGCGTGGCTGGAGCTTCGGCACGGACGTGCTCAGGTTCGGCGGGAACGAGAGTCCCTATCCGCCGCCGCGGGAGTTGCTGGATGCGATCACGGCTGCAGCCGACCGGATGAACCGCTACCCGTTCGGGATGGAAACCTCGTTGGTGGAGGCACTGAGCGCGCGCCTGGAGTGCGCGCCGGAGCAGGTGGTCATCGCGCCAGGCACGAGCGCGCTGCTGGAGGCGGTGATCAAGGGTCTGGGCGGACCTGACCACGAGGTGGTCTACCCAGACTCGTCGTACCCGGCCTATCGGGGCGCCGCGTCGGCCGTCAGGGCGCAGGCGCGGCCGGTGCCGCTGCGGCCCGACGGGACCTGTGACATCCAGGGGATCGCGGACGCGTGCTCCGATCGGACGAGTCTCGTCATCGTCTGTAATCCGAATAACCCGACCGGCGGAATGGCGCCCACCGCGGACCTGCGGCCGCTGATTGACGCCTTGCCCGCCGGGGCACTGCTGATGATCGACGAGGCATACTGGGAGTTCACCGACGAGTACGCACACGGCGGGCGTGGCGCCCTTGACTACCTCGAGTGCGGCCGGCCCGTCCTCGTCACCCGGACGTTCTCGAAGTTCTACGGCCTGGCGGGCCTGCGAGTCGGATACGGCGTCGCCTCGAAGGACGTCGCCGGGGAACTTCATGCCAGGCTCCGGCTCGGCGGTTCCAACATCGTCGGCCTGGTGGCGGCTGAGAGCGCACTCGGGCTCACCGACGTGTTTGCCGAACGCGCCGAGCGCATCAAGGCGGAGCGGGGGCGGCTTTTTGAGGCGTTCTGCAACCTCGGCTTCGACCCGTTGCCGACCCAGGCCAATTTCATTTTCTGCCCGCATGCCGATGATGACCTGCCCGCGAAGCTGATGGCAGCCGGACACTGGGTGCGCGACGGCCAGAGCGTCCAGATGCCAGGCGGCATGCGAGTAACGGTCGGTAACCCGGACGAGAACGACAAGCTCCTGGCAGCCATTCGGGCGATCGTCGAACCGGGCTGACTCGCCACCAGGCGTGAGATGTCTGGATGGATGTGCCGCCGGTCCGGTTAGCCGACGGCCGAGCAGGATGGTCCCGTGTCGTGCGAGAGTCGCCGCCGGCCAGTCCAGGTGAAGAGGATCGCGGTAGCCACTGCCACGGCCGTGCCGGCTAGGTAGAGCTGCTGGTACGTGGCGTAGCGGATGGCCAGCGCGCCGAGTGCCTGGAGCGGGGCCTGGGGGCCGAAGAAGGCGAGAGTGACGGCAGCGGACACCCGGCCTTGCAGTTCTGGCGGCGTCCAGCGCTGCGTCAGGTTGAGCAGGGCGAGGAACAGCCAGGGCAGCGCGAACCCAAGCACGACTGAGCCAGCTATTGCCAGCGGAAGCCAGCCGGTTGCGCGCATCACGTTGCCGAGGGCGAAGTTGGCCATTCCGAGGACGGCCAGCCACCTTTCGCCGGCCGATCGCAGCAGCCGGCCGGTGACCATGCTGGCGACGATCGAGCCCGCACCGAGGCCGGCGCTGAATACCCCCAGGAAGCTGGGAGGCTCGCCGACGCCCTGTACGAGGCTGTATTGGGCGGCTACCAGAACAGCGGAGAAGCTCATGACCACCGATGCCGCAGTGAGCAGCCGGCGCAGCTCCGGTGTGCGGCGGATGTGAGCGAATCCGGCAAGCAGGTCGGCCCGCCAGTGTCTCGGCTGGGGTACTGGCCTGACCTCCCGCAGGCGGATCCGGGAGAGCATCACCGCTGCCATCACGAACGTGATTGCGTCGAAGACGCTCACCGCGCCGCCACCGACCAGGGCAAACAACCCGGCACCGAAGAGCGGTGACACGAGCCGGCCGGTCTCCTGGAGCCCAAGACTCCACCCGTTCAGTTCCTGCCGCAGCTCCCGGGACAACATGACGGCGAAGAGCGCGCTCTCGGCCGGGCCGGAGAGCGTCAAGTGGATGCCATACCAAGTCATGGCGGCGAAGATGATCCAGGCCGAGCCTGGCCCGCGGACGGCGAGGAGAGGCAGGAGCAACGCCGCGGAGACGAAGTTCAGCCGCACAAGGAACCGGCGCCTGGCTACCCGGTCGGCTATGACTCCGGCCACTGGCCCTGCCAGGGACGGGGCGTAGACGCACACCGACACCAGGGCGGCCTCGCTGCTGCTTCCGGTGAGGGACTTGACCCAGATGCCCGCCGCCAGGGACATGGCGTTGTTGCCGACCACCGATGCGGCCAGGCCGGTCAGGTACAGCCGCCCGTTGCGACGCTCCGCGCCGGCGGTGCTACCAGCGCCACTAAACGTAACCGCCGCATTCTGATATTCGGATTTAGATTTACTGCGACTATTGAATAGCTTAATCCCTCGTTTCGCCATCGTCTGAGTCTGTCAGTTAATAATTGATTTGTGCAATATTCAATTTGTCGCGGTAAATGGCGGAAGATTGTTGGTGCCGAGTTCGGCGCTAATCCGGACGTATCATTGAATAGATCTCCATGGCTGAGATCAGCGACCTGACGGGCGAGAATGCGGCGCGGAGGAGTCCGGGGTCGCCGTGCCGAACGCTTGCGTCGGGCCGCAAATCCCGAGGTGGTTTGTGGTCCCGAAGGATTATCAGACCCGTGGTAACCGTGTTGCGTGAACCTGGGAATACTCCCCAACCGTGGCTTGGATTCTGGGCGCAAGCCGGCGAATGGTCGCCGCGATCTCGGTGGGTGTCCTGCTCGTGCTTGCCGGGCTGGGTTACCTGCTCTTCGGCGCCGCGAACAGCGGGCTGGAAAGAGAGGAGCAGGCGTACGAGAAGTGGGTCCACGGGTTCGCGACCGGGCTCGGTGGCCGGCCCGCTGTGGTGATCCTTGAGCCGGACGCGCTGGCTGAGCTGAACAGCTGCAGGGGCAACGCCGAGCGGCAGGCCCGGCTGCAGATGCTCTCGTATGCCGTCAAGACTCTCCAGTCGAAGAGCGACCGGGTGTACCTGGATGCTGGCCACTCGAACTGGGTGCCGGCTGGCCAGATGGCGAGCCGCCTGCGAGCTGCCGATGTCGCTCAGGCCTATGGGTTCGCGCTGAATGTGTCCAACTACGATCCAACCGGTCGGGAGATCGGCTACGCGGCCAAGTTGGATCGAGATCTGGGAATGGCCAAGCGGTTCGTCGTCGATACAAGCCGCAACGGGAAGGGTCGCGCTGCTGGACTGGGTCACCCGGCCGCAGGCTCGATCTCCCGGGCGCTGCCCGGCGCCAGAGAGGGCGCGGCGGCGAGCCGGCTCTTCATTAACCCGGAAACGCAGGCGGCTGACTGGGTCCGGGCCCATCCCGGCGAACCCTGGGCCCAGTAGATCGGACAACGCATCGCCGACCAGCCGACAGCACAGTGGTACGGGCCATGGACCACTGACATCACCGCTGCTGTGTCGCGCTACGTTACCGCCGCGTCCAGACAGCACAGGGTGCCAGTCCTCGTCGCCTACGCTATTCCGCGTCGCGGCTGTGGCGGCAACAGCATGAGCGATGCCGGACTATGGTGCAACGTTGCCGGCCGAAAGCTCGGTTCGCCCCCGCGGGTGCTCGATAAACGCGGCGACATGGCCCTGTGGATCAAGCCACCCGGTGAATCCGATGGCGACTGCGGCGTCGGCGCGGGGACCCAAGCGGGCGAGTTCTCACCCGTGATCGCGAAGGACCTCATCACTGGCAGGTCGTAAGCAGTCGGCGGCCACCCTCTGTCGGCCGGCCAGGAACCTGGAGCCGCTGGTGTTCCCGACCAGGCGGGCGGCGCGGAAGGACGACTACGCCGGCGCCTCGGCCCGATGACCGAGACCGCACGCGAGTTCGGCGTCCACAACATGCCGATGTGGAAAGTACTTGCCTGCTAGGAAAGTTGCTGATAGTTTCCAGATAGGAAAATGCTTTCCACCCGCAGGAGCCCGGTCATGAGCGCACCACTGCATCCGGACGAGGCCGCGAGCGCGCTGGCCGAGATCCGCGACCAACAGGGACGTCTTATCGAGGCCGTCCTGGTGCCCGCCTGGTACTGGTGGGTCGTAGCGGCCGGCATGGTGGCTATCGGGGCGGCCGCGGACACCCGCGATCCGCTGGTGCTGGCGGTGGTCATCCCGACCGCCGCCGTCGTCATCGCGGCGCTGACCGCAGGAATGATCTTCGGCGCCTACCGCCACGCCCAGGTACGCAGCAGTGCGCTGCTCGGCGGGCGTGGCGCTCTGGCGATCGTCGCCTTCGTGTGGCTCGTGGTGGGGCTAACGCTCGGAATCGGGTTCGCGCTGCGGGCAGCGGGTGCGGGCCTGCCCGCCACAATCGCGACCGCAGCCGGCGGCGCAGCGCTGGTCATTGGCGGCCCGCTGCTAATGCGCGGGCTGCGCAAGGTCATGCTCGGCAACCGATCCGGGGCGGCTCGGTGAGCCCGGCCAGATTCGACGAGCTGATTCACGCGCCGACCCGGCTGGCGATCGTCTCACTGCTAGCGGCGGCGGAGTGGGCGGACTTCAAGTTCATCCGAGACGAGCTCGGCCTGTCGGACTCGGCGCTGTCCAAGCAGCTAGCCACGCTGGAAGAAGCTGGCTACCTGGATATCCGGAAGGCATTTGTCGGAAAGCGGCCGCGCACCTCGGCCCGGCTGAGCAAAGCCGGCCGGGCCGCATTCGAGCTGCACGTCGCCGCGCTGCAGGAGATTGTCGAACGATCCGGCGCCTCGGTACTCCGCCGCTGATCGGCATCAGCCAGCAGGCGCCCATCGTGCCACTCGCCAATCACCGTGCAGACAATCACGGCACCTGACGCCCCGCCGCGTGATGTTGCGCGCCCCGAAGGTCCACTCCCGAACTGGTGCCGCCTGGCCTTCGGCGGGCGAGTTAGCCAGCGTCCCTGGTGTACAACCCTCGCCAGACCTCGAGGGAGCCGTTGCTGAGTGCGGCGGCGTAGTTGATAACCCGGGTGTAGCCGTCGTCGAGGAGCATCGGCAGCGCCGGTCCGGCAGGCAAGCCGTTCGCGAATGTCTTGGCAATCCAGGCTTGGACCCAGGCTGTTTCATTCGTCCACTCGGTGGCGGTGAAGCCGGCCTGCTCGATCGATGCCCGCAGTGAGCCGGCGGTAACGACGAAGCTGTCGGTTCCGTCGAGTGACCACGGCATCGGCCAGGGCAGGTCGGCCTGACGCGGCTGGCAGGCCTCCCAGATGGCCAGGCGTGCGCCGGGGGCCAGACAGCGGGCGATGTGCGCGAACCAGGCGGTCTTGTCCTGGACGTTCATCTGGACATGCATCGTGATCGCGGCCGGGAACAACCGGCCAGGCTCGAATGTGGCGATGTCGCCCGCCCGGAAGCGGGTGAGGTCGCGCAATCCGGCCCTGGCGCTCAGGTCGCGGGCGGCGTCGACGTAGGCCGGGGTGATGTCGATGCCGGTGACGCGGTTGCCCGTACGGCGGGCGATCTGCCGCGCGGGCCCGCCGAATCCCGAGCCGATGTCCAGGACCCGGTCGCCCTCGGCGAGCGCAAGGCTGCCGATGAGCAGGCCGACCGCCTCGGCTCCGCCGATGTGGAACTGGTCGAGGTTGTCCAGCGCACCGTCCGCCGACGCGTCCAGGTCTGGATGCTCGCTCAGGAGCCGGCCGATCGTCTGGCCGATAGTCGTTTCTCCGTAGGTCATCGCACGAGATCCTTTCCGTCGCTTGCGGCCGCCGCCAGTTCGGCTAGGTGGTAGTCAGGTCCGGGCATCTGCGGCGGCTGGGCGGGCAGGAAGAGCACGGCGAGCAGCGCGCCGGCGCCGGCGACGGCTCCGGTGACGACGCACCCGACGCTGAGGCCGTGGTCGAAGGCGCTGGTGGCGGCCTGGTGGACGGCGGCGGCCGTGGCGCCCTGGCCATGGGCGGCGAGCTGGCCGGAGACACCGAACGCTGCCCCGACGGAATGGCGGACGAGGTTCGTCAGGGTGTGCGGCAACGTCGCGGGAAGGGACGTGGTAAGCCGGGAGGCGTACAGCGAGGCGTAGACGCTGCCGATGACGGCCACGCCGAGAGTGCCGCCGAGCAGGCGGGTCGAGTCGTTCACGGCGGAGCCGACGCCGGCCTGGCGGGCCGATACAGCCCCCATGATCGACTCGGTCGCGGGCGCCGACGTCAGCCCCATGCCCAGGCCATAGACAACCATCTGCACGGCTATGACCCCGTAGCTGAGTGCGGGCGTGATGTCGCTGGCGACCCAGAAGTAGAAGCCTGCCTGCAGGGCCAGCCCGGCGGTGACGATGATCTTGGTGCCGAGACCGACCGCAAGCCGGGTGCCGACGGTCGATCCGACCGCGACGGAGATCGCGACGGGAAGCAAGCCCACGCCGGTGGACAGCGGGCTGTAGGCCCGGACGAACTGGAAGTACTGGGTCATCATGAAGATGAACCCGAACAGGGCGAAGAACGCGACGGTGACCGAGGCGCTGGCGGCACTGAAGCGCATGTTCGCGAACAGCCGCACGTCGAGCATCGGCTGATCAGTGCGGTGCTCGCCGACAATGAATGCGATCAGCAGGACAGCGGCGCCGGCGAACCCGAGCAGCGACGCCGCCGACGTCCAGCCCCGGCCCGGAGCCTCGATGATGGTGTAGACCAGCAGTCCCATGAAGCCGCCGGACAGGACCAGGCCCAGGAAGTCCAGGCCGTGCGGCACGGGGTCCTTCGAGCCGGGGACGAACCGCGCGACCAGGGCGATGACGGCCAGCGACACCGGACCGAGAGTGTAGAAGATGCTCGACCAGCTGTAGTGCTCGAGCAGGAAGCCGCCCACGATCGGCCCGAGGGCGATCGCCATCCCGCCCGTGGCGCCCCACAGGCCGATGGACAGCGCCCGCTCCTTGCGGCTGGTAAACACCCCGGTTAGCAGCGACAGGGTGGCAGGGAACGTCATCGTCGCCCCGAGGCCCATGACGGCCCGCGCGGCGATCAGCCCGGCCGGGGACGTGGCATATCCGCCGGCGAAGCTGGCGAGGCCGAACACCAGCAGCCCAGCCATCAGCATGCCTTTGCGGCCGAACCGGTCGGACAGGCTCCCGGAGGTCAGCAGCAGCGCGGCGAAGACCAAGTTGTAGGCGTCCACCACCCACTGCAACTGCGCGGTCGTCGCGCCCAGTTCGCGGGTCAGAGTCGGCAGCGCCACGTTGACCAGGGTGGTGTCGAGATTGATCACGAACGACGCCATAAGCAAGGCGACGAGGACGAGCGGTTTCGAAGGTGCGCGAGTCATTCTGTGCTCCTCTATCTTGCGGCGGCGGTGAGCGGGGTGGTGGCTGGCAGCGGTGTTCGGGGGGTCTTGCGCAGCGCGACTACGGACGTGATGTGCAGGGCGAGGAGCAGCGGCACGGCGGCTGTCGGGATCAGCGCGAGCGGGAGTTCGCTGAGCGGCGCACCGGACGGCGTGACGTTGAGGAGCTGGAATCCGGTGAGGGCACCGAGAGTCAGGGCGACGATCAGATCGGTGATGCCGAAGGCGTTGAACCACAGGGCGGCGCGGCCCGTGCCCTGCGCGAACCTGAGCGCGACCAGCGGCGCGGCTATGCCGGCAGTGATGTCGCCCAGGCCAGCGGGCAGGGCGAACAGCGCGGGCAGATGACCGAGGAACATGGTGGCCAGGAAGGCCGCTCCCTCGGCCACCCGGAAGGTGTGCGGCAGTTCGAGCCGGTTCAGCATGCCCGGCGCCGTCAGGGCGCGCGCCACCACCGGGATCCGGCGCAGTGCCAGCAGCGTGCCGAGGAAGCCGGCCACCGCGACCGGCAGCCACGGCACGCCGTGGCCGAACCGCGCGTGGTACCAGCCGTGACCCGCGATCACCGCGCTGGCGGTGAACCAGCCGCCGAGCACGGCGGCTGCGCCGCCGGCGAGCACCGCCGCACGCCGCCGGCCCAGGCCGACGTGCATCGCGCCGCCGTACAGCACGATGCACGTCGCGGCCGGGATCGCGGTGATCACGGCGATGGTGATCGCCCACAGATAGCCAGGCGGGTCGTACATGGCGTCCTCCACGAAGTGAGTAAGTTAAGTATCTCTAAGATAGGAGTTTGTAGCTAGTATCTGTCAACTAGTATTGTGGGGAACGTGACCCGGAACGTTCGTACCTACGACCACTTCTGCCTGGTAGCGCGCGCACTGGAACGCGTCGGCGACCGGTGGAGCCTGCTGGTGATCCGCGACCTTCTCACCGGCGCCAAGAGGTTCACCGACCTGATGGACCGCCTGAGCGGGATCACCCCTAAGACGCTCAGCCAGCGCCTGCGCGAACTCCAGGACGACGGAATCGTCACCGCCGACCGTGAGCCGGGCAGGCGGGAGGTCTGGTACCGGCTGACACCGGCAGGGGCTGATCTCGCGCCCGTCATCGACGGGCTCAGCTGGTGGGGGCTGCTGCACGCCTGGCGTTGGCCCCAGGCCGGCGAGCCGTTGCACGCCGAGCACCTGCTCCGCTCCGCCATCCAGGCCATCGACCTGGCCGCCGACGACCACCGGCCAGCCTGCTGGCACTTCCGTGTCGACGGCGCTGACTACCTAGCCCAAAGCGACGGCGACCACTGGTCGCTCGGCACGGGAGCGCCGGCCGGACCAGCCGACGTCACGATCACCGCGACGACTCAAGGCGTGGCCACCCTGATCTTCACCGGGCCAGACCAGGGTGTCGACATCACCGGCAAACCCGCGGCAGTCCGGCGATTCAGGCAACTGATCACCACAATGGCAACCCTTGTCCATCCCGCCGAAACGGGAGCCGCCGCAGCGCCGGGCTCAGCCGGGTCCGGCAAGTCCGGGCGGCCTGTGAGTGCGTCTCGCCTGGCGTGATAGACAGGCCTGCATGGCAAGAAATGTGGCTGGAGCTGAGGCCATGGTCGATGCCCCTGCGGATACGGTCTACCGCTATATCGCAGACATGCGCGACCATCATCCGCGTTTCCTGCCTCCGGCGTTCTCGGACTTCCAGGTCGAGTCCGGAGGTGTCGGGGCCGACACCGTTACGCGGTTCAAGATGACGGCCGGAGGACGCACCCGCGAGTACCGGATGAAAATCACCGAGCCCGAACCGGGCCGGGTTCTCGCCGAGTCCGACCTGAACTCAACTGCGGTTACCACGTTCATGGTCTCGCCGCAGGACGGCGCGTCGCTCGTCCGGATCTCCACCGCCTGGGATGGCGCACGAGGCATCGGCGGCCTGTTCGAGCGCATTTTCGCGCCCAGAGTGCTGAGCGCCATCTACGCCGACGAACTCAAGCGACTCGACTCCTACGCCCGCGAACACCGCTCCGCATGAGCGCTGGGCGAGTTCTGGCGTCCTCGAAAAGCGGACGGGCCTTTCTCCGCTGGTAGTGCCTAACGGCAACCTGCAAGCTTCCTGATTCCTCATGACATTCGGGTCACGGCGTGTACCTCGCCGGAGCTAGCTGAGGCTGCCGGATCGCCTCTGGTTCGGGGCAGAAGCTGAAGTATCGGTGGATAGAACGGACGACCGAGGAGCCCTCGCCCACGGCTGAGGCGACGCGCTTCATCGACCCTTCCCGGACGTCGCCCGCAGCGAAGAGTCCGTCCAGAGACGTCTCGTATGGCAAGCGCGGCCGCCGGGTGCCTCTCGGGACGGCGATGTCGGTCAGCACGAATCCGTCGTCGTCGAGCGCGACATCGTCAGGCAGCCAGCCGCTCGCGGGCAGCGCACCGATGAAGCAGAAAAGTCCCGCGGCAGCTAGCCGGGTGGTGATACCCGTGGCAGTGTTCCCGAGGGTCACTGATTCCAGGTGCTCGCCGCCGTCAACTGCCTGGATGATCGTGGACGTGGCTACGTCAATGCGCGGGTTGGCGGCCACCCGGTCAATCAGGTACTGCGACATCGACGCCGCGAAAGACTCGCCCCGGATGACGATGGTGACATGGGGGCATTGCCGGGCCAGATAGAGCGCCGCCTGGCCGGCCGAGTTGCCGCCGCCAAGGACGATGACCGGGTTCCCGGCACACAGGCCCGCCTCCAAGTCGGTGGCAGCGTAATAGATTCCGGCTCCCTCCAGGCGTTGCCAGTGCGCCAGCGGCAGGCGGCGATACAGGGCCCCAGTCGCGGCGACGACGGTTCGGGTTGCCAGTGCGGTGCCGTCGGTGAGCAGGACGCTGAACTGCTTGCCTCTGGCAGTCAGCCGTTCGACGCGGCAGGGGCTCGCGAGCAGCGCGCCGAACTTCTGCGCCTGGATCGTGGCGCGTGCTGTCAGCTCGGTGCCGGATATCCCCTCGGGGAAGCCGAGGTAGTTTTCGATGCGCGAGGTAGC
>DASXIA010000242.1:0-27109 GCA_036488155.1 Streptosporangiaceae bacterium | reverse complement strand
TAGCGCTGCCGCCCAGGTCCCGCAGGCTGCCGGGGTTGGCGATGGGGTCGTGGCTGTAGCCGCCGCCGATGAAGTAGGGATCGGCAGACCATCCGGTATCGGTGCGCGTGTAGCTGGCGTGCAAGACCGCCGACAGATGCCGACGGCCTTCGGAACTAAACCGGAGGAACAGCACGACGGCGCGGTGCTGCGTAGTCCAGTAAGCGACCGGAACCGCCATCAGGTAACTCAGCTGCTCTGGGAGTTCAGGCAGGCCGTGGTTAAGTACCTCGATGCCGGTGCGCACCACGTTGCGGGGATCGAACTGCGAAGGCAGTGCGTCCAGTTCGGCCGCGGCGGGCTTGGGCGACGGGTGAAGCTTCTCGATGAGCCAGTCGGCCCCGTGGAGGCCGTCGTCGATGGCCTGCTGGAAGGCCACTCGCGCGCCCTCGGCGTCGCCGCGCTCTTCCAGCAAAAATCCGAGCGTCACCAGGACCTCGGGAGCCGACCAATTGCTGGTCTCGACGGCAATGCGGTGCAGTGCCCGGAGGCCGTCTACGTCGCCGTCGTCCCGCAGCAGGATTGCCAGGCCGTCTAGTGCCTCCGGGGCCCAGTGTTCGTTGCCGTTCTCGACCAGGACCCGGTACTGCTCTCGCGCGCCCGCCAGATCGCCTTCTTCCCTCAGCATGTAGGCAAGCTCATGCCGGGACCGGTCGGCCCACTCAGCGTGGCTGGTGTCGATGGCCTGCTGGTGGGCCGCCCGCGCGCCCACGGCATCGCCGCACTGAGCGCGCAGGTCGCCCAGGAGTGACATCGCGGCGGGCGCCCAGTCCGGGTGGCCGGTCTGGATGGCCCGCAGCAGCGCCGACTCGGCAGTAGCCGGGTCGTTGCCATCCGGAGGGCTGCCCCACAGGACCGTACTCAGCGTGACGAGCGCATGGGCGGTCAGGTCCGGGTCGCCGACGCTGATGGCCTGGTCCAGGCACGCGCGGGCGGCGTCGTTATCGGTGAACCGGAGTAGGTGAGCCATGTCGATGAAAGCTTCATGCCAGCCTGCGTCGGTAGCTTGCTGGTACGCGGCCTTCGCCCCGTCGCGGTCGCCTTCACGGTGCAGCAGGTGGCCCAGGTCAGCCAACGCGTGGACACTGCCCGCCTCGGCTCGGCGACGGTAAAAAGCGGCCAGTGTCCCGAGCGCCGCAGACGCCACCTCCGAGTCATTGTCCAGTGCGTGGCTGATCAGACCTTCGAGCGCATCCTGGGCGGCCTGACCATCGGGATCACGAGCCAGGGCAGGCAGTTGCTCATCAAGGTCGTCCTGCCCTTTCCGGTCTGCGAAGATCAGGCGGAAAAGATTGGTACCGAGGTCCTGAGGCTCGTCCGAATCCGCTGGTGGATGCGCCGCCAGCACGTCGGCACCAGATACGCGAAGCGCAGCCATCATGTAGTGGGCCGCCTGCTGGGTCAGCGACACCCACTCGTCTTCCATGCACGCCATCCAACCAGGATCGGGCGTGCTTTCACCCCGCCCGCACGCGAGTCAGGCGGTATCGAGCACGGTTGCCTCGGCACCGCCCTCCTCGCCGAGGATCGAGCCGATCTGGGCTACCTGGTCAGGCCGACTCGAGCGCAGCCACAGCAAGACGCCGATGCCGAGCACTAGCCAAACGAGGGCCACGTACGGCGTCCACTTGAGGATGCCGGGCGGGGCAGGGTGGATCGACCCGTACAGCGCCGCGCCAAACACGATCGCGCCGACGACCGGGATACCGACGTGGACGAGCGGGTTCCAGTTCCGGCTGGCGCGTGTGTTCCAGAAGTACACGATGCCGCCCAGGCAGATCATGATGTACACCACGATGACCAGCAGCGTGCCTGTTGTAGCCCAGAAGTAGTAGTTGGACAGCGGATGGCCGAAGGTGCTGTCGGACAGCGGGTAGCCCATCACCAGCGCCATCACGATCGCAAGCACGGTGACGGCGAGCGCCGCGTTGACCGGCGTCTTGTAACGCGGGTGCGTACGGGCGAAAACGGCGGGCAGAACTCCTTCCCGGCCCATCGCGAACAGCGTGCGAGAAGCGGCGGTTGCGCAGGCGACGCAGACGACGAACGCCGCGCACATTCCGCCTATCTCGGCCAGGGTGCCGAGCCAGGAACCGACGAACGTGGTCGCGGTCGTCTTGAGGGCGACTGGATCAGCGCCCATCTTGGCGCCGTTGTTCACGCCGTAGCCGATCGTGATCGAGTACGTCGTCCACAGGTACAGGACGATGGCGAACAAGGTCGCGGCGATCACCGCTATCGGAACGTTACGGCGGGGCCGCGCGGTCTCCTCGCCGAAGTCGGCCGCGGTCTCGAAGCCGATATATGAGGTGACGCCGAAGATGATGCCGTAGAAAACGCCGTTGAACCCGCCGGAGTTGGTGTGGTTGAAGCTGAATGCACCCAGAGCCTGACCATGGCTGCCGCCCTTCGCGGTAGTGACCAGGTCGATGACCACGATGACCGCTACAGTGACGATCCCGATCACGAGCTGCACCCGCGTCGTGACATTGATCCGGATGACCGACAGCACCAGGTACAGGGCCATCCCGATCACGAAGAACAGGATCCACAGCTTGGGACTCACGCCCAGCAGGTCGGCGGCCAGATAGCCGACGCCGGACATCGTCATGGGCACGAAGCAGATGAACCCGAAGAAATAAAGCCAGCCGGCCATGAAGCCGGCTTCCTTGCCCAGGCTGCGGCTGGCATAGGTATAGGCGTATCCGGCCGTGGCCATCCGGCGGGTGAACCCGATGACCACGAACGCGAGCGCCAGGCAGGCAACGCCGCCGAGCAGGAACGCCAGCGGGGTGGAGCCGCCGGCGACGAACGACACGCCGCTGACGTTCAGCAGCAGCGCCATGCCCGGGGCAATTACCGAAACGGAGATCGCGATCGCATCCCACAGCCGCAGGGATCCGTGCGCGAGCTCGCCAATCTTGGCGCCGTCCAGATTAGTGCTGGTGTTGGCCATGGCTCCGGTCCTCTCTTACTCCGGCCAATGCTCGGGCATGAGCACGGTCTGCTGATCTAGCTCGTAGTCGAAGGCCAGCGGGGTGCAGTCATGCTCCGCAAGCCAGTCCATGAACTTCACGTGCGTGGGATGGGCCCGGTAGGCGTTCATGGTCGTCACGTCCGGAAATTCGGTGTACAGCAGATAGGCGTAGCCATGGTTGCGGGCACCGGTCAGGTCGGCGCCGAGGCGGCACTTGGTCATCAGGCCGATTTCGCTCGGCCAGGACGCCACCATGTCCCGCATCTGCGCTGCCTCCTCCGCGGACAGGTCGCGCGGGAAGCTGAACAGCACGATGTGCTGCAGGGTCATCGTGGTCCTCCACGGGGTTAGTAGAACTCGAAGTACTCGCGCATTTCCCAGTCGCTGACGTTCTGGCCGTCCGGCGGCGGGTTCTCAGCCACGGCTGCGTCGTAGCGGGCTACCTCCGACCGCTTCATCTGCAGCAGGTAGTCGACGAGGGTGTCGCCGAACGCCTTGCGGAAGAACTCGTCCTGCTCGAGCACGCCGGTTGCGTCAGCGAGGGAAGCCGGGAGCGGGGTGTTGCTGGTGACGTACGGATCAGCCTCGACCGGCGGCGGCGGGTCGAGGGCGCGGCGGATGCCGTCGAGCCCGGCGGCGATATTCGCCGCCATGTACAAGTACGGGTTGGCGGCCGGCTCACCCATCCGCATCTCGACATGGCTGTTGGCGTCACCGGGCGCACCCTGAACGCGGACCAGCGCCCCTCGGTTCTCCAGCGCCCAGCACACCCGGTCGGGTGCGAAGGAATACGGCCTGAACCGCTTGTAGCCGTTGACTGTGGGTGTGGCGAACACGCTCATCGGCAACGCGTGGTCCAGCAGGCCGGCAACGAACTGCCGCCCGGTCGCCGACATGTAGTCGTCGTCGCAGGCGAACGCGTTCCGCCCGTCCTCCCGCGAGATCAGCGACTCGTGCAGGTGCCAGCCCGACGGGAAGAAGTTCGGCAGCCCGGGAGCGCACATGAAGGACGCCAACAGGCCGCGGCGCTGGCACATCTGCTTCACCGCGGACCGGAACAGCACCACGGCATCGGCCGCCGCGAGCCCGCCGATCGGACTGAAGCTGAACTCCATCTGGCCGGGGCCCCACTCGTCCTCCATCGAGCGGGGCGGCAACCCCACGGCGGCGAGGCCATCGCGGATCGCCTCCAGCGTGCTCGCTACGCTGTCCAGCCGGACCTCCGACAGGTACTGATAGCCGCGCTCGAAGACGCTGACCGGCGGCACGGGCGGGGTGTACCCGGCGTCCTGCGGTGCGATGTGCTCGGAGTCGAGCTTGACGATGTAGTACTCGATCTCGATCCCGGCCAGGTAATCGAATCCGGCGTCGCCGAGCTCAGCCAGCAGGCGCCGCATCAGCCCGCGGCCGTCCAGCGGCATCGGCTGGCCATTGGAGAAGTACGTGTCGCACAGCATCCAGCCGGTCCGGTCAGCCCAGGGCAGGACGCGGAAGGTGGCCGCATCGGGCACCAGCACGATGTCGGGGAAGCCGGTGAATTCAGCGATACCGAACCCGCCGTCAGCGGCGAAGGCCGGGACGAACACCTGGTTGCCGGTGTCAAGGCTGTAGATCGCACCGGAGAAGTCCAGGCCGTTGGACATCGCGGCGATTGCGACCTCGGGCGACAGCGACTTGGCACGCGGCATACCGTGCTGATCCACGACCACCAGCCGGACGGTGCGGAGGTCAAGCTCGCGGATCTTGCTGGCGACTTCCTGCGCCGTGGCGGCCTGCTCGGGTGTGTACAGGCCGTTGCGCTCGACGAATCCTGGCTGGCCAACGCCGTGCGCGTCAGATCGGCTTGCGGCCGGGCTGCTGCTTGTCACGTGGCTGTCCTCCGATGCAGTTGTCTGTCCGTCAGCCAGACGCCGGGAGGCACGCCTGCCCGCGCCGGTACCGGATCAGGTCTTCTTGGCGTCACCGCGACGCTGGCTCATCTGCTCCAGGATCGCGGCGGTGAAGTTGTCGGGCTCGACGTCAGCGAGGGACAGGAACGTCTCGGTCCGCTGCACGCCGTTGATCTGGAAGATCTCGGCGAGCAGCAGCTCGCGCAGGTGCGCGTGATCCCGGACTCGCAGCCGGACCAGCAAGTCCAGGCCGCCGGTCACGACGCTCATATCCTGCGCCTCGGGTAGCGCGCGGATCGCCTTGATGATTTCGCTCAGGTCCGTGCCGGGGCCGGCCGTGACCGCGATGTAGACGACGACCGGATAGCCAAGCGCTGCCCAGTCGATGTCGACCCGGTAGCCCCTGATAGCGCCGAGACGCTCTAGCCGGGCAATCCGGTCCGCAACCGCGGGAGGCGACATCTCGACCTGCCTGGCCAGGGCCCGCTGCGACTGGCGGGCGTCCGTTGCCAGGGCGTGGAGCAGGGCTAGGTCGAGGTCGTCCACCTCTACCTTCGGCGGAGCCGAAGAGGCGACCTCGGCGAGCCTTGCGAGGGGCGCTGAGACCGTTGCCATGTGCCAGCCGATTGTTCGTAAGGCTTAGTAACCTGGGTTATGCTGGGCAACATCGTCGTTGCTTCTGTAAAGCAGGCAGCGAGAAATTCTTACATTTGTAAGATCGGGTGTCAAGAGACGGAAAGGCCAATGAGCGCAGCAATCGACCAGAGCCATGCCGGCCTTTCTGGCCCTGCCGTCAGCGACAAAGCGCGTGACTGGGACGCCGGTCTCGCCAGGCGCACCAAGTCACTGGGGGGCGGCGAAATCACCGCCATTCTCGCGCTCGCCGGGTCCTCCGACGTGATCACGTTCTCTGGTGGATTCCCCGATCCGGCCACGTTCCCGACCGGAGTGCTCGCGGAGATAGCGGCCCGCCTGATCACCGAGGACCCGGGCGTCGCACTGCAGTACTCGGCCACCGAGGGCATCGCCGGCGTGCGTGACTACGTAGCCGGCCGCCTCGGTTCGCTCCAGGGCCGCAGGCCGGGCCCGGGGGAGCTGATGGTCACCAGCGGTGGCATCGACTGCATGGAGCTGGTCGCCAAGAGCTACCTGGATACAGGCGATGCGGTGGTCGTGGAGGCGCCGACCTACCTGGGCGCGATCATGGCGTTCCGCGGCTACGAGGCTGACGTGCGGGGCGTGCCGGTCGACGTCGACGGGTTGCGCACCGATGTGCTCGCCGATCAGCTGGTCGCAGGCCTGCGTCCGAAGATCTTGTACACAATCCCGGACTTCCAGAACCCGACCGGGCTGACGATGAGCGCGCCCCGTCGGGCTGAGCTGGTCGAGCTGGCCCGGCGGTACGGGTTCCTGATCGTCGAGGACGTCGCGTACCGGGATCTCCACTTTGAGGACGCGCCGCCGGACAGTCTGTGGTCGATGGCGCCCGATGTGGTGCTTCAGGCCGGGACGTTCTCCAAGATCTTCTGCCCCGGTTTCCGGATGGGCTGGGCTGCCGGGCCGGCCGAGATTATCAGCCGGCTGGTGGTGGCCAAGCAGAACTCCGACCAGTGCTCAGGCGCTCTCGGGCAGCGGATGCTGGAAGAATACGGCCGCGGCGGGCACATGGAGAGCCAGATCATCGCCTCCCGTGCGCTGTATGCGCGCCGTGCCGCGCGGATGGCGGACGCGCTGACCGTGCACATGCCGGAGGGCACAACCTGGACCACGCCCGGGGGCGGCTTCTACATCTGGGTCACTGCACCCGACGGTGTCGATACTGTGGCGCTGTCCGCTGCAGCGCGAGCGCGGAAAGTCGCC
Organism: Streptosporangiaceae bacterium; assembly: GCA_036488155.1. Taxonomy (GTDB): domain Bacteria; phylum Actinomycetota; class Actinomycetes; order Streptosporangiales; family Streptosporangiaceae; genus JAJYUU01. The sequence goes on along the minus strand of DASXIA010000242.1, from coordinate 20,344 downwards.
TACGTTCCCGGTCGGCCTTTTTACCCCGGCGAGGACGGTGCGGCGCAGATCCGTCTTGCGTACAGCCGGGTCGCGGACGAACTGATTGACGAGGGCATCCAGCGGATCGGCGAGGTGCTCAGAACTGCCTTGGAGGAACGATGAGCGACGTTGTGCAGCAGCCGCAGGGGCTCGGGGGCGATGGCGACGCCGGGTCGCTAGGCGATGCCGCGAGCCACTTCACTACGGAGGCGCACGGCGAGCCCGCCGGTCCTGGCCGGTATGTCAACGTGGACGCGATCACTCCGGTCGAGTTCCTGCCCGGGCTCGGGTTCCGGCCGGTGCTCGGGCAGCGGGCGATGACGAACTTCGTCAGCTTCGAGCCGGGCGCGGAAGCGCCGCGGCACGTGCACGAGGAAGAGCAGATCGTCATCGTGATCGACGGCGAGTTCACCTTCGACCTCGACGGCGACGTGCGCGTCATGCGAAAGGGCGATGTCGCGGTCGTGCCAGCCTGGGTCCCGCATGGAGCGTGGACCACTGACAGCCACTGCGTGGAGATCGACGTGTTCTGCCCGCCTCGGCAGAGCCTGCTCAAGCTCGCCGCCGCGCAAGCCGAGGAGGCCGAGGAGGCCGGCCAAACCCCGGCGAGCGAAGCCTAGATGGACCTCGGGCTGGGCGGTCGCAAGGCGATCATCACCGGCGGATCGAAGGGCCTGGGCAAGGCCATCACCGCCGATTTGATGGCCGAGGGCGCGTCCGTCGTGATCTGCTCCCGGAATATCGCTGAGCTAGAGGCGACGGCGGCGGAACTGACGAAGAACGCAGCCGACAGTGCTGGCTCCGACGGGGCCGGAACCGTGCACGCCCTGCCGTGCGACGTGACAGATCCGGACCAGGTCGTCAGCTTCATCGACAGCGCGACCGCCGTCCTCGGCGGGCTGGACATCCTCGTCAACAATGCTGGCGGCGCCAGGCCCGGCCAGTTCGGCACGCTGACCGACGACGACTGGCATGCTGACATCGAGGTCAAGCTGTTCTCCCAGATCCGGTGCACCAGGGCGGCGCTGCCGCAGCTGCGGCAGAGCAAATCTGCACGGGTAATCAACATCAACGCCGTGTACGCCCGCTACCCCGATCCCGCCTTCCTCGCCTCGGCGGTGAACAGGGCGTCCTGCCTCAGCCTGTCGAAGGCGCTGTCCATCGAGCTGGGCCGGGAGGGAATCCTCGTCAACAGCGTCAACATCGGTCTGGTCGAGACCCCGCAGTGGCAGAACATCCACCGCCGCCGGGCACCCGACGTGCCAGCCGAGCAATTCTTCGGGCAGCTGGCGGCGGCCGAGGTCCCGCTCGGCCGGTTCGGCCGGCCTGACGAGGTCGCCGGGCTTGTGACGTTCCTGGCCAGTGACCGGGCTAGCTACATCGCCGGCGCGTCCATCGACGTCGCTGGCGGCATGGGAAAATATCTTTAGGGGAACGGGGTTGCATGTGCCGGCTGCTGGGTTATTGCTCGGGTGACGAGGCGTCGCTGGAGGACCTGATCGGAGCCGATGGCCTCCGCGACTTCACCGGATTGTGCGCGCTGCACGGTGACGGTTGGGGGATGGCCTGGTATGAGGGCGCCGAGCCGATCGTCCGCAAGTCGCCGATCCGCGCCGACAGCGCGCCAGAGTACGACAAACTAGCCCGCGAACCGCTGTCCGACCTGGGCCTCGTGCACCTGCGCTGGGCAACCCCCGGTCTTGGCGTGAACGAGCGGAACAACCACCCGTTCCGGTACGGCGAGTACGTGTTCGCGCACAACGGCGCCATCCATCCGCAGGACCGGCTGCCCGAGATGCTGCCGGAGCAGTGGGAGCGCCAGCTGGCTGGCACGACCGACAGCGAGCGGTACTTCTTGCTCATCATGTCGCGGCTTGCCAGCCGTGGCGGAGACATGGTGGCCGCGATCGCCGACGCGGCCGCCGACATCGGCACCAGATTCGAGCCGAACAGCCTGAACGCGATCCTGCTGTCGCCGGACAAGCTCTACGCGATCAGCTGGCACCACCGGGATCGCGTACCGGAAGTCAAGCTGCGGGCGATCGGTTACGACCAGCCGGAGATCGCGGCCTACTTCGACCTGGCCTACCGCGCGACGGACAGCGCCGTGGTTGTCGCGAGCTCAAACTGGCCACAGCCCGGCTGGACTCCGCTGGAGAACCGCCATGTCCTGGTGGCGGACCGGCGAACGCTCCAGACGCAGGTGCTACCGCTGCAGTCATAACCTGGGCTGCCGGCATCAGCCGGCCGGCGGCTGTGGCAGCGGGAACGGCCCGATCACGGCATCCGGGTTGTCGCCGTAGCTGAGCCAGCTGGCGATCGGCGCCCGAACGCCAACGCCTGGCCGGTGATAGTCGCAGACGCCAGCCGGGAACGCCTGGCGGAGCTCCGCCTGCTCGGCCGCCGTGAAGGTGACCGGGTAGTCGCGGAAGTTCAGCGGCTTCAGGCTGCACTTCAGGGCGTTCATCGCCAGGGACTCGCCCGCCACGAGGCGCGGGTTCGACGCGACTGGGTAAGTGGCACCGCACGGCCCGGTGCCAGGGTCGGTGAGGATCTGGGAGGCCGGCTCGGTGGTGGCCGACAGGAAGCAGCCGTCGGTCAGTTCGGCCGGCTTGTCGTCAAGGACCTTCTGCTGCGCGCTGCGGTGCGAGTGATCGTTCTCGATGTTCGTCAGCCAGGCATCCATCTTGGCCAGCTCGTAGTTGTTGGCAGCGTTGATCTCCGCCGCTGTCGGCATGTTCTCGATGATGACCTGATTGCCGTCGGTCCCGTTCGCGGCCAGCATCCGCGCGCGCATGACGAAGGACCAGTCGGTGGTATGAATGTCATTCCCGAGGCCCACGAAATCGAGGTCGAGGCGCTGGTCGATGACCGGCGTCGTGCGCAGCCCCAGGGACGCGCTGTTGACCAGGTCGTCGGCGTAGGCCGCGCGCAGCCCTGTCAGGCTCGCCTCGGTACGCTGCGGGACCTCAGCGCCGGCGAAGTTCATTCCGCCGATGTCGGCATTGAGCGTCGCGAACTGAGCGGGTGTGATGGCCCCCGAGTCGAGAGCGGCAAGCCCGTACTGCACGCCGACGTTGTCCAGCGGGCTGTTCGGGAAGCCGGTAGCTGGATCTACTCCCAGCTGATTCACGATCTGCTCATCGGAGTTGCAGATGATCCCGTTCGGGTTCGCCGGGCTCCACTGCTCGGCGGGCGGGATGATCGTCCGGTCGCAGCTGCCCGTAGCTGTGGACCGGTTCGCGAACGTAAGATCCCACGATCGACACGTCGTGTAGTCGTTGTAGCCCGAAACGGCCGTCTTCTGCGCGGTCGTGAATGACGAGCCGTTCGGCCCGCTGAAGAATGAGTCGAATAGCTTGCAGTCGGTGACCGGCCCGGCCGTCGCCAGCGGGTCGGGGAACGAGATGCTCGGGATGATGCCGTCCAGAATGCCGGGGTACGCGTCGGCGATGTCGTACTGCTGGATGGCGCCGCCGGAGCCGCCCCAGCCGATGGTGAACTGCACCGGCCCGTAAGTGTCGATGAAGTGCTCCTTCACCATCATCGCGGCCTCAGCCGAGATGATCGTCGAGCAGTTGTTGTCGAGCACGTTGAGGGTGGATGAAGCGACGGCGTAGCCGAGCGACAGGAATTGATCGTCCAGCACCCCGCCTGTAGTGGTGCCCTGGTGGTAGCCCGAATTGCAGCCGCCTCCGAAGGTGTAGATGAGCTTGCCGTTCCAGCTCGTGTCGGGTTGCAGCGGCGCCGGCGCCTGCCCGTCGTAAAGCGCGGCGATCTGGTAGACGGCCCGGTCGATCACCCCAGTCTCGACCCGCACGATGTAGGGCACGCTGCGCCCGTTCACCGTTACCGTCGCCAGGTTGGCCGGATGGCTCGCGGGATCGGCCAGCGGCACGAAGGCGCCGGAGGTGTTCTTGTACACGTACGAGACCACGGTCGGCGCAAAGCAATCGGGCGGGCTCGAGGAGGCCAGACCGAACGAGGCTGTCTGGCAGACGTACGGAAGCTGCTGCTTGCCGGAGAAGACCGGACCGTTGATGGAGTGATCGGTGACATCCAGCGACGCGAACTGACCATGCGCGGCGGCAACGAGCCGGTTGGGGCCGATCCTCAGGCCGGTGACCAGCCCGAGCAAGCTCCCGTCTGATTGCACCTGGAAACCGGAAGTGACGTTCCGGCCATCTGAAGTGACCTGCACATCAGCCGGGTTGGTGTGATCAGGGACATCGACTCGCACTAGCACTTCGCCACCGCTGACCAGCTCCGGTCGGGGGTTGGACACGGTCGCCAGGGCGAGCCGCCCCACCGCCAGCCCGTTGCCCGGTGCCGCGGCCTGAGCGACACTCGGCGCAAGCACGAGCGCCACCGCTGAGATCGCCGCTAGCCATCCCGCGGGTTGGACGCGTCCTAAGCGTGATCCCACCGAGAACCTCCTGCCGGGCGAAATGCCGAAGCTAAGAATCTTCTTAGTTAGACATATCACTCGATGAACCCCGCCGAATAGGGCTCTGTGTTGTGAACTCGGGGTACGGTCAGGCCGTCTCGCGGCTGAACTTCAATGCCCCGATCACCATGACGACCAGGGCCGGGGCGAAGAACAAGCCGGTGTGCTTTACGCCTCCGATGAGTCCTGCGATCATGACGGCCACGTCGACCCAGGCGACCAGCCTTGCAACGGGCGCGGGTCCGAAGCCGGCCACCGCAGCAAGCGGCGCAGGCGCGATAGCGAGCAGGATCGACCACCAGCTCACAGCCAGCGGGTCGACGCTGACCAGCGCCGCGATCGTGATCAGCTGCGCCGCGCCGGCCAGAAGTATCGCCCTGCGGCGCCACGGCCAGCTGGGCGGAGTCGCTGCGCGCCATAGGCTCTCGGGCGCAGTTTGCGGCGTTGCTGCAGGTCCGGTTGCGACAGTCATCGCGCGCTCCTAATAGACGAATCGGGTTAATTACCATTCGCGCCGACCAGGCTTCCCGGCTCACCTAATCGGAAGCGTAGACCCGGCGAGCTGGCAGGAACAGAGGCAATAGTCCGAATTGTCCGCCTGGCGCGGTGGAGAATTGGTGAACGAATCCGGAGCGCTACCGGAGCGAAAGCGCCTGCGCCCCCATCAGATCCGGCGATGCGCTGGTCAGGTCAAGGTATGGCTCCTCGTCGGGCTCAGGCAGCGCCATCGCACTGGCGCTCGGCGCGGGCCGGGGCCGTCGTGGCAGGCCGGCCGCTGAGGTCCCGCCGCGGCCGCGGTAGATAAGCAAGCCATTGACCGGATCTGGCACGGCATCGAGGGCGGCGCGCACTACCGGCAGATTCCGGAAGGCTTCCCAGTCCTGCGAGGTCTTGAAGCAGACTTCGAATGCCACGCCCCACTGACCGGCGTGCCAGGTGCCGTCGAGCGCACCATTGGTCAGCGCCGCCTCGATCAATTCGGAGTCGTGCGCCTGCTGCCACTGGAAAGCCGAGAACTCTCCGTGCAGGACCTCGATCGACCACCATTCAGCCATTACCGGGATGGTACGTCCGCGCTCTTGCGAACGGAACTGCATTGGGCGTAACCGCCGTGCAACCGGTCACCGGCTACACCTTGGCTTAATCGAGAAGAACAGGAGCACTCACGTGTCCACTGATATCGAGGTGCACGCCGGGCCGGCCGGGAACCGGTCGCAGCAGGGCGGGGGCCGTTCGTTCTTCCTTAGATACCTGGGCCGCGAGCTAGGGCGTCGGGCCCGGCAGGCCACGGTCATCGCGCTGGGCCTCGCGCTCGGCATCGGGTTGGTGATCATCGTGTCGGCGGCAGCTACCGGGGTTAAGAACGCCCAGGCCAGCGTGCTGCATTCGCTCTACGGGGTCGGCACCGACATCACCGTGACAGAGGCGCCCCAGGCGGGGTCGGGACTGCCCAACGGGAAAGGCGGCCGCATCCAGATCCAGGGCGGACCCGGCAGCAAGCCCACGGTCTGCATCAACTCCAAGTGCAGTTCGGGATCGCAGACGCTGGACAACCTGCTGGCGATCCCTACCGACAGGCCGATCCACTACTCGGAGATCGGCAAGATCGCTGAGCTCGCGCACGTCAAGGCTGCCGCGGGTGGACTCGCGCTCAACGACAACCGCGTCACCGTCAGCTCGAACAACTTCGCCCCGCCGAGGCAGCTCTCAGTGCAGGGCGTGGATCTCGCGCGCGAGAACCTCGGCCCGCTCAGCAACGGCACACTCCGCTCCGGCCGAACCTTCAGGACCTCGGACGCCAACTCGCACGTCGCGCTCGTCGACGCCGATTACGCCACCGCCAACAAACTCAAGGTCGGCTCAGACGTCACGATCGCCAAGCACAAGTTCAAGGTCATCGGCATCGTCTCCCAGCCGCAGGCCAGTAGCCCGCCCCAGGCGTACATCCCGCTGGCGGCAGCCCAGGCGCTCGGCACTCAGGGCCCGGGCGGCAAGAACCTCAAAGGTTACGTCAACACGATCTACGTCACTGCGACAAGCACCGCCGACATCTCTGCCGTGCAGAAGGAGCTCAAGGCGCTGCTGCCCAAGGCGACGGTGACCACCCCGTCGAGCCTGGCCAGCGAGATCAACGGCTCGCTCGGCAGCACTGCGAAGCTGGCCGGCGACCTCGGGACCTGGCTGTCGATCCTGGTACTGGCAGCCGCGTTCGCGGTAGCCGGGCTGCTGACGATGGCGGCGGTATCGCGGCGAGCCCGTGAGTTCGGCACGCTGAAGGCGATCGGCTGGCGCAGCAGGCGCATCATCGGCCAGGTCATGGGCGAGTCGGTGGCGACCGGCCTCATCGGGGGCGTGGCCGGGATCGGTCTCGGCTTCGCCGGCGTGGCGATCATCAACGCGGTAGCGCCGAAGCTGACCGCGGACGTCCCCTCGTCCACCGGGCTGCAGTTCTCCCGGTCCGTCGGCAGCGTCGCCGGTGGCCCGGTGGCCGCTGGCCCGGGCGGACCGCTGGGGACGGCCACGCAGAGCATCCCGGTGCACTGGTCGGCGTCGGTCACGCTCGCCGTCATCGGTCTCGCGGTGCTGCTGGCCGTGGTCGGCGGCCTACTGGCAGGCGGACTGGGCAGCTGGCGGATCTCCCGGCTCCGGCCGGCTGACGCGCTGGCCAGGGTCGATTAATCGGTCGTCTCAAAGGCAGGACTGAAAGGAACTCATCGATGTACATGCTCACCAATGTCACCCGGCTGTACCAGAAGGGGCGGCACACGGTTCCCGCCGTGCGGGACTTGGACCTGGAGATCCCGGATGGCGACTGGCTGGCCATCCAGGGCCGCACCGGGCACGGCAAGACCACGCTGCTGCAGCTGCTGGGCGGGCTGGACCACCCCACGTCGGGCACCATCGAACTGGATGGCCAGAACCTCGGCCGGATGCGCGAGAAGCAGGCGACCCGGCTGCGGGCCACCTCCATCGGGTTCGTGTTCCAGACGTTCAACCTCGTGCAGACGCTCACCGCAGCCGACAACGTGGAAGCCGCGCTGATCCCGCTGCGCACCGGCTGGGCGGAACGGCGCCGCCGCACCGCCGCGGCGCTCGACAGCGTCGGCTTGTCCGACCGGGCCAGGCATTTGCCGTCCGAGCTGTCCGGAGGTCAGCAGCAGCGGGTGGCAATTGCTCGCGCCCTGGTCAAGGAGCCGAAGGTACTGCTGGCCGACGAGCCGACGGGCAACCTCGACGAGGACACCCGCGAGGACATCATCGCGCTGCTCGAGAAGCTCTGGCGCGAGCGCGGCCTGACGATGGTGCTCGTCACGCACGAGACGGCCGTCGCGCAGCGAGCGAAACGAATCGCGGTGATGAGCAAGGGCAGGCTTGCGGTGCACGCGACCGGGACGGCAGCCGCGTCACTCGGGCCCCCGTCAAACGGCTAGCCGAGAACGATCAGCGTAGGCAGCACTGCCGGAGGTATTGCACGTGGACAGCGACAGGACCGAGCAGGACTGGGCGAGCGAGCTGTGGCCGGACGACCGTGCTGACCAGGACTGGCCCGAGCCGGACTGGCCTGACGACTGGCCGGATAGATCCGGCGTTCCTCCCGCGGGTGCCGGGTCGGGAACGCGCGGTGTGCGTGGCCTCGCTCTGGGGCTCACCTTTGTGGTCGCCCTCGGCGCGGGCGCGGGCGCCGTCTACCTGTACAAGAACGAGCTGGCCGGGTCAGCGTCGGCTGCTACATCGTCGAGCCCGCGCACCACGATCGGCCCGGCGGGTGCCGGGTCGGTGGAGAGCGTGATGGCGCTTGGCCGGGTGCTCGCGGTCCGCCATGACTCCGTCACCGTCGGCGGCGGGCCGGGCCGGGCGATCAGTGCGAGCGCGACGAGCGCGACACAGTTCACCGGCAGGGTCCGGTCGCTGGCGCAGGTGCGGGTCGGTGACACAGTCGCGTTGCAGATCACCGTGTCGGGCGGCGTGGCGACGATCGTCCGCCTGCAGGATCCGGCCAGCCAGCCTTGAGCAAACCTCCGGCTCCGCGTGCTACTACCGCTTCCGTAGCCAGACGGGCGGAGGAGGCGGCAGTGCGGGTGCTGGTTGTCGAAGACGACGTCGAACTTGCCCATGCGATTGGTGTGGGGCTGCGGCGCGAGCACATGGCGGTGGACGTCTGTCATGACGGGACGGCCGGGCTCGACCGGGCCCTGTTCACCGGATATGACGTGATTGTGCTCGACCGGGACCTTCCGGGCCGGCACGGCGACGAGGTGTGCGGCAAGCTGATGGCCACGGGATGCCGCAGCCGGGTGCTGATGCTGACCGCGGCGGCGACGATCGAGGACCGGGTGGACGGGCTGGATCTTGGCGCGGACGACTACATGCCCAAGCCATTCGCGTTCGCTGAGCTGGTGGCACGCATCAGGGCCTTGCTGCGGCGAGCGCAGCCGGCCCTGCCCCCGGTGCTGGCAAGCGGCGACGTCCTGCTCGACCCGGCGCGCCGGATCGCCAGTCGCGCAGGCGAGTCGCTCGACCTAGGGCCGAAAGAGTTCGGTGTGCTTGAGCTGCTGCTGGCAGCCCAGGGCCGGGTCGTGTCCGCGGAGGAGTTGCTGGAACGGGTCTGGGACGAGATGGCAGACCCGTTCAGCTCGGCCGTGAAAGTGACGATGAGCCGCTTGCGGCGCAAGCTGGGTGATCCGCCCGTCATCGAGACGGTCGCTCAAGCCGGTTACCGGATGCCCGCTGATCGCGAGCCGGTCGATTGGGTGCCGGCGTGAACCGGCAGCCTGGCGTGAACCCCGCGGGCGCACGGCGGCTGCTGAGCGTGCGGCAGTTGCCAGGCGTGAGGCGCCGGTCAGTGCGGCTGCGGCTTACCGCCATATACGTGGGCCTCTTCGTGCTGTCCGGAGCGGGGCTGCTCACGATTACCGACGTGCTGGTGGTCAACCACGCGGCGAAGCCGATGCTGATCAGCCACCAGCAGGGTGGCTCGCCCGTCAAGATCGGTGTCGGCGGCCCCGTCTCGGGCAACAATGTTTCAGGCACCACTGGCGCCGATGGCCAGGCCTGTCTGGCTACCCGCAGCGCAGCCGCGCCCGGTCCGCAGCAACTCAAGCCGGACCAACTCAGTCAGTGCGCGACCTACTTCCAAGCGCAAATCGCGGCGCAGCGCGTCGGCTACGTCAACACCACGCTGATTGGTTCGGGCATCGCGCTGGCCGCCATGACGCTGGTCGCTGTCGGCCTTGGCTGGCTGATGTCCGGCCGGGTACTGCGGCCGCTGCGCACGATCACCTGGGCGGCGCGGAACATCTCGGCTAGCAACCTGCACCTGCGGCTGGCTCTACCCGGCCCGCACGATGAGCTGAAAGAGCTCGCTGACACCGTGGACGGCCTGCTGGCCCGGCTAGAGGCGTCGTTCGACGCGCAGCGGCAGTTCGTCGCGAATGCATCTCACGAGCTGCGGACTCCGCTAGCCCGGCAGCGCACCTTGGTGGAGGTAGCACTGGCCGATCCCGAGCCGACGGTGGTCGGGCTGAGCGCGGCATGCGAGCGCGTCCTGGTGGCGGGACAGCAGCAGGAACGCCTGATCGAGGCGCTGCTCACGCTCGCGCGCAGCCAGCGCGGCCTGGACCGCTGGGAGCGGATCGATCTGGCCGCGATCACCGGGGAGGTGCTGCGCGGCCGGGAGGCCGAGGCCGCTGCGGCGAACGTGACGGTGAGCTGCACCGTCGCCGACGCGGCGATGGCGCCGGCCGGCCCGACAGCTGTGCTGCTAGGCGATGCGCGGCTTGCCGAGCGCCTTGTCGCCAACCTGGTCGACAACGCGGTCCGGCACAACATGCCAGGCGGCTGGATCAGTCTGCGGGTCGGCACTGAGCACGGCCAGGCTGTGCTGACAGCAGCGAACTCCGGTCCGCTAGTGCCACCGGGCGAGGTGGCCAGGCTGTTCGCGCCGTTCCAGCGGTTCGGCGGTGGCCGGGGCGCAACGGCCGGGCAGCGGGACGGCCAGGGGCTGGGACTGTCGATCGTGAGCGCCATCGCCGCCGCGCACGGCGCCGACCTGCACGCGCGCGCCCGGCCAGACGGTGGCCTGCATGTCGAGCTCAGGTTCCCGCCGCTGCCAGCCGAGCGGATCTACGCCGGCGCACCTTCATGATCGTAGAGACTGGGTGCTATCGACGCCCGGACCGCGCATCGCATGCGGTGGCCAGTAGGAGCCGTCAGGCGCGATGACCGGCATGGCGGCCCGGCTGCGGCACGGCGGGCCTTGCTGTGTCCGGCCGCGCCGGGAGTTGCCCGACCGGAGCGATGCCGACGAGGCTGTAGTAGGTGACGACGGCGATGGCGACGTGCATGACCATCAGCACGGCGACGGCAGTTCCGGGCTGGCCGCCGTGGAGGATGTACAGGTCAGGCAGCCACAGGACCAGCGTGACCGCAATGGCCGACAATCCGAACAGCCAGCGGGGCCGCGAGCTGACCCTGGTCACGACGGGCCAGCCGATGCAGGCGATGATGACGCCGATCACGGTGAGCTTGGCGTAGTCGTTGAACTGAAAGTGCACGTAGCCCTTGGTCGACGGGAACACTGCCTGGCCGATGACCACGCACAGCGCGTCCGCGGCGAGCGAGCCGACGATGGCGGTCACCGAGGCCACCAGGACGCGCAGCCAGTTAGGCTGGCGATGCTGAGGGGCGAAGTCGATGTGTACCAGGGACAAGGCGCGAGTCAGCATGAGGGCGACAATATCTGGGGACGAGGGGTGACCCGGCCGGTCAGTCAGCCGTGTTGACCTTGCCATGGGGTGCTCATTGCCCGTTTCTGAATCTGGGAGAGGTCCGGCTATCAGCACCACATCCGCGCCCGTGAGCGCGACCAGCCGCACCAGCGGCGACCCGGCCGCGGTCATTCATACCGAGGACCTGACCAAGATCTACGCCGGCGCCGACTTCGCCGCGGTCGACAAGTTGAACCTCGACGTCATGACCGGCGAGATCTTCGGCCTGCTCGGACCTAACGGTGCCGGGAAGACGACAACGGCCGGGATGCTCACCACGAGGGTGGTGCCGACCTCGGGGACAGCCTTGCTAGCCGGCATCGACGTCGCAGCTCACCCGGCGCTGGCCAAGCAGCTCAGCGGGATTGTCTCGCAGCAGAACACGCTGGACCGGCAGCTCACAGTCTGGGAGAACCTGTACTTCCACGGCCGCCTGTTCGGCATCGGCGCGCGGGAGTCCCGGCGGATAGCCGACGAGCTGCTGGAGCAGTTCCAGCTGTCCCGGTGGGCGAAGGCATCGGTTTACGCTCTGTCCGGCGGCATGGCGCAGAGGCTGATGGTGGCGCGCGCCATTTTCCACCGCCCCTCGGTGCTGTTCCTGGACGAGCCGACGGCGGGCCTTGACCCGCAAAGCAGGCTGGCGCTCTGGGAACTGCTGGGGGAGTTGCACCAGGCCGGCCAGACGATCCTGCTCACCACGCACTACATGGAAGAAGCCGACCAGCTTTGTGACCGCGTGGCGATTATGGATCACGGCAAGATCCTGGCCCTGGACACCCCGGCAGCGCTCAAGCAGAGCATCGGCGCCGACAACGTTGTCACCGTCAAGACGGCCGGCGACGCCAGCCGGCTCGCCCAGTTGCTGGCCGCCGACGTGGCGGGCGTCACCCGGACACGTCTCGTCGACGGCGGGCTGGAACTGCACGTTAAGGGCCGGGAACGGCTGATACCGCGCATCGTCCTTGCGGCCGAGCGCGGCGGCTATGACCTGGTTGATCTGTCCGTTACCGAGCCCAGCCTGGAGACGGTGTTCATCAACCTCACGGGTAAGGAACTGAGGGACTAATGGCCACGTCCGCAACTCAGCAGCAGGCGCCGCCGGCCAAGACGATCGGCGGCGGGCCCGCCCGCTCGGTCGCCGCCGCAAGCTGGACCGCGCTCGGCGCACTGATGCTGCGTGACCTGGTGGTACTCCGCAAGCATCTCTGGGAATTCGTGCTGCGGACGATAATCCAGCCGTTCCTGCTTTGTTTTGTGTTCTTGTATGTCTTCCCCAAGATCGGCCAGGGGATCGGCGGCCATGGCGCCGTGGCTGAGTCGGCCTTCGCGACCATCCTGGTGCCCGGAGTCGTGGGCATCTCGGTGATGTTCCAGGGCGTTCAGTCGATCGCGCTGGCAATGGCGCAGGAGTTCGGGTTCACCAGGGAGATCGAGGACCGGGTGCAGGCGCCATGCCCGATCTGGCTGGTGGCGATCGCGAAGGTGCTGTCCGGCGCGGCTCAGGGAGTGCTTTCCGCAGTCATCGTGCTGCCGATCGCCTCGGTGGTGCACGCGCCCGGCGTGCACGCGCATCTGACACTGGACTGGCTGCTGATCCTGACGTTCGTGCCGCTGTCCTGCATCGCGATGGCAGGACTCGGCTTGGTGCTCGGCACCAGCTTCGAGCCGCGGAACATCGGCCTGATGTTCGGGTTCATCATCCTGCCGATTACCTTCCTCGGCGGTACGTACTACTCCTGGACCAGGCTGGCGCCAGTCACCGTTGGCGGCTGGCACTGGCTGCAAACGCTTGTCCTGATCAACCCGCTGATCTACGTCAACGAGGGCATGCGGGCCGCGTTCACGACCGCGCCGCACATGCACCTGTACGTCATTTACCCCGTGGTTGCCGCGTTCGGCGTGGTCTTCCTGACCATCGGCCTGCGCAACTTCCGGCGCCGCGTGCTGTCCTGACTGTGCTGTCCCGATTGGGCCCAGCCAGGACAGCACAGTCAGTTCGCGATGGCGATGTGCTTGCGCACGGTCGCCCGATCGCCCATCGCTGACAGCATGTACGCAGCCACGTCCGCCCTGGACACGGTGAAGCTGCCGGGGAGGCCGCCGTCGATCCTCGTGCGGTAGCGGCCGGTGACCGGCCCGGCGATCAGCCGCGGTGGCCGCACGATCGTCCAGTCCAGGTCGGTAGCCTCGACCTCAGCTTCGGCGGCTCGCATGTCGGCGCAGACGTGCCGCAGGGCGGTGCGCCGCACCACCGGCTTGATCAATCGCAGGTAGGGACTCTCGCCGTCGTCAGCAACGATCGACCCGCTCACAGTCAGCAGCCGCCGGGCGCCGGCTTTCTGCATGGCCGCGATGATGCTGCGGACGCTGTCCTGGCTGACCGTCGTCGCACCGGTGCCGCGGGGGCCGATCGCGGTGAGCACCGCGTCCGCCCCTGCCATCGCCTGGGTGATCGCCGCCGGATCCATAACGTCAGCGGCGCTCACCTGCAGTCGTGCCGTCAATGCGGGCGACGACGTGCGGATGGACAGCCGGGCCGGGTCGCGCACGACAGCGGTGACGTCATGCCCGGCGGCCAGCGCTTGCTCGGTCAGGCAAGTCCCGGTGCCACCGGTCGCGCCGAAAATTGTGAGCCTCATGATGCTTGCCCTCCAGTACATTGGTGCTGTCTCTCATAAGATACGGAGACCATATCATATGAGTTCCGAAATACATGAGCTAGATCCGCGCACCCGACGGCGGCTGACCCGCGCCATCAAGGAGGCGCTACGCGATCTGGGCGGCGAGCTTTCCCGGCTCAACCAGAGCGTCGGGGGCCGGCTTGACCTCAAGGGAACCGACCTCGAGTGCCTGGATCTGATCACCCGGCACGGCCCGATCAGCCCGAGTGCGCTGGCCAGGCGGACCGGGCTGCATCCGGCTACGATGACCGGCGTCCTTGACCGGCTAGAGCGCGACGGCTGGATTGTCCGTGACCGTGACCCGGCAGACCGTCGCGGCGTCCTGATCCGGGCGCAGCGGGGCCGCGGGGCCGAAGTGCTGCGTCTCTACCTCGTCGACTCGGGGATGGATTCCGCGCTCGACCAGATCTGCGCGCGCTATACCGGCGAGGAACTTGATGTGATCGCCGGTTTCCTGCGCAGCACGGCTGAGGCTGGCCGGACCGCGGCGGAGAAGCTGGCCGGCGACTGATTTTGCGACCTGCGGAGAGTCCGTTCACTTGGGCGCTCGCCGTGATTCGCCGGAGCGTCATGCGGTTGGCGTACAACCAACCCAGGTCCTTGTTTAACCCCCGCTATCCAGGAAAGAAGGCGCCTTGCTCCCCACAGCCACGCGCACTGCCAAATTTGCTGCCGCCATCTCGGCGGCCCTGGCCAGCCTGGCACTCGCCGGGCCAGCCCTGGCGGTGTCCGGCGCTCAGGTCAGCCATACGGCCGGCCCGCATTCGCCACGCTTGCAGGTGCGGCAGATCCTCAACGGGATGAAGCTCTCGCACACGTTCGTGCCAGCTGGCAAGACGACGTCGGCGACCGAGCCTCTCGCTAAACCGGACGACGTCACCGTGCTTGGCCACCACCTCTTCACAGCCTTCCAGAACGGCGTCGGGGCGCAGGGCCAGCCCAGCACGACTGACGGCAACACCGACAGCACCGTGGTGGAGTTCACCGCTCGCGGCAAGGTCGTGCACCAGTGGGACCTGCACGGCAAGTGCGATGGCATCACCGCCGATACGCAGCGCGGCGTGCTGATCGCCACCGTCAACGAGGACGCCAACTCCAGCGTCTACACGATCAGGCCGGGCGCCCCGAAGAGTAGGCAGATCACCCACTACAGCTACAACCGGCCGTTGCCGAACAACGGTGGCACGGATGCCATCTCGATCTACCGCGGCCGGGTCCTGATCAGCGCATCAGCCCCCGGCACTACTGGCAATCCGGCCCCGCAGCCCGCCTATCCGGCTGTCTACTCGGTGACGTTCAACACGGCTAAGCACGTTGCCAAGGTCAGGCCGCTATTCTCCGACGAGGCAACCGCGACGGTCGCCAACGTCGGCTCAAGTGAGGGCAAGCGGGTTCAGCTAGCGCTGACTGACCCGGACTCGAACCAGCTCGTGCCAGCCTCGGCCCACCGATTTGCGGGCGACTTCATGGAGACCAGCCAGGGCGACCAGCAGCAGATCTTCGTGCAGCCCAAGGGCAGGCTGGGCAGCCACCTGACGGTGCTGAGCCTGTCGCGGTCGGTGGATGACACTGCCTGGGTGCGCAGCCGGGCCGGTGCGCTCTATGCCACCAACACCGGCGGCGACACTGTCGACGTTGTTACCGGCCGCTTCCGGCCAGGCAGCATCATCGTGGCGGCAACGCCGTGTGACGCCAGCAACGCTCCGGCCACCTGCCCGGGTCCGGGCTTCCCGGCGAACTTCCTCGGTCAGCTCAACCCGTGGACCGGGCACATCAGCCGGGTGCGGCTGGCCGGCCCGGTACTTAACCCGCAGGGCTTGGTGTTCATCGCTCCCGGCTGGAACGTGATTCCTGGCTGAGCCAGCGTGCCCTGTCAGCGGGCGGCTCTCCGGGGATGCCGGAGAGCCGCCCCGGCCAGGTCCAGGTCGGCTTCAGCAATCCAACGGGCGTCGTCGACAAGGTCGATCGCCACGATCTTCGCGCCGGTGATCATGAACCCCACGAGGGTGATGGGCCTGCCGTCTGCGGCCGTGACGACGCCGGCGGTTCCGTTGATCACTACCGGCAGGGTGACCTGAGCGATTCGCGTGAAGGGGAACGCGCGCTGGGCTACCGCCGCAGCACCGCGGACTACCTCAGTGCCGTTGGAGCGCACGACGACGTCTGGGTCCAGGGCCGTCAGCAGCGCGTCGAAGTCGCCATTGCGAGCGGCGGTGAGAAAGGCGTCGGTGATTTCCCGCTGCCGGATCAGGTCAGTACCAGGGACCGGAGCTACGCCCTGGACCCGCCGACGGGCGCGACTGGCCAGCTGGCGGGCCGCGGCGGGCGAGCGTCCGACAATGGCCGCGATGTCATCGAACGGGACGGCGAAGATGTCGTGCAGGATGAATGCGAGCCGTTCGGCGGGCGCCAGCGTGTGCAGGATTACCAGTAGCGCGGGACCGATCGACTCGGCAAGCAGTGCTTCCTGCTCGGGGTCGATGCCGTCCGCGCCACTGACGGCTGACTCGGGCAGGTCCACTCCGACCGGCTCGTCCCGGCGCGACTGCAGCATGTTCAAGCAGACCCGGGCGACGACCGTCGTCAGCCATCCGCCGAGATTGTCGATGTTGCGGGGGTCGGTGCGGCTGAGCCTCAGCCACGCTTCCTGGACGGCGTCGTCGGCCTCGCTGGCCGAGCCCAGCGTCTGGTAGGCGACCGCCCGCAGCCGGGACCGGTGAGCCTCGAATCGTTCTGCGAGAGCGTCATGTTCGTCCATCGGTCACATTCTCTTGTCGTAGCCGGACATAGAAGTGACCGCCCGGACCCTGCCGATGTGACAGGAGGCCGGGCTCCGGTCACCCACTGTTGAGGGATAACTGGCGTAAGGAGAGCCCATGGCCTCGCCCGTTCTTGTCACTGGCGGCACCGGCCGCCTCGGGAAGCTTGTCGTCGCGCGGCTGCAGGACAGCGGTTGCGATGTCCGCGTGCTCGCCCGGCACGAGCGCGCCAGCCCGCCGGGCGTCGCATTTTTCACCGCAGACCTCCGTACCGGCCAGGGCATCGAGCCGGCCGTGACCGCGGCGGCGGCGATCATCCACTGCGCCACCAGCACGAGGGGGGACGCCGTGGCAACCCGCAACCTCGTGGCAGCCGCGACCCGGACGGGTTCTGCCCACCTGGTGTACGTGTCGATCGTCGGCATTGACCGGATCGCCTCCTGGGGATACCCGAAAACGAAGCTCCAGGCCGAGCGCATCGTGGCCGAGTCCGGTCTGCCCTGGACGATCCTGCGAGTCACGCAGTTCTACGACTACTGCCTGACTAATGCGCGGAAGCTGAGCCGGTTCCTGGTGGCGCCAGTGCCTGCGGGCTTCACCGTCCAGCCGGTTGATCCCCGCGACGTGGCGGGCCGACTCGTTGAGCTGGCGCTTGGCGAGCCTGTCGGCCGCGCCCTGGACATGGCCGGGCCACAGGTGAGTAACTGGAGCGACCTGCTCCGGGCTTACCTGAAGGCCAGCAATCGTCGCCGATGGGTGTTGCCGGTTCGGATACCGGGCACCCGAGCAGTCCGCAACGGCGCTCTGCTGCCGCCGCCGGGATACACCGTCGGCTCCCGGACCTGGCATCAGTTCCTTGCCACCCAACTGCGTCAGGAAGCCACCAAATAACCGCTTAGCCCGACCTCATAGGTCACGACCGTCGGTCGCATCATCCGCCAGGTGGCGATCAGCTCGCTACGACTGCGACACCCGGGGCGCGCTCAGCGTGCACCGGTGCCGGGCCAGTGGAGCCGCGCACGACGAGCTCGGGCTCGAACAGCAGTTCCTCGGGATAGACCGAGGCGCTTTCCATCTGGCCCACCAGCAGCGCGACGACTGCCTTGCCCATGGCCTCGATGGGCTGGCGGACGGTGGTGAGCGGCGGGTCGGTCGAGTTGAGCCAGGCCGAGTCGTCAAAGCCCACGACCGAGACGTCGCCAGGTACCGAGAGGCCTGCCCGGCGCGCTGCCCGGATCGCGCCGAGTGCCAGCACGTCGCTGCCGCAGATGATGCCGGTCACGCCGCGTTTGAGCATCCGGGTAGTGGCGGCCTGGCCGCCTTCCAGGGAGAACAGCGCGTGTTCCACAGGCGCGACGGTGAGGCCTGCCCGCTCCGCGTGCTCGGCGAACGCGCTGAGCTTCCGGCGCGAGGGCATATGGTCCTCCGGCCCGACGACAAGGCCGATCCGCTCGTGCCCGAGGGAGGCCAGGTGCCGGAACGCCTGGTCGGCCGCGATCGCGTCGTCGGTCGACACGCACGGGAACTCGAGGTTGTCGATGGCCGCGTTGATCAGCACGACCGGGATACCGCGGCTGCGCAGCAACTGGTAGTGATCGTGCGGCGCAGCCAGCTCGGCGAAATGCCCGCCCGCAAAGACCACGCCTGAGGCGTGCTGGTCGAGCAGCATGTCGACGTAGTCTGCCTCGGACAAGCCGCCGGCCGTCGTCGGGCCTGCCGCCCGGGTGCACAGCACCGGGGTGAAGCCGCGCTGTGCGAGCGCGCCGCCGATGACATCGGCCAGCGCGGGGAAGATCGGGTTCTGGAGCTCGGGCAGGACGAGGCCGATAAGCCGGGCGCGGTCACCGCGCAGCTGAGTCGGGCGCTCGTAGCCGAGCACATCGAGCGCCGTGAGCACGGCCTCTCTGGTGCTTTCCGACACGCCGGGCTTGCCGTTCAGCACGCGGCTGACGGTGGCCTCGCTGACCCCGACCTTCTGGGCAACCTCGGCGAGGCGCCGGGCGGGAGTTCGCGTCATGCCGCAACGATACGACATCTCGCGGCAAGATTTTGCGTGAGGTGGATCACTATAACCCGCAGTTTTGCGCCGCTAGCCAGCCGTTTTGCGCCAGGTCAGTACCTGGGGACCGGTTGCAGTCACGGATCCCGCCTGGCTAGTCACTGCCAACTCAAGATCTTCGTAATCAAGTTGTGTCCTTGCAATGTTTCATCAATATCTTGCTGTCAGATGTTCATCTCAGTATGTTCGGTGCATCACAGCACGGCGCCCATGGGCGTGGCGCGAGCCGCCCGGATTCGGGATCATTCACCGAATACGGCCGACGAGCCTTCGCCTGCTGCCACCGCGGTTGCGGGCGCGCAAGATCCGCCCACGTTCAGCCCAAGGAAGAAGGATTGATCTGATGCGCAGACAGCTTCAGCGGCGGTCTGGCGGCCGGATGATTGCGGCCGTCAGCGTCGTGGCGGCGCTAGGGCTCGGGGCTGCGGCCTGCTCGAGTAGTAACGCCTCACCAACATCATCGGCTGGCGGCAAAGTGACCATCAGCATCAACTGCGCGCCAACGCAAGCGCAGAACCCGATTCAGCACAAGGAATGGGTCAAGGACGTCGCGACGTTCGAGAAGGCCAACCCGAAGATCACTATCAAGAGCGTCTACAACAACCCCTGCACAAACCTTCCCGTCTTCACCGCGCAGCTGCGGGCCGGCACCGAGCCGAACATCTTCTACATCGACTTCACGGACCTGCCGCAGGTCCTGACCGCTGGCCAGGCCGCCGACATCACCTCGTACGTGAACTCCAAGACCGTGCCAACGCTCAAGGACATCGTACCGAGCGCAATGAAGGCCGTGACCGCGGGCAAGACTATTTACGGCCTGCCGACCAACACTTACACCCAGGGTTTGATCTACAACCGCAAACTGTTCAGCGAGGCGGGACTGGACCCGAACAACCCTCCGACGACCTGGGCACAGGTGGAGACGGACGCCAAGGCGATCGCAAAGCTCGGGCACGGCATCGAGGGCTGGGGCGACTACAGCGCAAACAACAACGGCGGCTGGCACTTCGCGTCCTACATGGACGCACTGGGCGGCACGACGGTCACAAACTCCGTCCCGCCGACGGCGGGCTTCGACAACGCCAACGGCCTTGCGATCCTGCAGGCGCTGCACACGCTGCGGTTCACCGACAACGCGATGAGCAAAACGCAGGGCCTTGGCTGGGGAACGCTCCAGGCGCAGTTCGGTGCCGGCAAACTCGGAATGTATATCGCCGCGCCAGATGACGTCTACAACCAGATCACCGCGGTAGACAAGGGCAACATCAACGACATCGGCATGGGCCCGCTGCCCAGCCTGACCGGCAAGCCAGCCGGCTCGCTCGGCGGCGGCAATGCCTACATCTTCGCCAAGTCCGACACGCCCGCGCAGATCCAGGCCGGCATCAAGTTCATCAACTTCGAGGACCTGACGCCGGGCCAAGGGGTGACCTTCAACTACGCCAGGCAGAAGGCGGACGGGCTGCCGGTCGGCTTCGACGAGCCGGCACTGTTCAACGGCGCTGCCGGCGCGCAGGTCAACGCGCTGCGGGACAAGTACGCGACGATCAACACCTAGTACTACAAGGCCTATGTCGATGCAAACGAGGTCAGCGACGGCGAGCCGTTCG
>DASXIA010000214.1:0-13812 GCA_036488155.1 Streptosporangiaceae bacterium | reverse complement strand
ATGTCCTGGCCTACGCCCTGCAGCAACCGCCGGAAAGGCCGGCGAAGGAGCCTCCGAAGCGAGCCGTATCCGATGGGGCGCCGCTGACGCCCCGGGAACTGCAGGTGGCCCGGCTGGTCGCCGGGGGCCGCAGCAACAAGGACATCGCCGCCGAGCTGGTGATCTCGCAGCGGACCGCCGAAGGCCACGTGGAGCGCATCCTGACCAAGCTCGGCTTCACCTCACGGGCCCAGGTCGCCGCGTGGGTCGTCGCGTCCCAACCGGACGGCGAAGGCCGCTTAGCCGCTCTCGGAGTCCAGGCGCCAATCGTCCAGCCAGCACCTAGGCAACAGGTAGTGCTTCGGGTATTCGCCACCTCGCTCACCCGGCACGCCAGCAGCCAGACTGGCCAAGTGATCGACGATGCGCACCGCCTCGACGGTGCCCTGTGTTGGCAACCTCGCCTCGAGCACCAGAAGCGCGGTGGCGGTCGCACCGGTCAGGCCAAGACGAGGCCTGGCCCGCCTGGTAGGCCGCCTACTTGGTGGCGGAGCAGGCCGGGGCGGACCTGCCAGCGTGGCCGATCTCGTGCTTCCCCGGCCGCGACTCTCACTGTTGGAGCGGGCGAGCTGCAGCCCTAAGACCGGCCCGTCACAGCACCTGACCAGGGTATACACGGGCGCAGACCTCAGGCTTAGGCGTCAAACACCACCCGGAGGAGCGTGAAATCCAGCTCGCGTGATCGAAGTGTCACGTTGAGGAGTTCGTTATGAACACAATCGCTATGGACACAATCGATGGCACTTCCCGCAACCGCACAGGTTCGGAAGCGTGGTCCGCGTCCTGGTCGCATTTCAGCGTCGACCGCCGTAGCCCCGTCTACTGCCGGGTGACATTCGACCACCCTCCAATCAACACCATCACAGCGACGACTGTCGCCGAGCTCAACGTCAGGGAGTTGGCCACCAATACCATCCGATGCGGTAGTACCGACCTATATCGCCGATCGGTGCCTGTGACGGGATCCGTTTCCGCTCGGCGACGCGACGGTGCGGCCAGGGATGATAGCGGCGCGCCGTCCGATGACGACCTGCTGAGGAGGCATGTCGAAGGCGACCCTGACGCATTCGGGGCCCTGTTCAGCCGCCACCGGGACCGGCTGTGGGCGGTCGCGATCCGCACCCTCGGTGACGCTGAGGAAGCCGCCGACGCGCTGCAGGACGCGATGATCTCGGCCCTCCGCCGGGCCGTCACCTTCCGCGGTGACTCAGCAGTGACGACCTGGCTGCACAGGATCGTTGTCAACGCCTGCCTGGACCGCATGCGCCGGCGCGCGGCCCGCCCGGCCTCTGGCGGCCACGACGACGACACGCTGGACACGCTGGCAGGCAGCGGGCGGATGTCCGACCCGTCCGGTACGACCGACACCGCCTTGGACGTGCGGGCTGCGCTGCGGCGGCTGGTGCCCGAGCAGCAGGCGGCGCTGGTGCTGGTGGACATGCTCGACTACCCGATCGCTGACGCCGCCGAGGTGCTCGGGGTGTCGCAGGGAACGGTCAAGAGCCGCGCCGCCCGCGGCCGAGCCCGGCTGCTGCCCATGCTGGCCCACCTCCGGCCCGGCAGGAGCCGCCGCGACCGGGCGGGCCAGGTTAACGAGCACTAGCATGCCGGTCAGCAAGAGTCAGTCTTCGGCACTGGCGGGTTTCCCTGGCGTGCACCGGGTCGGAAGGTGTCACATTGGGCTTGGCCATGTTTTCCGGCCAGGTTCGCCGGACCGAAAACCGCACCGGGAGCGGCAAAAGCGGACCTTTCTATGCGCCATCGATCGCCGTATATGTATGCATGACGTCAGCCTCCGCCGCACGGGCCGCGAGCGGGTGGGTGGGGCCGGCCGCGCCGCGAGCACCCGCTGACCGCGCCCGGGCATCAGCCACGAACGCCAGCCCAGAGTGCCAAGGCGGCGCATAGTCCTATTGCCAGGATGGCCAGGCCGAGGGCCTGCAGTAACGCCACGGTGAACAGCGGCACGGTGGCGGCGAGCAGAATGCCACCCACGCTGGCAGCACGGGCGATCAGGTAGGCGTGGCCGCGCGGCGACCGGTAAGCCGCCAGCGCTATAGCCCATGCGGCCGCTCCGAGCACGCTGATGATTGTCAGCTCGACCAGGCCGAGGCCAGCGAAGCCGGCGGCATAACCGCCAGTTCCCGATACTTCAATGCCGTTGACGACCAAGCTCGGGCCGCTACCTGTGGCGCCGATGATGGACAATGTGGCCAAAATCAGCCAGCAGCTGACGGCGGCGGATGCGGTGACTGTAACCAACCGTGATCGGCGGGCTCTGCTTTGAATAACCATCGTTCGTACCATTCATCAGCTCTGGCCGCTGCAGGTATTGCGACCGTAAGCCTGACGCGGTAACGGCGCCGTCGCGCAGCCGTCACGATCGCTGCATCACCAAGGCCGCTGTTACGCCGAGCAGGACAGGATCGAGGACGCCCGCGAGTGCCTGGAGCAGGCGCTGAGGCTGCGGCAACAGATGGACGACCCGCGCTTCAGCACCTCCCAGGAACTGGTCGCCGGACGTGCCTCTTCAGCGACGACCGCCACCTGTACTCTTGGTGGTCATTCCACTGACCTGCGGTGCGGACGCAAATCTGCGGCAGGCCTCACTGAACGGGCGGCGGGACGGCGGACATGAGCTGAGCCGCTTCGCGGATCATGGCCAGTTCAGCGGCGACACCGCGCAAGACCTCCGCCAGCGCGAGCGTGGCGTGCACCTGCGCCTTCGCGACCTCCCGGCCGGACATGGTCCCTGCGCCCTGAACTGACTCTCCGACCAGTTGCTCAGCTATCCAGTTGTGGTCGACTTCGGGCATGATCACTCCTCGCTGGCGATATCTTCGTCAAACCTTCCGTACACCGACCAGCTTCGCGGCGGGCGAGAACTGCAGCAATCTGCGAACCGCCTGAGATCTTTCCTGGGCGTTTAGTCCGGCGCCCAGGCCACCACACCGCCGGACGGCGGCAGCGGGTGACGCCCTGCGGCCCCCTGCCGATCTCAATAGGCGGAAAACCGGGGCGAGCTGGAAATGAAACCGTAGCGGCCGCATCTTGACCACCGCCGACCGACTCTCCTATCACTGGAAGAAGGCAGGCCCGTGACGACCTCGCGGGCCACCCTGTGGGCTGTCCGGCTCTCCGCGGCCCGCCGCGTGAACAAACCTGCGGCTGACCACGGTTCCGCTCCGCCCGAGCGGGACGGCTGGGTGCGTATCCGCGTCGAGGCCTTGGGCCTCAACCGCTCGGAACAGAAGCTTCGCTTGGGTCTGAGCGTGGGGCGTCAGCTTTCCCCGGGTGCCGGGTATCGAGGCTGTCGGCACCGGGCCGGCTCTGGGGCAGAAGGTCGTCGCGATGATGGGGAGACATGGGTCACACCTACGACGGGGTCCGGCGGTGGCGGTCGAGTGCCGAAGCCGCCTCATGGACCCAGAATGACCGCCATCTGAGCTCGTTGCCAGCCGCGCTGGATCGGACGTGAACCTGGATGAGCCGAACGGGTGATAGCTGGTGACCAATGTCGTGCGCCTCGCACGCTACCCACACCTGGGAAATGGAGCCGATGTGACTGCGCCAACACGCCAGCGGGCAGATGATGCCGCGCTGATTGAGCAGTCCTGGCATGAGCCCGAGGTGTTCGCCGGCCTGTATGACCGGCACGCCTCACACATCCACCGCTACGTCACCCGCAGGCTGGGCGACGGGTATGCCGACGATGTTGTCGGCGAGACGTTCCTGGCCGCGTTCCAGCGTCGGCAGCGATATGACCTCGCCAGGCCGGACGCCAGGCCGTGGCTGTACGGGATCGCGGCCAACGTGATCGGCAAGCATCGCCGAGCCGAGCTTCGCATGCTGCAGGCGTTCGCCCGGACGGGGGCTGACCCGGTCGCGGAGAGCTACGCCGACCGGGCCGACGCCCGGGTGTCCGCTGCCGGCGTGCAGCGGCAGTTGGCCGCGGCACTGGCCGATCTGCCAGCTGGCGACCGGCATGTGCTGCTACTCATCGCCTGGGCGGAGCTCAGCTACGAGGAGGTGGCTGTCGCGCTGGACATCCCGGCCGGGACGGTGCGATCACGGCTGCACAGGGCTCGAAAGAAAGTCCGCGAGGCGCTCGGCGGTCAAGACCCAACCATGATCAGTGAGGAGCCTTCGCATGAATGACCTCGATATGCTCCGCGCGATGCGGGCGGACGCACCCAGCCCGGCCGAGGATCGGCTGGCAGCGGGCCGCGACCGCCTGCGCGCGGCCGCCAGGCCGCTGGAGCCTGGCTATCGGCTTCCCGGCCTGGCAAGGCCCGGCTACGGCAGGCCCGCTTATCGCAGGCCGGCAATGATCCTGGCGAGCGGCCTGGCCGTTGGGGCACTCGCAGCGGCTGCTGTTCTCGTCAGCCGCCCGGCGCCCCCGGCCCCGTCAGCGGGGCACGGCAGGGCGCCGGCGATCCGCCTCGTCAGCGCTGCTCAGGTGCTCGATCACGCGGCATCGGTGGCCCTGGCCAAGCCAGCGCTGACGGTTCGGCCGCACCAGTGGGTGTATGAGAAGGGGATCAAGTCCGCGGGGGCCCGCTCATTCACCATGGTGAGCTGGAGCCGGTTCGACGGACAGAGGACAGCGGTTGTCGAGCACGGCAAGCTCGTGTTCTATCCGGTGACCCCGCAGGACGTGGCGCTGCTGGCCACACCGGCGGCCGCGGCGGGATTCCTCGCGTCGCTGCCGACCGACCCTTCGGCCTTGCTTGGCGTCATCTACAACAAGGCCGACGCCCAGCCGCGCGACCAGTGGGTCTCCAAGAACCGCGACGCCAGAGCGTTCTCCTTCCTGATAACTGTGATGTGGAACGCGCCAGTTGGCGTACCGCCGGAGCATCAGGCCGCGGCGTTCCGCGCGTTGGCGAAGATCCCAGGAATTACTGTCCACACCGGTCTTACCGACGCCGCCGGGCGGCCCGCGATCGGGCTGACCTTCAAGACGGGGAACGGGCTGACCGGGACGTTCTTCCTTGACCCGCACACCTACACAATCAGCGGACTCGGGTACCACGGCGCGGGCGTCGCTCGCACCGCGACCGTCGTCGTCAACAAGCCCGGCCAGAGGTAGCGAGCAGCGAGTCTGCCAGATCGGGAACAGGACCGCCGGGGCGCTTGCGTCCCGGCGGTCCGTCGTCCAAAGCTGTCTGGCTGTCTGCACGTCAGCCAGCGACCTCTGCGGCCGTAACTGGTACCCCGGAACCAGTGGCCGACGTCGGCGACCCACGCTGGACGCGCATGGATCGCTTGATCTTGTCGCCCATTGGCGACAAGATCAACTTCCAGCCCCGGTTGCCGAGTCTGCGCATCGTCCAGCACAGCGGCGGGTGGCTGGAAGTCCTCCACGCCTCTTCCACACCGTCGCCGGCCGGTCTGCACCAATGTGCGGTGTTGTGGTGAAACGGCGGCAAAGGCCAGGAGCAGTGCCACCGTACGGGGGTGAAGTGCTGGGCGGTGTCCGCCTTGGCAGGCGAGTCCGTTGCCCGTGATGTGGGGTGCATGCGCGGGGTGACGGCCCGGGGACCGGGAGGGACTTGTCGGTCGCGGTACGCGGGCACCGCCGGCACCCTTGCGCGCCAGCCGCAGAGCCGGGGTGTCCGGCAGTGATCTCCGATGCCCTTCGGCCCGGACATCCCAGCAGGACGACTTGGGGGTGAAGTGATGACCGGACCGCAAGTCGACCACGCGGCGGTGTACCGGCAACTTCCGGTGCCGGTGCTGCTGCTGACGCCGGAGTTCGTCGTTGCGGACGTGAACCAGGCGTACCTGCGGGTGACGGGCCGTACACGGGAAGAGCTGCTGGGCCGGGACGTCTTCGACGCCTTCCCGGACAATCCCCGGGATCCGCGTGCGACGGGAGTACGCAACGTCCGCGCGTCGATGCGGCGGGTCCTTACCAGCGGTGAGCCAGAGGCGCTGGCGCTGCAGAGGTATGACGTCGAAGCGCCGGATGGCCCGGGCAGGTTCGCCAAGCGGTACTGGTCCCCGGTGAACGCGCCGGTCTTCGGCCCGGACGGCCGCGTGGTGCTCATAGCGCACTGCGTGGAGGATGTCACCGACCGCGTGCGCAGGTTCGTCGGCGGTCTGGCAGCCGACGCGACATAACGACGATGAGCGGGTGTTCCGGCGCAAGCGGAACGGATCGAGCGTCAACATGATCTCGCGGCCATCGCACGACGGCCGCGCGGCGGGGGCGGCGGGGACTGCGCCACTCTCCAGCGTTTCCCCGTAGCCTGTTCTGGAACTTTTGGCGGCGAGGTGACCCTCGCCGATGTACCGGAGCATGTGCGTAGCGCAGTCAATTAGTGGAGGCTACGACGATGAGGTGGCTGCGCTGGATCAGCGGCATCGTCTGGATATTCAGCTGGTACACGGTCTACCTGGAGATTTTTCGCTGGCATCACATGACCAAATCGCTTCGCTTCAACCCTCCGCCTCCAACTCCCGGAACGAAGGTCCCACCCCGAGCGGGCATGCCTCTCATTGCGGTGCGCCCGAGTTCGGTCGTTGCTCCGCTGGTCTTCATGACAGCCACGATTGTGAAACGAGCCCGCGCCGGGCATGGGCAAGCTCCGCGCCGGGCTGCGGTTTAGGCGATAACCTGACGAGTTCGCGTCGGCATCCGGTCATGCCGCAGGGCGGCGCTGGCGATCTGACGGGTTCGCGTGTTAGTTGACGATGAGCCGTTCCAGGGGCTGGCCGGTAATGCTGGCGATGATCTCGAAGTCCTTGTCGGCGTGCAAGACGGCGAGCCCGGTCAGTTCAGCGGTCGCGGCGATGATGAGGTCGGGGATGGACGGCGCCCGGTGCTGGCCGCGGTCTGCCAGCAGGGTGAGGACTTCGACAGCCCGGTCTTCGATAGGCGGGGTCTGGTACTCGACCGGCATGGCCGACAGCGGCGGCCGCTTCAATCCGGCGCGCAGATCTGCACCGGAACGGGCTGAGTAGCCGACCTCCAGCCGTGTAACGGTAGCAATCCGGACAAGCCCGCGTTCAATCCGCGCTGCCCACTGCGCCGCATCGGGGCTGCCGGCCAGCCTGACAAGGGCGGACTTGTCGATCAGCCAGTCCGTCACCGCCACGCCTGCGACATCACCTCGGGGTTGTCCAGGTCGCCGAAGAGGTCGGTGAACCTGGCCAGGTCCTGCACGCTGACGGCAGCGCCGGTCGTGGCGGCGTCCTGGGCCAGCCGACGCCGGACATACTCGCTGCGCGACAGCCCCAGACGGCTGGCGCGGGCGTCGATAGCGGCGGCGACCTCGTCGGGTACGTCCCGGATCAGCATGTCAGTCATGGGCCACCTCCAGGTGATATCCCATGATAGCGCGGCCTCCCGCCGCGCACCTGCGCGCAGCCGGGTGTGTGGCAGCTAGTGGCTCCGCCGAGCGCAGCCTGACCGGATGCCTGGCAGTCGGCGCTACGGTGATGTGGTGGCGCTTTCGCCGGTGGATTTCCCGGTCCGTGGCGAGCTGCGGGTGCGTGCTGGGGCCGACATCAGCGCCCTGCGGATGCTTCGGCGTGCCCGGGACCGCATCGACCGTGATTACGCCAGCACGCTCGGCATCGCAACCCTGGCCGCGGAAGCTGGCTACTCCGTCGGGCAGTTCATTCGCGCCTTTGAGTCTGCCTATGGGGAGACTCCCGGGCGTTACCGGACCCGCCGCCGGGTAGAGCGTGCTTGCGAGTTGCTCCGTTCTGTCAATCTGACCATCACCGAGGTCTGCATGCTTGTCGGCTTCACCAGTGTGGGAACGTTCAGCCGCCGGTTTTCCGAGCTGGTGGGCCGGCCGCCGTCGGCGTACCGGGAGGAGGCGGCCCGTGTGGGCGGCCCGGCGCCGATCCCTGGTTGCTTCGCGCTCATGTGGCGGACCGGTCTGCCCGCCGCGGATAGGGGCGCCGAGTCCGCCTTCCCCGGCTGAACACCGTGATTTTGGAGAAGCCGCCATAGGACCCCCAGGCATACGGTCGACCCATCAACCACCGCGAGGAGGCAGGCGATGATTACGGGTATTTCGATCGTCTCGGTCTGGGTGCTCGATCAGGACGCGGCCAAGGACTTTTACACCAAGCAGCTCGGCTGTGAGCTCACCAACGACATCGTGCTCGACAATGGCATGCGCTGGCTGACTGTGCGGCCTCAGGGCAGCACCGGCCAGGAATTGCTGCTGATGGATCCCGCCAGGTCCATGCTCGATGCCGAGACCGCGGCGCAGGTCCGCGCTCTGGTGGCGAAGGGTGCCCTCAGCCCCGGTGTGATGGCGACAACCGACTGCCGCGCCGACCATGACATGTTGTCCGGCCGTGGTGTCGAGTTCACCCAGCCCCCGGCCAAGCGTCCCTATGGGATCGAGGCGCTTCTGCGCGACGATTCCGGCAACTGGTTCAGCTTCACCCAGCGCAACGACTGACCGCTGCCCTCTGCTCTGTGACGGTGAACCGCACCGTCACAGAGAGAAGTGCGCAGAGATTCGAGTTATTCGCGCTCGGCTCGAGGTCCCCCCTGCGGGCGGGTTGGCGCCAGGCCTGTAGCGCTGGCGCTACCAGCGGGAACTGCGCGCGCCAGGAGACGTGCCCCGGCCGAGGGGAATGGCGGCAACACGGCCGCGGATTCAGCAGCCGTCAGCCAGCGGCCTGCTGTGCCAGCACGTGACAGTCCTGGGCGCTGGATGCCAGACTGCTTGAACAGATGTCGATGTGAGGGCAGGTCCTGTGCTGCACCTGGTCAGGCGGCGCACTCGGTGGCTTGCCGCGGTCGGCGCGATTGCGGCCGTGATGGCCGCCTTTCTCGCATGGGGGCCGATCGGCCTGGGCAATGGCCCACTGTGGCTGCCTGTCAGCAGTGGTGGCTACGGCTGGACCGAATTGCGGACTGAACCCGTCGCCTATGTCCTGCCGATCGGCAATCATGGGCACAGCGCAGCGGTCATTGACAGCGTCGCCGTGACCGGCAGCCCGAGGTTCGCATTGCCCGCCCTGCAGGACGCGCTGATCGGTCATATGGCTCGGTACGCGTGCACCGCGCTGGGGCCATTCAGCGGCCACGAGTCAGCGCTGCCGGGATGCGTGCAGCCCCGCCAGCATGGCGCTACGGGGGCTGTGGTCGCCGCGGGCACCTACCTGGCGGTCGGCCGCGAGCGGCAGCCCGCGCTCGTCCTCGTGCTAGCCGGGCCGCGTCCTAGGCAGTGCTGGGAAATCACGGCGGTCGTCGTGCGCTACCACGCCGGCATCCGCCATTGGGTCGCCACCTTCCCGCAGGGGAGCGTCATCACCTGCGGAGTCGGCGGGAAGGTGCCATCAGCGAGCTGAGCTCAGCTAGACCGCCGTGCCCATGCTGGAACAGAGTTTCGTTCCCGGTCCCGCGCGTCATGTACGGACGTCCTCGACAAAGACCATGGCTTCGTTCGGCGGCGCCTCCCATCTCGCAGCCAGCCGACCGTCGGCATTACGATCCTGGCATCCGCAGTCGCGAGATGGGAACGTAAGCAGACGGCTGGTCAGTTCCTGCAGCCAATCTTGATCAGTTCTTGTGGGCCGGGGCTTCTGCGGGCTAGCGTGATCATCGAGCATCCAAACTGGATAACGGCGAGCGGCCAGTGGAGGACATCGTGAGGAAGCGTCTCTACGGCGTTGCGTTCGCAGTCATCCTGACGATGCCGGTCGCTATCGCCGGCGTGTCCGCCGCAGCATCGGCAGGACCGAGTTCCCTGCAGGCTCGGCTGGCTTCCCGCTTCGTGCATGGTGCCCAGGTAGCGACGGGCACGCCGATAACGGGCACCGTGACGACGCCCATTCCGGATGTGACCGGGCCGATCCCGGTGACCGAGTCCTCCTATCCCTTCAACGACCCCGCTCACAACTTCACCCCGGTATCGCTGCTCAAGCATGGCTACGAGGAGCAGGAGTATTTTGTCAGCGGCACAGCTAATGTGTATTCTTCGCCGACTCTCGGCACGATCATCTCGACCGCGTCGGGACCGTACGAGACGCGCATCCTGATACGCCGGCCAATCGATCCCCGGCGCTTCAGCGGGAATGTCTTCGTGGAGATGCTCAACCCGACATCGCTGTTTGACGTCGACATCATGTGGGCGGCCGACCAGAACTACTACATGAGCCACGGCGATATCTGGGTCGGCATTACCGTCAAGCCCGTTTCGGTGGCCTCCCTCAAGGTCTTCGATCCGAAGCGCTATGCGCCGCTGTCCATGGCGAACCCCGTCCCCGCGGGCCAGACATGTCCTAATCCCAATGGCGGCGGAACGCCGGCTACCGAGAACGGCCTTGCCTGGGACATGGTCAGCCAGGTGGGGGCGCTGCTGAAGAGCTCAGCCGCCGCCAATCCGCTCGGTCACCTCGGCGTCCGCGCAGAATACCTGACGGGGTACTCGCAGACCGGTGGCTACGAGGTCACCTACATCAACGCCATCGCGCCACATTTCGTCCTGGCAGACGGCGCGCCGATCTATGACGGATACCTGATCGGGACCGGCTACGGGTTCGTCGAGCCTATTAACCAGTGCGAGGCGGCCCCCGCACCTGGCAGCGCTCAGTGGGTGGTCCACCCGCCGGGCGATGCCCCGGTGATCGATGTGCAGACGTTGTCAGACTTCTACGCGCTGAGTGGCGTGTCTGGTGAGCGGCCCGACGGCACGGGGCCCGGTGACAACTACCGCCTGTACCAGGTTCCAGGCGCCAGCCACGTCTGGGCCGAGCAGGTCGCGTACGCACCCGGCTCGGCCGAGGAGGTGAAGGCGGGCTTCCCGGCAAACTATTGGTTCCCGTACTGCGCGCAGGGCGTCAATCCGTTCCCGCTGCAGTACGTTCTGGACGCCGCGTCAGCCAGCCTCACACGGTGGGTCCGGGCAGGCATTCCGGCGCCAAGCGCAGCGCGGATCACCGTAACCGGCACCGGCCAGACGGTGAACGATGTCTACGGCAACGCCGAGGGCGGGGTGCGCACGCCATACGTCGACGTGCCGACGGGCACCTACTACGGCACCACGCCCGGCACCGGGACCTGCCAGTACCTCTGGGGCCACGAAGACCCGTTCGCGGGATACTTCCTCAAGACCCTGTACCCGACCCACGCCACTTATGTGGGCAAGGTCAGCGCGGACGTCCGGACGCTCGTGTCACAGGCCTGGCTGACCGCAGCCGATGGGTCGGCAATCATCGGCGAGGCGGAGCGCTCCCGCGTCCGGTAGGCCGCGGTCAGCCTGCGACAACCGCATCAGGAAACCGTCTTCACATCCAGAAACGACAGGTAGAAAGAGTTACGAGCGTGCATAACGCCTTGTACTCGCTCGGTGCGCTGCGCGGTAGCATCACGCCATGCGCGGCCCGTCGGTGGTCATCCGTGCAGCTCGGGAGAGCGAACTTCCCCTGATCAGTGCGCTCGAGAAGTCAGGCGAGAAGCAGTTTCGGGCTGCTGGCATGGACCGCGTGGCCGACGCGTCAGCTTCTGAACCCGACGCCTACCGTCCCGCTCTCGACGACGGTCGGCTCTTGGTGGCCGTGGACGGGCGGGATACGCCTGTCGGCTTCATCCGGCTGGAGATACTCGACGGCGATCCGCACGTCGAGCAGGTCAGCGTC
This sequence comes from Streptosporangiaceae bacterium, assembly GCA_036488155.1. Lineage (GTDB taxonomy): Bacteria > Actinomycetota > Actinomycetes > Streptosporangiales > Streptosporangiaceae > JAJYUU01. Next base: position 2,157 of record DASXIA010000214.1, on the reverse strand, counting down.
CACCCTGACCATGCCGGACACGGCATCGGAGCGGCCCTCCTTGCTGCGGCTGAGCAATTGGCCCGCGCTCGCGGCCACCGCCGGATAACCCTGACGACATTCCGCGATGTCCCGTGGAACGGCCCGTATTACGCCCGGCTCGGGTGGAGCACCGTCCGTGAAGCTGACCTGCTGCCTGAACTGGCTGCAGAGCGGCGGCACGAGCGTCACCTCGGCTTCGACGAATGGCCGCGTCAAGCTATGGCGAAGAGCCTCTAACGGACGTGCCCCGCTGAACCGCATAAGCCAGAAACGTCTGCTCAGTAAGTTGACATGACGGGCAACCGGAGTGCCCGGCACATTGTCACTTGCCGCCGGCTCGCGGTGTCAGCGGAGGTGGACGCTGCTGGTGGCGCTCACGTTGCCGGTGGTGTCGTAGGCCCACGCGGAGACGGAAACGGGCTGCTTGGCAGGCACCCTGAACGAGGCGGTGGTGCCGGTGCCTTGGTAGGCGAAGTTACCGGTGAACCACGCGCCGGGGGCTTTCGCGGAGGAGTACCAGCGGACGATGATGCCTGCCAGGTCAGCAGCGGACGGCTTGGTCCATCTGAGCGTGACGCGGTTGCCTCTGCGTGTGGCCTTGAGGCCGGTCACCCGGCCTGGCGGGGTGAGATCGGCGGCCTCATGGAACCGCATCCTCGCGCTCACCGAGTAGGGGACGCTGGACTGGCACGAGGCCTGCAACAGGGCGTCGAGCCTGGCAAGAAGATGGTCCGGTCCGACGGTGGCTAGGTCGTAGACGGTCACTGAGCCGCTCGTCAGCTCGCATGCTCCGTTTCCCTGGCTGATGTTCATGGAGAACGGCGGAGCTGGCACGACATTCTGGTAGGTGTAGGTGCTGCCAGGCTTCAGTCCCTGAGTGTCCCCGAACGTGGCCGTCCACAGCGTCGCGTCCTGCGTGCCCGGTATTGGCTGGAAACCCTGAGAGGTAACGCTGTACTGGTTGCCTGCTGACACCGACGGAATGACTTCGTGCGCCGGAGTGCTGGGCCAGCTCGTGTCCACGGTCCAGTCCGAGGTACCGACAGCGCCCAGTCCGTCCAGGGAGACCGACGCGGTTCCGGCCGATGTCGGCACGATCAGCTTGGCGTGCCGCGGTCCTCGTGCCTTCGGGGTAAAGCCGACCCACACCGTGCAGCCGCGGGCGGTCAGTCTGCCGCTGCAGTTCTGCCGGCGGATCGGGAAATCGGCGGCGTCCGGGCCGGTTACGGATGGCCGGCGCGCGGTCACCGTTCTGCTGGAGGTTAGCCGCAGGTGCACCGGGTGTGCCTCAGCGGCATGACCGGGATAAACGGTAGTCCACGGCCAGGCCAGTTCCCCTGGCGACGCTGCGTAGGCCGTCCGCGGGTAGCCGAATTTCAGTTCCCCGATATCGGCCTGGCCGGAGCCGTAACTGCCGCAGTACCGGGTGAACACCACCCACAGCCGGGTGATGACCCCGTGCGCTCGGCGAATGTCGCGGACCTCGAAGCTGCCGCTGTTGGTGCCGCACGGGTTCGGGCCGCCCTGCACAGCGATCCCGGGCCGGCCCCGGCTCAATTGCCCGTGAGCGTCCTGCGCCCAGGGATAGTAGCCGGGGGCAAGGTGCTTGTTGCTGCCGTTAGGCGTGGCAAACGCCAGGTCGTACGACGCGTTAGGACTACGACCTGTGATCTGGATATCGATCAGCTCATAGTCGCCCCTGGTTCCCTTGTTCCAGGTCTCTTGCATCCAGGCGGTCGCGTTGCCCGTGTGAAGGTATGCGCTGCCGTCCGCTCCTGAGATGCTGAATGACAGGCCAGCCACCGGACCGGATGACGCATCCGCCGCCTGGGACGCCGGTAGCAGCACCCCGGCCGCCGCGAGGGCAACACCAATGACCTGGGGCAGACGGCGACGCCATCCGCGGGAAACGGGCATCAAAGTTCTCCTAACCGCCCTTGCGCCAGATAGCCGGACCAGCCTCACGCGACGACAAGCCCGCGGAAACGGCGCGCAGCAAGCTACGTCCCGTCAGCTGAAGATCGTGTCGGGCTGCGCCTGCGCAGGTAACGAATCCATGAGGCGCAATCATCACCTGCTCATTACAATAACGATCGAATCCGGCCGTTTCATGCAGTTCCTGGATCAGCGGGACAA
>DASXIA010000145.1:0-2857 GCA_036488155.1 Streptosporangiaceae bacterium | reverse complement strand
CGCGGAATCACGTGGGTGTGAAAGTGGAAGACCTCCTGCCGGCGGCCTTGCCAGTGGCGTGCCTGACGTTCACCCCGTCAACCCCGAGTGCCGTCTGCAGCAACGCGCAGACACGATGCACCATCTGGGCGACTCGACCGTGCGCCTCTTCGGAGATCGCCCAGATGTCCCGCGCATGCTCTCGCGGAACGACCAGCGTATGTCCCCGTGAGACCGGCCGGAGCGGTTGTCCGGCGCGGCGATTCGGGTATCCACCGCTGGTCGGCCTGTGCATAGTGCAGCTATCGGAGGGCAGCGTCGCCGGCCTGACGTGGAGGGCTACCCAACTGCGAAAGGACAGATGATGACCGTTCCAGAGATCACCCCCGAGGCTCAGCAGCAAGCGGCAGCCAGCGTGGCTGACCCCGCCGCCGAGGTCCTCGAGCGACTGGCTGAGAAGCTGGGAAGTAAAGCATCGGTGTCGGCAGTCTTCGGGGAGCCGGTGACGCGCGCGGGCATCACGATCATCCCGGTGGCCAGGGTCGGCTTCGGCTTCGGCGCTGGCGTCGGCAGGGGACATCGCCAGAGCGACATCGCGCAAGGTGGCGGTGGAGGCGGCGGCGCATCGGCGGCTCCGGCCGGCTATATCGAGATCACAGACGGGAACGCCGTCTTCAAGCCCATCCGCGATCCGCTGGTGGACATCGTTGTCCCGCTGGCCACGCTTGTCGCCGGAATCGCCACTCCGCGGATGGCGCGGCGCCTGCTCCGGCGGCGATGACGCGGCGTCTCGGAGTAATCGGCGGGCAGCCGGGCCTCGACCTATGTTGGCCGCGCCGGACATCGCGCACCCGCGGCAACGCGGGCGTTCCCCGGAGGTCCAGCTTCCCGGTCCGGGTGCCGTTCCACAGGAGGTGGAAGGTAGCCGCTGCTGGCGCAGGTTCCCCGGCTAGCGAGGCGGTGCCGCTCAGCCCATCCCGGCGTAGGAGTGCAGGCCGGTGACCCACAGGTTGATGCCGATCACGTTGAACATCAGGCAGGCGAAGCCGGCGAGCTGGATCCAGGCAGCCCGGCGGCCGCGCCAGCCGGCCGTCGCTCTCGCGTGCAGGAACATGGCGTACACCACCCAGGTGATGAACGACCAGGTCTCCTTCGGGTCCCACCCCCAGTACCGCCCCCAGGCGTGGTCGGCCCAGATGGCTCCCGCCATGACACCGAAGGTCCAGACCGGGAACCCGAACAGCACGCTCCGGTAAGCGAGACGGTCAAGGACGGCGGGAACGGGCAAATGTCGCCAGATGCCTGCGGACCAGGACGGTTGACCGGCTGCCACGCGGCGCTGGCTGCGATCTGCTAGCAGGTACAGCGTGGTCACGACAGCGCCGAAGATGAACAGGCCGATGGCGACGATCATCGCTGTCACATGGATCGCGATCCAGTACGACTGAAGCGCGGGCACCAGCGAGCCCGCTGGCGTGTAAATCCAGGTCAGGTCGATGCCGAGGCCGAGCACGACGGGCAGCAGGACGAACAGGCCCGTGTAGTAGGCCCGGAACCGCACCGAGAAGACGACCAGGACCAGGACTGCCATGCAGGTGAACGCGCCGATGAACTCGTACATGTTGCCCCACGGCACGCGGTCCTCGGCGAGCCCGCGGGTGAGGACGGCGAATATGTGCAGGGTCAGCCCGATGCACGTCAGGCCGAATGCGAGCCGGAGCCAGAAACCCGACGGCCAGCGGCTAGCGGGCACGTCGTCGGCGTCCCGGCCACCCGGCGGACTGGCGACAACCGCAGCCGACCGGCCTGCACTGGCCGGTACCGCACTGGCCGGTACCGCACTGGCCGGCAGCGAGGGACCGCCCGCGCCGGCCGTCACCAATTCGGGTGCCGCCACCAGCTCAGGCACCGCCACCGTGGAGCCCGCATCAGTAACGTCAGCCATCACCCGGTGTTTGGCGAAGGCGAAGTCGGACGCGTAGCACAACATCGCCAGCGCGTACAGAATCAGCGTGGTGAGCAGCAGCCCGTTGCTGGTGTCAGCCAGGCTCACGTTGACGGGCATCGGAGCCTCACTCTTCCTCTCGGCCGGTGAGCGTCTCTGGATTCGCGGCAGTCGCCGCATGGGCAGTCACTGTTTCAGCAGCCACTGTTTCATCATTGGCGGGGTCGGCCGCGACATGCGATGCGGCCGGGACAGCAGGCCGGGGGCGTTCCCGGTCGTCAAAGTCTGCTGGCCCGTCGACGGTGCCGTCGCCGACCTGACTGGCCTGCATGGACCGGCCGTCGTGCTCGGCGCGCAGCAGCCCGCTCAGTTCGGCGAACTCCGTGTCGAAGCCGCCGGCTGCATCCGAGCGGGCCAGGCCGCCGACGCTAACCTCGGTGCCACCGTCCGGCCCTGCCACGGCCCGCACGAACACGCGGCGCCGCCGGACGAGGAACGACAGGATCAGCCCGGCCAGGGCCGCGAACCCGGAGATCAGAGCCGGCAACTGGCCAGGGTCATAGGTGATGGCCAGGCTCACCCACTGCTGATAGCCGAGATAGGTAACGCTCCCGGCGCCATCGGGCAGCTTCACCGACTGGCCGGCGCTGAGCGGGCGCGGCGCGACAGGAAGCTGTTTCAGGCCCTTGGTGTCCAGCGAGTAGACCGACTGCGGCTGACCCGAGTTCATGCCCAGGTTGCCCTTGAAGGCGACCAGGCTCACCCGCGGGTTCAGGGGACCGGGGAAGGCCGACTCAAGCTGGCCGCCCGCGCCCTGCACGGCGCTCGGCAGGAACACGCCGGCGAAGCCGAGCTGGTACGGCCGCGCGTCCGGCACCTTGATGACGCCCTCGGAGGTCAGCGTCGTCTGCTGGACCGGGATGAACGGCACCG
>DASXIA010000102.1:0-4794 GCA_036488155.1 Streptosporangiaceae bacterium | reverse complement strand
GCGACCAGCACGTGCGCGGCTGAGCTCTGCATGCTCGTCCCGCCGGACCAGGTGGTCAGGTAGCCGGAGGCGCTGGTCAGGTTGCGGCCGGCTGCCGAACAGTCCCGGTACTCCAGGGCGTAGCTGCCAGCCGCCAGGCCGGCCAGCCGGAAGGTGCCGTCAGGCGCGGCCAGGGTAGTCACGCTTCGTCCGGCGCCGACGGCAGTCACGCAGGCGCCGGTGACCGGCTGGCCGTCGAATCCGACAACGCGGCCGGTGAGTGCCCCCTGCTGGCTCGGGCGTGCATGCGAACCCCGGTTGGCCTGCTGCTCGAGCATGGCGATCTGCGCCAGGCTGGGCGGACGTTGTGCCGGGCTGCTGGCATGTGCTGATGTGCTGGCGCGTGCTGATGTGCTGGCACGCACAGCGGTGCTGGCTGTTGCCACTGTTGCGGTCGCGACTGATGCGCTGACTGCGGTGCAGAGTGCGATGAGGCCGGCCGCGGCGAGGCGGCTCCCCCGAATAGTGTTCATCACGGGCCGAGAATAGACCTTGGGCGGGGGATAAAACTGGTTAGTTGCAGCAAAAGACAGCTTTTGCTAATTAGCCGCAAAAAGGGTCATCAGACTGTCCTGGCGCCCGCCGCCAGTCGTAACGTTGTCCTTTCGCGGCAGCGGGTCGTCATGGGTCATAACGGCGTCGATGGTGACGGTCGCCTTCCCGGCCGCGACGGGGACGGGCGTTGCACCCGCCGCCGACAGGGCGTTGTCGGTACCACTGCGTGGCGTACCCGGCCGGGCGTCGCGGACGCTCCGTTGCCCAACCGCCCGGTAGCGCGGGCTAGCTCGCCTTGCGGACCTCGGCGAGCTGTTCTGCTCCATCAGACTCTGCGGCGGCCAGGTCCGCAGCCGGAGTGCCGCCGCTGAGGACGCGGAGCGCATCGGGCGCCAGGTAAGCGTGAACCGGGGTGCCCTGCGTGAGCCCCGTCTGCTCGCCGTCATTCTGCAGCAAGGCTTGCACGTCGGTGCCTGCCGCCAGCCGGAGGAAGACCTGAGTCGCGGAGCCGAGGTACACAAGCCGCTCGACCATGGCGGGTACCCGGTTCGGGCCGGACGAGCCGTACTCCTCGATCCGCACCCGTTCCGGCCGGATGACCGCGTGCGCCCGGTCCGGCGCATCCAGTCCGCCGTGCTCGACGGTCAGCACGCTCTCGCCAAGCCGAACCTCGCAGCTCGATCCCGGACCACGGGAGACAACGTCGACCGGCATCAAGTTCGAGACGCCGAGGAAGTCGGCTACGTAGGTGTCGGCGGGCGACTCGTATACCTCGGCGGGCGGGCCGATCTGGACCACCTTGCCGTCCCGCATGACCGCGAGCCGGTCGGACATGGTGAGCGCTTCCTCCTGGTCGTGTGTGACGTAGAGGAAGGTGATGCCAACCTGCTCTTGCAGGGCCTTCAGCTCGAGCTTGAGTGACCGCCTGAGCTTGGCGTCGAGCGCCCCGAGCGGTTCGTCGAGCAGCAGCACGGACGGCTGCAGGACCAATGCCCTGGCCAGCGCTACTCGCTGCTGCTGGCCGCCGGACAGCTGTCCCGGCCGGCGCTTGGCGAACTGCTTCAGCTTCACAAGCTCGAGGGCGGAGTAAACCCGCTGCTCCAGCGCCGCCTTTGGCAGCCGCTTGTTCCTGAGCCCGAACGCGACATTGTCGAAGACGGTAAGGAACGGGAAGAGCGCATAGCTCTGGAAGACGGTGTTCACGTTGCGCCGGTGCGGCGGCACGGCGGAGACGTCGATGCCGTCGAGCAAGATGCGGCCCGAGCTGGGCTGCTCGAAACCGGCGATCAGGCGGAGGGTAGTCGTCTTGCCGCAACCGGAGGGCCCCAGCAGCGAGAAGAACTCGCCGCTGGCGACCTGCAGGTCGACATTGTCGACCGCGACTTCGGTGAAGCGCTTCGTCAACGAGACAAGCTCGATGCGACCACCAGCCACCTGGGCCACCTACCCTTCTGACATTGCCGCCCGACTCGATGACCTGCGGCGTCGGCCGGGTTTCCAGTCGAAGCCGAGCTGATCAGCAACAAATTGCATACTTAGCTCAAAAGCTCGCGTTGAGTCAACTACTGGATCTTCGAGGGCGATCTGGATAGTCAGTCCGTCCATTAGCGTCGACAGGTAGATGGCGAAGCCGCCGGCGTCCACCGGGCGGAACTCGCCCGCTTCCTGGCCCTGGAGCACCAGCGCTCCGATGACCTCCCGCCAGCGCTCGTCAGACTTCTGCCGGACGCCGGCCACCTCAGGGTTCCTGGCGGCCTGTGCCCAGAAGTCCAGCCACAGCTGCAATGAGCTAACCGGTTCCGGGTCGGCCTCAGGCAGGACGGTCATCGCGACGATCTCTTCGAGCCGCGAGGCCGCTGTCGGCAGGCCGGCCATCCTGCTCTGGCCGACGGCGTACCAGGTGTCCTCGTAGTACCTGATGGCCTCGGTCAGCAGCTGATCCTTGGTCTTGAAGTAGTAGATGACAAGGGCAGGGCTGACGCCTGCTCGCTCGGCCACGTCGGCGATCCGGGTGTCGGCATACCCCCGCGCCGAGATAACCTCGAGCGCCGCGTGCAGCATCTGCTCTCGCCGCTGATCAGCCGTCCCCGGCACGTCCGTGCCTTCGGCTGCGCGAGTTGTCATCGCGGCAGTTCCTCTCATGACGGCAATAAGTTCTGCTCTTGGCGCCGTCTGTCTGCGTATTGGCTTCCGAGCCCGATCGCCGCCACGCGATTCCCGCCCCGTCGCCCCGCAACGCTGACAAGGTCCAGTGCCCAGCTTTGCCGGTCTCTCTTGCCTACAGGCTAGCAGTTTTCTAGACTGAACATTCAGTCAAACTTGCGCAGCCACGTTTTTCCCCAGCCCTTCGCGGGCGCGTGACCGCAACTACGGAAGGCTGGCTTATGGCCCAAACATACGACGCCATCGTAGTAGGCGGAGGGCATAACGGCCTGGTAGCCGCCGCATACCTGGCGAAATCCGGGGAGAGAACTGTAGTTCTCGAGAGCAGGCACAAAATTGGCGGCGCGGCTACGACCGAATCCCCGTGGCCGGAGGCACCAGAGTTTTCGGTAACCAGGCTCTCCTACGTAATGAGCCTGCTTCCGCCGACGATTATTAATGGCCTTGAGCTCGGCAGGCACGGCTACAAGATCTACCCGATGGGGCCCTATTACCAGGCGTTCCCGGACGGGGGCTCGATCAAGCTGTACGCCGACGACGCAAAGCGCAACCACGAGTCGGTGTCGAAGTGGTCCAAGAAGGACGCCGACGCGATGCCGAAGTGGGATGCCTGGCTGGCAGGTCTGGCCGACGTTCTCGGCCCGCTACTGCTCACGGTGCCGCCGGCATTCGGCTCGCATAAACCGAAGGACCTGGCGAGCATGCTCAAGCTGGCCTGGCGCCACCGCGGCCTCGACGTCAGGACGATCGCCGACGTCACCCGGCTGATGACGATGAGCATTGCCGACCTGCTCGACGACTGGTTTGAGTCGCCGCAAGTCAAGGGCGCGCTCGCGGTCAACGGCGTGATCGGAACCTGGGCCGGCCCGTACGAGCCGGGCACGGCGTACGTAATGGCGCACCACTCGATCGGCGACGTCGGTGACGGCCACCTCGGTAACTGGGGCTTCCAGGAGGGCGGCATGGGCGCGGTATCCAGCGCCATCGAGTCCGCCGCCCGCGAGCACGGAGCCGAGATCCGGCTCAACGCGCCCGTCGCCAGGGTCATAGTCGAGGGCGACCGTGCCGTCGGCGTCGTCCTGGCGAACGGAGAGGAGATCCGCGCCAAGGTCGTGGTGTCGACGCTGCACCCGAAGACGGCCTTCCTCGAGCAGGTCGGCCGGGAGCACTTGCCGGCCGACTTCGCGGCAGACATTGAGCACTGGAAGTCCCGCAGCGGCGTCGTGAAGATCAACCTCGCGCTGGCCGAACTGCCGGATTTCGCCGCCGACCCTGGCACTCAGCTGCAGGAACACCACACGGGCTCAGTCGAGATGGCACCGAGCATGGAATACATCGAGCGCGCCTTCCTGGACGCGCGCGACGGCAATCCGGCCGTCCGGCCGTTTAGCGACGGCGTCATCCCGACCGCATTCGACAAGACCCTGTCGCCAGAGGGCACGCACATCATGTCGCTGTTCACTCAGTGGGTTCCGGCCGACTGGAACGAAGAGCCGCACACCGAGGAACTCGAGGCATATGCCGACCGGATGATTGACTGCTACAACCAGCTGGCGCCGAACTTCAAGAGCTCGATCCTGCACCGGGACATCGTCGGCCCGTATCAGATGGAGCACGAGTACGGGCTGATCGGCGGCAACATCTTCCACGGCGAGCTGTCGCTGGAGCAGCTGTTTCATATGCGCCCCGCGCCCGGCTTCGCTGACTATCGCACGCCGGTCACCGGCCTGTACTACGGCAGCTCGGCCACGCACGCAGGCGGTGGCGTCTGCGGCATCCCCGGCTGGCAGGCCGCTCGGGCTGCGATCGCCGACCGCAAGGCGGTCGTCGGCGGGTCCCGCAGGTCCCGCGGGCGGTCATGACGGCGCTGCCAGACCACAAGACCCATCAGGGCGGGAACGGGCACGTCCACCAGCTGCCGAGCGTCCCAAGCTCGGCAGCCGGGCATGCTGTCAGGACCATGCTGGAGGCGCGCAGTGTCGCCCTGGTCGGTGCGTCTGCGCGGGCCGCCAGCTTCGGCAGCCGGATGCTCGAGGAAGTCAGCAAGAGCAGGGCACGGCCCCGGATCTACCCGGTCAATCCGAGGTACTCCGAGCT
>DASXIA010000099.1:0-8391 GCA_036488155.1 Streptosporangiaceae bacterium | reverse complement strand
TCCGCCTGATGTGGTAGCGAGATTGCCGCATTCGGCGGACGCGCAGCGCGCCAGCGCCCGCCTACCGTGCACGCCATGGACGCACTGATACGGCTCGATGGTGTTACGAAGCGTTACGGCGGTGCCGGCCGGCCTGCCCTGGACGGAATCGGCCTCCGAGTCGCCGCCGGGGAGGCGGTCGCCATCATGGGACCCTCCGGGAGCGGTAAGTCGACCCTGCTCAATCTCGTCGCCGGCCTCGACCGGCCGACTCGCGGCGCGGTCGCTGTCGGCGGGAAGCGGATCGACAAGCTGACCGAGGCCGGCGTAGCCAGGTTCCGCCGCCAGCAGGTCGGCATGATCTTCCAGTTCTTTAACCTGCTCGACGACCTGACCGTCCTCGACAACGTGCTGCTGCCGGCCCAGCTCGCCGGGGTCCGCAGGACCGACGCCAGGGCGCGGGCCGCCGCCCCACCCCAGCCGCGCGCAGCCACTCGCGACGCTCCTCACGAATCTCCAAACGGGACGCTAGGACATGCGTTCGTGTTGGGCGTGTCATCCGCGGTGGCGTACACCTGCCCATGTCCGCATCCACTGACGCTCAGAGAGGAGACTTGCCATGTTCGCTTTCGCATCGCTCAACTTCAGGTTCTCGAGAATGCTCGCGGGGTTGCTGCTGGCGGGGTTGCTGCTGGTAGCGGCGGTCGCGACCTGGTTCATCGCGAGCGGGCCCGCTCCGCGGGCGACAGGCCAGGCTCCTCCGGCGCGTGCGGGCGCCGCGCTGCCGGCAAGGCGGACCGTCTCATTGCAGACACCGCCTCTCACCGGTCGGTTTCCTGTCGGCACGATGTCGCTCCGCCTGACCGATCGCTCGCGGCGGGACCCGTCGTCGCCGTCGGGCGTGCGAGAGCTGATGGTTCAGTTTTGGTACCCGGCTCAGTCGACTCGGGGTCACGCGGTTGCTCCGTACGTGCCCGCGCAAGTCGCACGGCTGGCCGAGCGCTACTACCGGATTCCGGACCATCTGGTCGAGCGGTTGCGGACCCGCGCGTACACCGACGCTCCGATCACCCCGGGGCGTCACGCAGTACTCCTGTACTCGCCGGGACTCGGTGACATGCGCTCCGATGACACGGCGCTGGAGGAGAACCTTGCAAGCGACGGCTTCGTGGTGGTCGCGATCGACCACACTCATGAGGCACAGTGGGTGCAGTTCCCGGATGGGCGGATCGTTCCGTGGAGCGTGCCGTACACGTCGAGCAGTCCGTACGGGTCCACGCCGGCGGTGTGCCGTCGCCGGGTCAAGGATCTGCAGTTCGTCGTCGCCGAGCTGTCACAGCTGGATCGCGGAAACGCGGTGCTGCGCGGCGCGCTCGATCTCGCGCGGGTCGGGGCGTTCGGGTTCTCGCTGGGCGGCTCGACCGCGGCTAACGCGATGAAGACCGACCCCGAGATTCGTGCTGGCGCCGACCTCGACGGGGCGATCCACGACCCAGTGCTCGGCAGCGGACTCTCGCGACCGTTCATGATCATGCTCGACCAGGGCGCGTTTGCGTACTTCCGGCCCTTCGTACGTCGATTGACGGGGCCGTATCTCGTGCTCCAGCTCGACGCGAGCCGACACGAAGCGTTCACGGACAGCGTATGGCTAAGGGTTCTCGTGCGGCGGGTCGCGCCAAGATTGGCCGCGACGCTCGCACCGGGCTCGGTGAACGCGTCGGCGGCGGTCGGCGCCGAAAGCGCATACCTCGACGCCTTCTTCGAAACCTATCTCGATGGGCGGCCATCAAGCCTGCTCCCTGGGCAGTCGCGAACGCATCCGGTGGTCAAGGTCGTCGCCCGCCGCGGGTGAACGGTTTTGAGGTTCAATCGTCCTGCCAACGTAGCGACCGACCGCTACCCGACCGTCATGCTCGGATCGGGCGCTACCGGCATCCTCGCCCCAGTCCGCGATGCCCGGGGGCAGGCCCGCCCGCCGTTGGATCAGCTCGCTCGACCGACATGCCAGGGAGGATGCCCAATCCGGATTCGAGCCGCGGGGGGAATAGCATCGCGGGTCGGATTCATGCCCGCAGTCCTGGCGCCTCCTCCCTTCGACGGCTTTACTCGCTGCCCTGGTCGCGCTGCGAATAGCTCGGTCGTGAGGCGGTGTCTACTCGCTCGCGGGGGCGCGACGACCACCTCCGGGCGCATCAACTCCGATTCGCACTCCGAGGCCCCCGGCGCGCGGGAGGTGAGCGGCGCGGCGGAGTTCCTCGGCCTGCTGCGTTGATTCGATAGGGTTTGGGTAGCAGGCGGCTGACTACCCGGCAACGGAGGAGCGAGCAATGAAGCTGACCGTGTTAGGCGCGAGCGGCGGCACCGGGCAGGAAGTCGCCCGGCAGGCCATTGCCGCAGGACACGAGGTCACCGCCATCGTGCGACGGCCGGAGGCGATTCCTTCCCCGAGTCCGCAACTGCGGGTAGTCCGAGGCGACCTGCTCGACCCGCAGTGGACCGGTGAGGGCATCGACGGCGCGGAGGCAGTCTTGTCCGCCCTCGGGGCTACTGAGCGAGGACCCACGACGTTGTACTCTGCCGGGACGGCGGCAGTGCTGAAGGCGATGGACAACGCCGGAGTGCGCCGGATCCTCGTGGTCGGCGCCACTCCGGCGGGCCCGGATGATCAGACGTCGGGATTCAACAAGGTCGTCGTCTTCCCGATCCTGTGGAAGCTCTTCGGCGGCTTGTACGAGGACATGCGCCGGATGGAGCAGATCCTGGCCGCCAGCGATACGGACTGGACCGTGTTCCGGCCGCCGCGGCTGACGAACGGACCGCTCACCGGGCACGCCCGCACCGCCATCGGCAAGCCGCTGCCTGGCGGCCGGATGGTATCCCGCGCCGACCTGGCTGCCGCGATGCTAGCCGCCATCGACGACCGTGCGACAGTGCGCCAGGCCGTCGAGATCGCGCGGTGAGGCAGCCGGACACGACCAACGTTGCTGGGTAGCCAGGCATAGGGAGGGAGCGTAGCGACGACCGGCTGGGGGTCCAGGTGCCTGCGCCCTACGGGCTCTCTGTCCCTGTGTCTGCATGAGTAGTGGTGTTGGCAGGGTGTTCCGCTCTGCGCCCCGATTCTGGATCGCCAGGTGCTGCCCCGTAGCTTGGAACCGCCGCGCTGATGGTCAGGTTGCAGCTCGTCACGACCGCTTACAGGCCGGCCTCGTGTCGGCGCCGCACTGAGCGACGCAAGCCAGCCCGTGAGACCGCGCGCCATGGTCGGGCGGCCCCGCAGAATTGCACCCGGCCGGGGAAATGACACGGGAGTGAGACTGATCTTGGTGGCATTGTCGTGAGACAACCGAGAACTCGCAGGCCGCTCAAGATCGACATGTCATGCGACCTGAGACCCTACAAGCGCTGTTTCATCACCTACGACCGCAAGCTCATGCACGCCGCGACCGCAGCAAGTCTACCGGCCAGCTGCCGCGCCTGGCCGGAGGCTGGGCGGGGCCTGCTTCGCTGCCTGCGGCTGCGATGGTGCGGCGGGGGTAGAGCGCTGAGACCGCCAGCCGGGAACGGTCGGCGGTCTCAGCTGACCGGGATTCCTCAGCCTTGCCAGGCACCAAGGCTGTAGATCGGAACGAAGCGCGCGTTCTGTTCTGTCTGCAGCCCCGCTACGCAGTGGGTCGCCGCCGCGCAGGACAGCAGGCCGACATCCGGCTCGATGCCCGAGGAGCCGACGTTGCCGGTGCGCGTTGCCGGAAGGCTGACAGGTGACCAGGTGAGTCCGCCGTTGAGGGTCGTCAGGATCACTGGACCGGCGGAGTCCGCGCCGCCTGCGTAGCACTGCTGCGCCGTCGGACAGCTCATCGCCAGCGGGATGAACTGCTTCGCCCGCTGCACGGGAAGCTGCTCGGCCGTCCAGCTAAGTCCGCCATCCGACGTGGTTAGGAATGCCGTCGCGATGCTGGGCTCCCCGATCTCGTTGCTCATCGCCGCCCAGCAGTGCAGCCCGTCCGAGCAGGAGATGGTGCCGGGCATCGGCAGGTCGTGTGAGGCCATCGTCCAGATCGAGCCGGGATGCTGACCGCGATGCCAGGTTGCCCCACCATCGTGGCTGTACCAGGCGGCCCAGCTACCCGGCGCGACCGTCTGCTGCCCGTTGCCGCTAACTGACTCGCCGTTGTCCGTGGTGATCAGCTGGTCGAACACTACACATGTGCTGTCGCGACAGGTCAGGTAGTCGGGCAGCTGGCCACGCGGCACGGGCGGGCCGGCCGACCAGCTCCTGCCGCCGTCGCCTGTCACCAGGACGACCGCGTTGTTGGCGCGCTCGTTATAGCCGGGCGCCCAGCCTGGGCTGGTGAACAGTCCCACGCATCTCAGGTCACTTGAGCAGGCCAGATCATCGGCATAGTTGAACGAGCCGGGGATCCGGAGAGCTGACCAGGACTGCCCTGCGTCATTGGTCGCCAGTAGGACGACCCGGTTCGCGTCGTAGCCGGCCGCGAAGCAGGTCGACACACTCTGCGGGCACTGCAACGGCGTCGTGACGCTAATGTCCGAAGGCATCTGGAGGGCCGACCAGGTTGCCCCGCCATCCCGTGTCGTCTCGAGGATGTTGTAGGCCGACGATGGCAGGTTGTACCCGCTGATCGGGATTGGCCGCGCCGCAGTCATGTAGCAGACGGTCGTGCTTGGGCAGGAGACATCGTCAGCCGACGCGCCTACCTGGCCGGCCTGCCAGCCGGCCCCGGTCAGGTAGCTGGCCAGCTGCCAGCTGCCAGCTCGATTACCCGCCGACATGCGATTGGAGCCTGGTGCGATCGCTGTGGCAGTGAACCCGGAGTGGTACACAAGCGGCTGCGAAGGTGGCCCGCCGACAGCGCCAAAGCCATTCACGACCAGCAGGGCGGCTGCTGAGGCCAGCGCCGCAGCCAGCGGGGCTAGCACAAGTGGCCGCCTCAGCACGGCCGCGCGGCTCGGCGCGGCCGTCCGGGTCCGCCGCAGCCCGGATCCGCGCGAGCACGATCCTCTGCCGCCATCCTCGTTCTCCGGACGCATCCACGGGATGAGTGAGTGTTCCCGCTCGGCCGGCTCCTCGATGCGGAATGCGCTGGCTACCTGCGCCGCGATTCGCTGGCCCGCCGCGCGGTCCGGCCAGTCCGCCGAACGGATCTGCGTTAGCGGACCGAGTACCGCATCGTCGTCGTGCCCGAGATCTGCCTTGTCGCTTCGTAGCGAGTCAAGGTGACGGTCGAGCGCCTCGACCTGTCGCTGGGTCATTCTCATCGGTCCTCCCTTAGCGCCCCTGCGGCGAGCTCGCGGCGAAGCGCGGCCATCGCTCGAAACTGAAGCTGCCTGACGGCGTTGGCCGTCTGTCCGGTCCGCGCGCCGACTTCGGCAGCGGTTCGGCCTAGCAAGATGCGCTCCCTGAGCACATCGCTGTAGGCGTCGGGCAGCCGGTCGATGGCGTCGAGCACTCGCTCGTGCTCATCCCGGCTGATGACCGTCGCCTCGGGCCCGGTCGCCAGATCCTCTGACTGGCTCAGGCTCTGCTCAAGAAGGTGAAGGCTCGTCGTGCCTGGCCCTCTGGCCCGCCATCGGTCGATGATGAGGTTCCTGGCAATCCGCAGCAGGTACGCCCGGTAGGGCACGGACGGTTCCGTGCGCACGCTGGAGAGCGACTGGATGGCACGGACAAACACGTCCTGGGTCAGGTCCTCGGCCTCGGACTGGGTACTGGCCCAGCGCGACACAGCCCGGTAGACCAAGAGCCAGTTCTCCCGGCACAGCTCCTCGAGCGCGTCACGGTCGCCGGACTGGGCGCGCGCCAGAAGGTGCCGGCACGGATCGGCTCTCGGGACTCCGGCCACGTGCTCTGATGCGCCCTGACCGAGATCGGCGGTCTGGGAGCGCTTGGCCGCTTCCCAGCCGCGTGCAGCTGCCGTTTGCCCGGTCCGCTGCGCCGGGGCACGCTGCGCCATGGTGATGAAGTCTCGCATGCCAGAAGAGACGAAATGCGGACAGCTACGTTACGCAGTCGCGGGCATCAGACCCGCGCAAGGCGTCCGGGCTTTGATGGACCACCCCTGGGCAAAGGCGGGCACCGTCATCGATCTGACCGCCGTGCTCGAGCGCGGAGTGGCGAATGCCAACGGTGGCACGCCGACCCTGATCCGCTGCAGGCATTTGCCGCGCGGTGCAGGCCCGACTCCAAGTGGATCGGGCCTGCACTAGCTCTGCTCCGAAGCTCGCTGCTGTAGAAAATGACAGAACGGTGAGACAAACCTGGGGACAAAACGGTGAGACGCCGCGCGTCGGCCAAGGTCACGGCACTGCGGTTGGACAAGTCTTTTGGGAACCTACATTTGTAGGGTCTCATTTCTCGCCGCGCCGCTAAACGGCTGCCGGAACATGACCAGCCCCTATCCGGACACCAACGGCCTGTGGCCGATCCAGGTCGACCCGAGGAACACCGGCCCGGACCTCGTGAGCGTTCTTGGCCGGTTCGGGGCCGGGTGCCTCAGCGGCACAGGCTGCGATCGGCGGTGGTGATCAGCGTTGTCGCGGTCTTCTCGATGGACAGATTCCGGCCGGTGTACAACAGGTCGAAGCTATCGAAGCTCGTCAGTAGCCACAGCAGGTCGGCGGCTTGGTCGGCGGTGACATCGGCACGCAGCGCCTCTTGGTCAGCCAGACGCTGAGCGAGGTGGGCCATTCCGCCCGCCCGGCCTTGTTCCATCCGCTGGATCGCGCCGCCGACCGCAGCGGCGTCAAGCAGGGCCATCGAGGACAGCACTCGCAGCACGTCCCGATGAGCCGCGTACATCTTCACGACCCCGCGGATCCCCCCGCGCAGGGCTTCGCGTGCGTCGGGGTGAGCGGCGGCCTGCAGCATGCGACCGAACCCGCCCCGCTCCTGCAGATCCGCCCCGACCGCCTCGAACAATCCGGCGCGTGAGCCGAAGACCAAGTAGACGGTGGGCCGCGCGACGCGGGCCATACTGGCGATGCGATCGATGCTGACCGGCTCCGAAGGCGCCTCACGCAACCGCTGGTAGACCGCGTCGAGGATGCGGCGCCGTGTTTCCGTCGCCGCATCCGCTCGCAGGCGCTGCTCGTACTTCCGGGTGGCCATGACCATCATTCTAGCATTGGTTTGACACAGCGTATTCCAGAATACATACTGTCAATGAAATGCCGGGGGCGTCAGGCCGCCGGCGACCGGGACAAGGAGCCGTCATGCAGGTGATGATCCGCTGCAAGGTCAGACCCGACGGAGTTGAAGCCGACCTGGAGTTGCTCCAGGAGATGTACGAGGAGATGCGTTCGGTCCAGCCGAAGGGTCTGCGGTACGCGACGTTCCAGCTCGAAGACAAGGTGACATTCGTGTCCTTCGCCGAGATGGACGAAGGCCCTGAGGTGCTGCAGCAGATGGAGGCCTTCCAGCGGCTCCGCGCGACCCCCGACGAGCGGTTCGATGAACCCCCCGTGCTCACGATGCTGCACGAAGTCGGCTCCTACGGCTTTCACTGACGCCGCCCAACCACACGATCAGGCGAATCCACCGAAAGGCCGACCCCTCATGCGCACCACCGAACAGATCGGGGCAGCGCCACACGCCGACGGACCGACCGTGGCGATCATCGTCGGCAGCACCCGGCCGGGCCGCAAGGCCGACACCGTCGCCCACTGGGTCCATGACATCGCCGCCATCGGCAAGGACGGCACCTGAGGCCTGGCTCGGGCGGCTTCCCCGCCGATTGGGGAGCGAGTTGGCCTGACGTTGCGTGACGCTCTAGCGTCCCGCCCCTGACCATCAAACGCATCCGTTCGGGAGGGGCCTCGTGTCCAAGGCAACAGCGATCGTCAACGCGAGGGTCTTTGACGGCACCCGGCTGCGGGACTGGACGTCAGTCCGGTTCGCCGACGGCATCATCACCGACTGCTCCACCGGTCCCACTGCCCAACACGGCGACGAGGTGATCGACGCGGAGGGCGGCACCATTTTGCCGGGGCTGATTGACTCGCACATCCACCTGGTGCCCGGCGCTCTGGCGCAGGGGCTCACCTTCGGTGTGACCACTGCACTGGACATGTTCAGCCAGGCCCACGTGATGGCCGTAGCCAAGCAGCAAGCGGGCGCTCGGTCGGACGTGGCCGATGTGCGTTCCGCGGGGATTGGTGCCACTGCGCCGGGCGGGCATCCCTCGATGATGTACGCCCCGTTCCCGACGTTGACCGGCCCGGAGCAGGCCGAGCAGTTCGTCGCGGACCGGGTCGCCGAAGGCTCGGACTATTTGAAGATCTTCGGCCGCTCGGGCACGACGGGTCCGTGGACGATGCCGTCTCTGGACCTGGACACGATCACCGCGTTGACCAAGGCAGCGCATAGTCGCGGACTCGTGGTCGTCGCGCACATCA
>DASXIA010000095.1:0-18950 GCA_036488155.1 Streptosporangiaceae bacterium | reverse complement strand
CTGGGTAGCCTCTGGCACGGTGGCGGTGCGAACCAGACCGGCGCGTCCCGGCTCGGCGTCATCCTCGAGTACTGCTCCGGCTGGCTTCGGCAACAGGAGAACCACTGCCTGGCGGTGCCCCGCGACACCGTGCGCGAGCTTCCGGAGCGGCTTCAGGAACTACTCGGGTACAACATCTACCCGCCGTTCGTGGGGTACGTCGACGGCAGGCACCCGCGCAAGGTCCTGTCCGCAGATTCCTGAGCGGCAATCATCGCCCGGTGTCGATCTGACGGCCGGCCGATCGTGTAGCAGGCGAAGAGCGGCCCGGCCAGCGGGGCCAGGCCGCCACGCCACTCACGGAGGTATGTGATGAAGCAGTACGCAATCTGCGCCTACCAGCCGGACGGCCCGGTGCCGCCGCCGGAGGTCCTCGGCCCGATCATGGAGAAAGTCGGCGGCTGGCGGACCCGACTGGAGTCAGCGGGCGCCTGGGTGTTCACCGCTGGCCTCGAGCCGCCCGCTACCGCGACCGTGCTGCGCGTTAAGGACGGCGAAGTATCCATGACGGACGGGCCGTTTGCTGAGGGCAAGGAATACCTCGGCGGATTCACCATCATCGACGTCGCCGATCTAGACGAGGCGCTGCGGTGGGGCACGGAGTTCGCCGAGATCACCGGACTGCCGACGGAGGTGCGGCCTGTTTATCAGGGCAGAACAGCATGACGGCAGTACTGGATGACCGCAGTACAGCATGATGGCAGCAGAGGCTGACAGCGGCGGCGCAGGCACCAGCGTCGGCGAGATTGAGCGGATCTACCGGCAGGAATATGGCCGGGCGGTCGCGGTCCTGGTCCGCGTCTTCGGCGACATCGACCTCGCTGAGGACGCGGTCCAGGACGCCTTCGCCGCCGCATTGCCACGCTGGCGAGCCAGCGGGCTGCCGCCGAGCCCGGCCGGCTGGCTGATCACGACGGCGCGCAACAAGGGCACCGACCACCTGCGCCGCGAGCGCCTGAGGCAGGACAAGTACGTGCAGGCCATCCTGCTGGCCGGGCAGGCTGCCTCGCGGCAAGGCGAGCCCGCGGTCCAGGACGATGCCGACGCGGAGCCCGGTGCCGATGTGCCCGACGACCGGCTTCGGCTCATGTTCACCTGCTGCCACCCGGCGCTGGCAGACACCGCGCGCGTCGCGCTCACCCTCCGCCTGCTCGGCGGGCTGACCACCACTGAGATCGCCCACGCATTCCTCGTGCCGGAGGCGACGATGGCCCAGCGGATCGTGCGCGCCAAGGCCAAGATCCGGGACGCCGGCATTCCCTACCAGGTGCCAGGCGCAGCGGACCTGCCGGAGCGCCTCGCAGCGGTGCTGGCGGTGATCTACCTGATCTTCAACGAGGGCTACGCGGCCAGTTCGGGCGATGAGCTCATCAGGACCGGCCTCTGCGCCGAAGCGATCCGGCTGGGCCGGCTGCTCGCCGCGCTGATGCCAGCCGAACCTGAGGTCGCCGGGCTGCTCGCACTGATGCTGCTGACCGACGCGCGGCGCGCCAGCCGGGTCAGCCCCGATGGCGACCTGGTGCTGCTCGCCGACCAGGACCGCAGCCAGTGGAACCGGCAGCAGATTGCCGAAGGACACGAGCTCGTCCGCGCCTGCCTGCGCCGCAACCAGCCAGGCCGGTTCCAGATCCAGGCCGCTATCAACGCCGTTCATACCGACGCGGCAACGGCAGCACAGACTGACTGGCGGCAGATTCTGCAGCTATATGACCAGCTCATGGTCATCGCGCCCAGCAAGGTCGTCGCGCTCAACCGGGCCGTCGCGGTCGCCGAGGTGCACGGGCCGGCCGCGGCTCTGGCGATCACCGACCAGATCCGCCTCGACGGCTATTACTTGCTGCCTGCGATCCGGGCGGACTTGCTCGCCCGGCTGGGCCGGACCGCCGATGCGGCCGCCGCATTCGCGACCGCAGCGCAGCTAACCCGAAGTTCCGCCCAGCGCCGGTTCCTCGAGGGACGCCGCGCCCAGCTCGCTGCCGCAGACGACGTCGGCGCCCGATGAGCCTGCTGGCCGCTGACCAGTACTGGCCGCTGAGCAGTACCGGCCGGTCAGTTCCCGCCCGTGAGCCTTGCCTGCATCCGGCGCATGCCGCGGATCCACCGGTCCCGGTCGGCCGTCCGGCGCTGCTCATAGGTCGCGACGTCCGGATGCGGCAGCATCAGGAACTGCTCGGTGGCGATCCCGTCGAGCGCGCACTCGGCCACCTGCGCGGAAGTGAGCACGCCGTCGACCGCCGCCTGCGCCGAGCCACCGCCCGCGCCGCTATCGGGCAATGCGCCCGCGCCAGCCTCACGCCGGGAGGTGTCCAGCAGATTACTGCTGAACGCCTGCGGACAGAGCGCGGACACCCGGATCCCCCGGTCGCCATAGGTAATCGAGAGCCACTCGGCGAACGCGACTGCGGCGTGCTTGGTCACCGCGTATGGCGCGGAGCCAAGCTGGGTCAGCAGACCAGCCGCCGACGCGGTGATCACCAGATAGCCCTCACCGCGCGCGAGCATGCCGGGCAAGATCGCCCGCGCCACGTAAACGTGACTGTGCACGTTGACCGCCCAGATCTTCGACCAGGCATCGTCAGAGGCTTCTTCGCCGCCGGCCACGATGATCCCGGCATTCGAGAAGAACAGCCCGGCCGGCCCGAACGCATCATCGGTCCGCGCCACGAGCGCTTGGACGTCGGATTCCCGTGTCACATCAGCAGCCACCGCAAGCGCGCGGCCACCCGCCGCCTCGATCTCAGAAGCGACCTTCGCGGCGCCCTCGCCGTCGATATCGCACACCGCGACGCCCGACGACCCCCGCGACGCCAGTCCGAGCGCCAGCGCCCGGCCCGCTCCGCTGGCACCGCCGGTGACGATAGCTACCTTGCCGGAAATCTCCATGCTCAGCCCCTTGCGGTCGCGCGGACAGTGGCATCAGCCCAGGCAGCGAGATCCGGATCGGACTCGATGAGGTGCGCGTACTTCTTCCTGGCCTCGTCACGCTTAGCCGGAATGTACTCGGTCGGCCACAGCCCCGGATGCGGCTCGTAACCTTTGAGCACGTTGCGCGCCACGGTCACCTTGTGCACCTCGTCCACGCCATCGGCGATCGCCATCGTCGGCGCACTCGCCCACATGGCCTGCAGCGGCGTCAGGTTCGTGGTGCCCAGCGAGCCCATGATGTGCAGCGCCCGGTAGCTGACCTCGCGAAGTACCTTCGCCATGGTGTACTTGCAGGCCGCTATCTGTGTCCTGGCTGCCTGGGTGCTCGAGTTGTCGATGGTCCACGCCGTCCACAGCACCAGCAGCCGCAGCATGTTGATCTCGGCGTAGGAATCCGCGATGGCCTCGGCGACCATCTGATGTTCGGCGATCACCTTGCCATGCGACTCGCGGCTGAGCGCCCGCTCGCACATCATGTCGAAGGCCAGCTTGACCTGCGCCACCGTGCGCATCGCGTGATGAATCCGGCCGCCGCCCAGGCGGCGCTGCGCCAGCACCTTCGCGCCATCCTCCGGACCCAGCAAATTACCGAGGGGAACGCGCACTTCGTTGTAGCGGATGTGGTTGTGCAGCGGTGGATAGCCCATGATGTCGACGCCGGTTGTCTCGCGCGGCACCACGAACATGCCGTTGGTGCACATCACGAAGATGATGTCGGCTCGGGCGCCGGCGCTGGTGAACCACTTCTCGCCGGTGATGACCCACTGATCGCCGTCGCGGACCGCGCTGGTCTTGAACATGTTCGGGTCGCTGCCGCCTTGCGGTTCGGTCATCGAGTAGGCGGAGAAAATCTCCTGGTTCATCAGCGGGTATAGCCACTTCTCCTTCTGCTCCGGCGTGCCGTAGGCGGCCAGCATCTCCATGTTGCCGGTGTCGGGCGCAGCCGTGCCGAATACCACCGGCGCGGACCGGTACCGGCCCAGGATCTCGTTCAGCAGGGCGAGCTTGAGCTGCCCGAAACCCGGCCCGCCGAGGTCACGATCGAGGAACAGAGCCCACAGCCCGCGGTCCTTGACCTGCTGCTTGAGCGGGTCGGCGAGTGCTTTGGCCTTGGGGTTGCGCGAGTATGCCGCACCGGGGAAGACCAGGTCCAGTGGCTCTACCTCGTTCTGGCAGAAGTCAGCGACCCAGTCCAGCTGCTCCTGGAACTCCGGCTCGGTTGAGAAATCCCACGCCACGACGACCTCCAGGTGCCCGGACAGTTTCAGAAACAGATTCTAAAACCCTGGGCCGAGCACAGGCCAGCTATCGCCAGCCGTGCCAGCCGCCGTGTCGGCGCACCTCGGCCTTCAGCCGCGCTACGTAAGCGTCGGCGGCAGCCGCTTGTGCAGCCTGATCCGGTTCCGGGCCAGCGGGATCCCCGGCTAGCTCGGTCGCTCCGGAATTCGCCTGACTACGGAGTTCGTCCCGTAGCGACTTAGCCCAGAAGTACACGCCGAAGATCGCAAACAGTGGCCACTCAAATGTGTACGCCCAGCTCAGCTCGTTCCCGCCCTTGGCACGATGAAATTGCCAGTCACCAAGCCAGAGCATGCCCGTGGCGGCAAGCACGGCGAAGACGTGCCAGGCCAGCCACCGCGGCCGCAACAGGATCGTCCAGCGCGGCCGGGCTCGCCCGGCAGTCACGGCCACGGTTATCCGTGCCAGGGCAGCAGCGCCGTGATCGCGACGACGGCGAAGAGCAGGGTCAGGTACGCGATCGACAGGTGGAACAGTCGCATCGGCGCGGCCGCCTCGCCAGCGGCAACCCGAGACCGGAGCCGGTGGGCCTCGACCAGGAACCAGCCGCCGAGTACGGCGGCGCTGATGCCATAAGCCAGGCCCGCATACGGCGCGAGCGCGAGCGTTACGGCCACCATGATGTAGGAGTAGACCAGGATCTTCCGTGCCACGCTGGCCGCAGTGGCAACGACCGGCAGCATGGGCACCCCGGCCGACGCGTAGTCGTCCTTGAACTTCATCGCCAGGGCCCAGAAGTGCGGCGGCGTCCAGAAGAAGATGACCGCGAACAGCAGGACGGCGGGCCAGCTCACGGTGCCGGTCACCGCTGCCCAGCCGACCAGCACCGGGAAGCAGCCGGCCGCGCCGCCGATCACGATGTTCGACGCGGTGCGCCGCTTCAGTCCCATGGTGTACACGAAGACATAGAACAGGATCGCGCCGTCGGCCAGGATCGCTGACAGCCAGTTGGCCAGCAGGCCCAGCACTACCGTGGCCGCCGCGCCCAGCAGGATCCCGGATGCCAGCGCCTCGCCGGGCTTGACCGCTGTCGGAGCGCCCTTCGCGACCAGCGGCCGCCGGGACGTGCGCTTCATGATCGCGTCGATGTCCCGGTCGAGGTAGCAGTTCAGCGTATTAGCGCTGCCCGCGGCGAGAGCGCCGCCCAGCAAGGTGACGGCGATCAGGCCGATTCCTGGCAGGCCGCGCCGGGCGAGCAGCATCGTCGGCAGCGTGGTGACCAGCAGCAGTTCGATGATTCGCGGCTTGGTCAGCAGGAACAGCGCCCTCACCACCAGGCCGACAGAGCGCCGCTCCGTGGTGTCTGGGGGTGCGATGCCGAGGGCGCCCGTTGCCTGTGTCACTAGTTAGCCCCCCGGTCTTCGCCGCTCACCGCAGCATCGACATCCGCTGGGTCGATGTCAGCCGGCGTCTCGTCCGATCCGCTATCCGCCAGTGCCGCCGAAGCTTGCAGGTGAGCCCCGGTAGCAACCGAGATAGGCTCACCGGGTACCCGGCGATGCGGCCTGCTGAACAGCACGTACAAGATCAGTGCGACGACGATGAACAGCAGCATCGGGAACGCGAACGTCCAGTTGTACCCGTGCGGCGTGTTGTCCGGGGTCACCGCTGCGAGGATCAGACGGGGCACTACTGCCTCCTGCCACGTTTCATTTGCTGGTCACCTGATGACCGGCCGGGACGGCCAGCCATTGCGCCGCGGCGTCAGCAGCCGGTCCAGCCCGGCTGACAGATCCGCGGACTCCTCATCCCTGAGCCACTCCATCATCAGCGCCACCGCGGCCACCATCGCCGACGGCAGGAAACCCATCCACAGGACTGCGCCGGACAGTTGCTGGTCAGCCATAACCGTCATGACGTGGTGTGCTGGGTTGGCGTAGCCCGAGTACAGCACACCAGAGCCGAATACAAGCACCATGCCGAGCACGGTGAAGGCGGCAGCGCTGCCCATAAGCAGCGCCACCCGCCGCAACGGCGGCACTCGCTGGCGCAGCGGGCGCGACGAGATCAGCTGCAGCCAGAACAGCAGCCCGGCTGCCAGGTAGCTGGCGTGCTCGACGAGCGCGACCGCGCTGTTCGCGCTGGCGGCGTCGAACAGCAGCGGCAACTGCCACCCGATCCAGACGACGTTAGCGGCGACAACCGCGAGCACGGGCCTGGACATCAACCACGACTGGCGATCATGGCTGGTACTGGCCGCAACCCCAGGGCGGGCGATGGCAAGCCGGAAGGCCGTCCACGGCGCCCCGAGCACGATCAGCCCGGGGCCAAACACCGCGACGAGCAGCATCTGCAGTGCCCGCACCCATATATAGAGGCCAGCGAAGTAGCCGACGGGCGAGACTAGCGCCAGCAGCACCAGGATGAGCCCCAGCTGACACAGCGCTGCCTCTCGCCTCAGTTCGCGGCTAGCGGGCGTTCCCGCCGCGAGCGTTCCCACGCTGTTAACGGCAAGCAGGCGCCGCAGTCCGGCCAGGTGCCAGCCGGCTGCCAGGACGTAGGCAACGAGCGCCGGCCAGCTGGCCGACCAGTGCCCGAAAGCTACTTCCACCTGACTGCCTCTTCCCGCCGTCTGCCTAGTGGACCAGGTAGAACAGGATCCAGGCGACGACAGCCACCCCCGCCAGGTAGTTCCACACTAGGGTGAAGGCACTCAGCGACGCCTGGAACCGCTGGACCGCGAACGCTTCGGCGTAGGTAGGCGGTTGCTCAACAAATGAGATCTCCGGAATCGCCCGGCACCGCATGATCAGGATCTCCAGCCAGATCATGGCGCAGAGGGCGACCGCGATGAAGATCGGGTTGTAGCCGACGAAGACGCTCGCGAAGCCGCTTGCTCCCGGCCAGAAGCCGAGGTTGAGCAGCTGCCAGATCTGCACGCCGATCGCGGCCAGCCCGAGCAGCAGCGCCAGTGTCGCCCCGCCCAGCCAGGCGCCCTTGTGCCCGGCCTTGATGCGCTGCAGCACGAGCGTCTGGCCCGCCGCACTGACCACGGCCAGCACCATGACGGTGACGCCGATCCCCTGGCTCGGGTGAGTGGCCGCCGTGTACCACAGGTGGTGACTGTTCAGCGAGCGCAGATAGAAGAACGCGAACACGAACGCGCCGAACAGGAACGTGAGCGCTCCCACGGCCAGCCGGACCCCCGTCCACGAGGCGTTGAGCGCGGACTCGTGGTAAAAGACCGCCTCTTCTTCCGCCTGGCTCAGGCCAGGCGACGGCTCGGCAGTTGTCTCTGCCATGGCTATCTATGCCTCCGCTCTGATGGCTGCGGACTGCGAGATCGCGGCACTCAGCACGCCGGCGGGCGGGTGCAGGTCAGCGACTGGCTGAGCGTCCTTGACGCCATAGTCGTACGGCCCGGACAGGACCACGGGGATCTGGTCGAAGTTGTCCGCTGGCGGCGGCGAGGCCACCTGCCACTCCAGGCCGCGCGACTGCCATGGGTTGGCCGTCTCGCGCTCCCGCACGAAGACCGTCGACCAGACGAAGTTGATCACGAACAACAGGATCGAGAACCCGAGCACGAACGAGGAGATCGAGACAAAGACGTTCAGCGGCTGGAGGTTATGTGCGTACTCGAACACCCGACGTGGCTGGCCCGCCATGCCGACCGCGAACAGCGGCAGGAACGTCGCGTTGAACGCGATGAACATGAGCCAGAACTGCCACTTCCCGAGCGTGGGATTGAGCTTGATCCCCATCATCTTCGGCAGCCAGTAGTACAGGCCGCCCATGAAGGCGAAGATCAGCCCGCCCATGATCGTGTAGTGGAAGTGCGCCATCACGAAGAAGCTGCCGTGTTCTGTCGTGTCGGCGGGCACGTCCGACAGGAACACGCCGGAGACGCCGCCGATCAGGAAGTTGAAGTACATGCCGAGCGCGAACAGCATCGGCACCGTAAACCTGATCTTCGCCTTCCAGAACGTGCCGAGCGCCACCAGGTAAATGAAGCCGGTCGGGATCGAGATCAGCTCGGTGGTCAGCATGAACAGCGGTCGCATGTCCGGATTGATGCCGCTGTCGAAGAGGTGATGCTGCCAGACAAAGAAACTCAGCAGCCCCACCCCGACCATGCCGGCCGCCGCCACCTTGTAGGCGAACAGCGGCTTGCGGCACATGACCGGGATGATCTCCGAGACAATCCCGAATCCCGGCAGCGCCAGGATGTAGACCTCGGGATGGCCGAAGAACCAGAACAGGTTCTGGTACAGGTAGCTGCTGCCGCCGAGGGAGTCCTCGAAGAACGCGGTCTGGGCGGTCCGGTCCATCAGCAGCATGTACATGCCGCCGACCAGCACGGGCGCTGCCAGCACCATCAGGAACGACGTCGTCATCATCGACCAGACGAACATCGGCAGCCGGCTCCAGCGCATGCCGGGAGCGCGGTAGCAGATGACCGTCACGATGATGTTGAACCCGGCCAGGATCATCGAGATGCCCATGAGCCCGAAAGCCATGGCATACGAGTCCGCGCCAACGGTGGACTGGATCGACAGCGGGGCATAGCCCGTCCAGCCGAACGGGAATCCGCCTAGCAGGAGCGCGGAGAGCAGGATCAGGAACGCCATTGGCGTCAGCCAGAACGACAGCGCCTCGATCCGGGGGAAGGCGACCCGCTTAGCGCCGATCATCAGCGGCACCAGGTAGTTACCGAACGGGCCGAGAATGACCGAAGTCATCAGCATCATCATCATCGTGCCGTGCTCGCCGACGATCTCCACGTACACCTGCGAGGTGAAGACGTGGTGCACCGGCGACAGCAACTCGGTCCGGATGGCCATCGCGAAGAGGCCAGCCGTGCAGAAGTAGACGATCATGCCGACCAGGTACTGGATACCGACGACCTTGTGGTCCAGCGAGTAGCGGAAGTACTTGGCCAGACCGCCGTTCTCATGCTGGCCGTTTCCGTTGTGCCCGTTGTACCCGTTAGGCCGGCCGAGCATCTGCCTGATCGTGTCGTTGAACACCCCGAGCCCGGCCAGCCAGCCCACGATCGCGAACAGGTAGCCGAGCACGATCGGCCAGTCCTCGGAATCGGACAGGGCGACGTTGGGGTACTGATTAGCTGCGCCGGTCGCACCGGTCAGGTAGTTGCCCAGCAGGTGACCGAGCACGTAGCCGATCACCGCGCCGAGAATTGCAGTATGGATGGCGGGCCGCCGCCACCACGGCCGCGCGCCGGAGCGAGCCAGCGGCTGCCCGCCGCCAGCGCCCTGCGCCCGATCCGGCTGTGTCTCGATGGCCATCCGTCACCTCTTCATCGCTGCGTCGGCGTGTTGCTTCGTCATGGCTGAACTGGGTCGTTCGGCGGGTAGTAGTAGCCATTGCCGCCAATGAGGCCGGCCTTGACCATGGCCTTGCTCATCTGCGGGACCACTGTCGGGTCGTAGGTCGTGGAATACGGCGGGAGGATCTTGGTAACGGCGGCCAGCTGGACCTCTGTCTTCTGCGCCCAGGACCTAAAGGCAGCTACCGATACGACCTTGCCGTAGTTGAACATTGCGCCGTGCCACAGACCGCACAGCTCTGCGCACCGTACTGTCACGCTGCCGGTCTGGCTCGGGGTGGTGTAGGCCACGTTGTTCACGCCGGGGTTGGCGTCCGCCTTCACGCCGAGCTGATAGGCCCAGAAGCTGTGGATGACGTCCAGGGAGGTGACGTTGAACTGGACCGGCTCACCGACGGGCAGCATCAGAGCCGTTGTCTCGAAGCCGCCGAACTGCGGGTACCGGTAGGTGAACCGCCACTGCTGGGCGATCACCTGCACCTGCAGCGGAGTACCGTCCGGCTTCCAGATGGGGCTCGGGCCTTCACCCGCGCCTGCCCCGGCGAATCCGGGCCACGCCAGCTCGTAAGTTCCGAAGCCGGCCAGGAACAGCACGATAACCGCAGTCACCGTGATCCAGGTGGCCTGGATCTTGGCGTGACCGAAGATCGGCGGCCCGTCCCCGTCGTCACCCTCCCGGTGCCGCCAGACGATCAGCGAGTAGGCCATGAAGATCAGCACGAAGATCATCACCGGTGCGGCCAGCACCGACATGACCTTGATATCGAACTGCTGGCTGGCCGCGGTGTTGGACATCAGGCCGGGCGGCATGTGCGGCCCGTAGACGAAGTAGAGCAGCAGATCGGCGGCAACCGCGATTGGTAGCCAGATCAGGAAGATCCGCAGCCCGTGGTTCGGGCCGGCCTGCTCCGATCCCTGAGCGTCCTCGGCGACTGACGCGGCCATCAGGACACCACCTCCATGTTGCCCGTCATGAAGCCGAGGGTCTGCATCGGACCGCCGAACCCGTCAATGAATCCGCCACCGCACGGGACCCGGCACTGCCAGAAGTACTGGCCCGTTGTTCGCGGTGTCATGAAGCTGAAGGTGATGGTCTCCTTCGGACCCGAGGTGCATGGCGAGGTGCCGCACAAGTTCGCGTTCGGGTTCGGGGGTGTAGCCATCGGCACGTTCAGGCCGATGCCCGGGATGGAGAACGTATGCCCCACGTTGCACCCGGACCAGGAGTTGATCTGCTTGACCGGCTTGCCGTTGACCTCCGCGACCCCGCCGATCGTGCCGGTGACCTCGCCGAAGACGTTGTTCCGGAGCGGGGTGCAGCCGTCGTAGCCGTAGATCGTCATGTCGATCTTGCTGCCCGCAGGCACCTTAAACAGCGTGGTGTGAACCCATGCGTGGGTTTTGGGGTTCTGGATGAAGTACGACACCCAGTCCGGATGCGTGCTGACCGTGTTCTGCGGGTCCTCCTGCAACACCACGTGGACGGTCGCGCCGGTGTCTGCGGCCACGCCCGACGAGTAGTCCACCGTCGGCGGACCACCCAGGAAGTAATGAATCACGACGAACGCCGCGACCGCTGCGACGGCGAGGAACGCCAGCACCAGGGTAACGACACGGGCCGGCAACGACACCGGCCATCACCTCGCTTCTATCGCCTGTCGGCAGGACCGCCGGGCTCCTGGCATGGCAGATCGATCCGTCCCAGCCTTGCCCTCGGATTGACGACACTGATCTTGCGATCACCATGCTTGCCTCGGCAAGGAAGGCGGTGCTGAATGACGAAACTGTCACGGTTGATCCGGGCCGTAACTGGGCAGTATGCCTGTTTCGATACGCGACGGCACGAAATGTAATAGTGTCGCCTTGGCCGCGGCACTTGACCGCGGCCAGCCATGTGGAGTAGATCCTCTGCTGTCGACCTGCGTCATCAGCAGGATCTGAGGAGGCGGGTAGCCGGTTGGTACCGCCGAACTGCAATCGATTGAGGTAGTAGCGGCTGATGTCGATCAACCAGGCCGAGAGGCGATCCGCACCTCACCGAGTGCTCGTAGTCGACGACGAGCCGCATATCCGGGAGATGATCACCCGGGCGCTCGCCTCCGCCGGTTTCGAGATCGAATCTGCCGGTGACGGCAACGCCGGGCTGGCCCTGGCGCTGACTGGCGACTTCCAGCTCGTGATCCTTGATCTCGTCATGCCACTCACAGACGGCCGCCAGGTGCTGGGGCGGCTGCGGGCAGAGCGCCCCGAGCAGGCGATCCTCGTGCTGTCCTGCCTGTCGGACGTGACGACCAAGGTGGCTTGCCTGGACTCGGGCGCGAAGGACTACCTCACCAAGCCGTTCTCCCTGGACGAGCTCCTCGCCAGGGTCAGGGTCCAGCTGCGCGACGAGCACCTGGCCGGCGACGTGATCAGGTCCGGACATCTGGTCCTGGACCTGGGCAGAATGCAAGCTGACGCCGGCGTCGGCCCGGTATCGTTGACCAGGCTCGAGATCATGTTGTTGCGTGAGCTCATTGAGCACACCGGCGAGTCCGTCACGAAGGGAACGCTGCTGGCATCCGTGTGGGGCATCGATTTTGATCCCGGCTCGAACGTCGTCGACGTCTGCATTCGCAGGCTGCGGTCCAAGCTGGGATTCGAGCTGATCGAGACGGTGCGTGGTGCAGGATACCGGCTCGCTTCCTGAGTCGAGCCTCCGCGAGGACGTCGCGGTCAGCATGCTCGACTGGCCGGGCCTTCTGCATGTCCGGGCAACTGATTTCGAGCGGTTGCGGTCCTGGGATGGCTGGATCGACCTCGCCTGGGTCGTGCTGTGGATTCTCGGCCTGGCCGGCATCCTGATCTTCGAGCGCTGGGAGGCAATCCCCTTCCATCTGATGTGGATCACCTTCGCGCTGCTGTACAGCTTCCGGGTCCGCAGCACCTCCTCGACGGTGTGGGTGCTGGCCGCCATGGTCGTGACCACATTCGCCGCTGTCGGCTTCGACGTGCTCCGCGGCGCCCAGCCAGCCGATGAGCTGACCGAAGTGCCGCTGATGGCCGCTATGTTCTGGGTCATGGTGTGGCACAGCCGCCGTCATCGGGCCGCCAATGCGGAGCGGATCCGGGTCAGCGAGGAGAACGAGCGTCTACTCGCCACTCAGCGCCGCTTCCTCCAGGACGCATCGCACCAGCTCAGGACCCCGATCACGATCGCGCTAGGGCATTCCGAACTGCTCGCCCGCAACCTCGCTGACAACCAGGACCAGCGCGACGTCAACGTAGTCGTCGGAGAGCTGAACCGCCTTAAGACACTCAGTGAGCGCCTGCTGCTGATCGCGGCATCGGCCAACCCCGACTTCCTGCGACCGGAAGAAGTCGAGCTCGATCAGTTCGTTACGGACGTGCTCTGGCGCTGGCGGCCTACCGCCGCCCGGCACTGGCAGCTCGGGCGGCTGGACGAGGCGACCGCGCTCGCCGATCCCGAACGCCTCGGGCTTGCCATCGACGCTCTGCTGGAGAACGCCGTCCAGCACACCGGGCCGGACGATCTCATCCGGCTCGCGGTGACCCGCGAGGAGCCGGCCGGGCTAGTCAGCCTCGTCGTGCAGGACAGCGGTACAGGCATCGAGGCGGCCGACCTAGACCGAATCTTCGAACGTTTCGCCACCGGGTCGCCAGCTGTTGGCCGTCGCGGTACCGGGCTGGGCCTGGCCCTGGTCAGGGCGGTAGCCGAGGGCCACGGCGGCGAGGTCAGGGCACAGAGCACGCCGGGGCTGGGCAGCAGGTTCGAGCTGCTGCTGCCCGCAGCACTACCTTCCGCCGGGCCGGGCACGCTGCCCGCCACGCTACCGGCCGGCAAACCGTGCGGGAGCAGCCTGTGACTACTACGCCGGGCAAGGAACCAGCCGCGCCGGCAGCCCGCGGTACCTGGCTCCGCGGCCTGAGCACGGCCAAGAAGATCAGTTACCTTGCGGCGGCGGCGGTCCTAGCGGCCGCGGTCGCGGTCGTCGTCACGCTGGCCGGCGGCCAGGCCAAGGCGATCAAGAACGGTCCGCAACCGGCCAAGAGTTTCTCCCTGGCGCAGCTCGGAAAGCCAGGCAGCCACATCACCCTGGCCTCCTATGCGGGCAAGCCCGTGATCATCAACTTCTTCGCGTCCTGGTGCGGACCGTGCCAACGCGAGACGCCCCTGCTCGCCAGGTTCTACCTGTCCATGCACGGACGGGTCAGGGTGGTCGGCATCGACTCCAATGACGAGACCGCGGCTGCGCTGCGGTTCGTGAAGAAGACCGCGGTGCGCTATCCGGTGGGGTTCGATCCGTTTCCCGCTAAGACCACCACCTCATACGGCGTTCTAGCGCTACCGCAGACCTTCTTCCTGAACGCCCGGCACCAGATCGTCATGCACGTTCTCGGGGCGCTGACGACGAAGGATCTGACCAGGGGCGTGTCGATCATGAATAAGGATCGAGGCTGACCGACAGGTGCCGTCCATTACCTCTAGCGACCGGCCGCGGGTGTCCGCGCGGCCGAGCGGCTGGCCAGTGCGCCAGACGCCGCGGTGGCTTCTGCTGGCCGGGGTGCTGTTCCTGATAGCCGCGGTGGCAGTGGCGCTCGTACACCGGCCGTCGACAGCCGAGCGCGCCAGCGATATGCACGGCTTCCTCCAGGAGGTCAACACCGATATCGAGTCCTGCAGCGGCGGCGTCGGCGAGTCGCTGACAGCCTTGCGGGCCGTGCAGGCCGAGCACTTCGGCAACAGCACCGACGTCAGTGACGGCATCAGCGTCGCCACGCAAGGCGCCGCCAACTGCGCGCCGGCCAACAACGAGCTGATCGATAATCTTGAGAGTTACCAGGTACCCGAATCGCTCGACGGCTTCGGGCTCGTCAACGTTGTAAGCGGCCTAGTGACCTGGGCCGCAGCGGACGCGCAGCGCGTGCAGACCGACGTCGCCCGAGTGTTGTCCGGTACCACCCCGCAGGCCAGGAGCAACGCCGAGGCAGCTCTCAGCCGGGACCTGCGGACCCTCAACGCCGAGCGAGCCGCCATAGACACCCCGATCGCCAGGGCCATCAACGCGCTGCACATGCAGGCGTCGCCGCCCAGGCTCGCGGGCTGAACCGAGATCGAGCCGAGACAGCCATGAGCTACGTACTCGACCACTGGTCCTTCGACCCGTTCCTCATCATCGCGATCGTGCTCGTGATCTGGCAGGAGATCGGGCTAGCGCGGCTCGCCTCCCGGTCCCGCCCGGACCGGACCAGCCAGCGCAGGCGCCGCTCGCTACTGTTCTACGCCGGCCTCGCCGTGCTGCTGATTGCCGTGCAATCGCCCGTCGACTACTGGGCCGACGACTACTTCTTCGTGCACATGATCCAGCACCTGCTGCTGATGTTCACCGCGCCGACACTGGTCGTCGCGGCGGCACCATGGCAGCCCCTGCTAGCCGCGCTACCAGGACAGTCTGGCAAAGTCGCGACCCGCGAGGTCCTGACCAGTGGCTGGTCCCGTCCGCTGCGCGCGGCCGGCGGCTTCATGCTCAGGCCGTGGGTCAGCATCATCTTCTTCAACGTAGTGATGATTATCTGGCACCTGCCAGGCCCGTTCGACCTGGGCGAGCGCAACCAGACGGTGCACATCTGGCTGATGCACTCGAGTTTCTTCATCGCCGGCGTCCTGTTCTGGCTGCAGTTCATCAGTTCACCGCCGTTCCGGATCAGAATCACGCCGGTGTACCAAGCCGCCGCACTGCTGGCGACGAACTGCGTCATGTGGGTCCTGGCCATGGCGATGGGCTTCCTCACCAGCGCCTCGTGGTACTCGGTCTACGACCACGTGCCAGGCGTCACCCTGCCCGCCTTCGCCGACCAGCAGATCGGTGCAGGCATCTTGTGGATCTGCGGCGACTTCTGGGCAATCCCGACGATGATCTTCGTGATCAAGAAGCTGATGGCCGAGGACGGCAGCGTCGGCGCCGCAGTTGACCGGCTCCTCGGCCGCGGGTCGGCTCGGTTCAACTGGGCAAACCGCGGCTGACCAGGGCTTGCTCCAAAGTCCAGCAGCGTAGCGCAGCACCAGGGATGTCGGCGGGAGTGCACGAGCGTGCCCCGGCACAACCATTTGACGAGCGACGCGTCGCTGTCTCGCATTGCGCGCCTGTCCTTTACCTGGCATTGCCCGCACCGAGGCCGTACCGTAAGCGAAGCAGTTCGGCTTGGCTTAGGGAGCGCATGTCATGAAGGTTCGCGGTGTCCTCAGCGTGGCGATGGTGCTGCCGTTACTCGGAGCGCTGGCACTGTCGACCGGGGGAGCCGCGGCCGCCGCGCGAACAGCCAGGTTGTCATCGGATGATGCGACGATCGTTACCGATTCGGCTGGTATCCCGCACATCACGGCCACGAACTTCTCCTCGCTCGGCTACGGTGAGGCCTGGGCCTTCGCGGAGGACAACTTCTGCACTCTGGCCCAGGACTTTGTGACCGTGAATGGCGACCGGTCGCAGTACTTTGGCCCGAACAACCTCGCTGTCAATTACTCCGCCGGTGTCGACCCGACGAATCTCGACTCCGATCTGTTCTGGCAGCAGGTTAAGAACTCGGGCCGTTTCGAGTCCCAGATGAAGGCTAAGCCGCCCATAGGTCCCCTTCCCCAGGTACTCCGGCTCTACGAAGGCTATGTGGCTGGCTACAACGCCTACCTCGCCTCGGGTGAATTGAAGGATCCGGCTTGTGCTGGCCAGCCGTGGGTTCGCCCCATCACGCTGGAGGACATGTGGCTCCGCGGAGTGCAAATCGCGACGGAGGCATCCAGCCAGCAGTTCATCAGCTACGAAAACGCGGCGACGCCGCCGGCGTCCAGCAGCCGCTCGATGCCGCCTCACACGAGCCCGAGCCGGTCCGGCCTGCGATCATTGCGCGGCCTCTTCGAGAACGGAAGTTCATCCAACGGTTCGAACGGGATCGGGATCGGCAGCACGGACACCCGGCACAAGGACGGGATGGTGCTTGCCAACCCGCACTTCCCTTGGTACGGGACTGAGCGGTTCTTCGCAGAGCAGCTCAATGTGCCCGGGAGGTATGACGTAGCGGGCGGGACGCTCATGGGCTTCCCCCTCGTCGGCATCGGATTCAACTCCCGCCTCGCCTGGACACACACCGTCTCGACGTCGATGCGCTTCACGATCGTTCGCCTCAAGCTGGCGCGGCGAGACCCGACCAGCTACATCGTGAATGGCAAGACCATCCCGATGCGCACCGAGACCGTGAGCGTCAACACTGGCAGCGGCATAGTTCAGCACACCTTCTACATCACCCGGTTCGGTACGGTCCTCGTTCTCCCGCCCGCGAGCTACTCATGGAGTGCAACAACGGCCTACGCATTGCACGACGTCAACCTCGGTGACGAAATGCGGGCGGCGAATCAGTACTTCGAGATGGGACGGGCGAACTCTGTGCGCGATCTGCTCAGGGTCGAGTCGAAGTACCTGGCAATCCCGACGTTCAACACGGTCGCAGCCGACAACACGGGCCACGCCCTTTATGCCGACGTGGGCGACACGCCGGGAGTCACGGCGGCTCTGCTGAGGAGGTGCCTCCCCTCTGGCCTGCCCACCCTGGTGTACAACATCGCAGGCCTCGTTACCCTCGACGGATCGACGACACGCTGCAACTGGGCGACCGTCAAAGGAACTCCCGTGCGAGGGATCCTCCCGGCGAGCGAGGAGCCACACACCATCCGGACTGATTACGTCGAGAACTCCAATGACTCATACTGGCTAGCGAACCCCAGCCACCCGTTCAAAGCCTTCTCGCCGATCATCGGGCGGATCGATGTCGAGCAGGGCCTTCGCACCCGCCTTGGCAACGAGATGATCGCTGAGCGCCTGGCTGGCAAAGACGGTCTCGGCAAGCCAAAGTTCACGATCCGGACGCTGCAAGCCATGTGGGAGAACGACCGCTCGCTTCTGGCCGAACTCGTGCTCAAGCCGCTCGTGACCGCGTGCCGGAAGTCGCCGGAACACAAGGCGGCGAATGGCGTCAAGGTGAACCTGACAAAGGCGTGTAATGCGCTCGCCCGGTACACGAAGTATGAGAACGGCGACTTGGGCGCCGCTGGCGGCTGGCTCTTCGAGGTCTGGTACGAACTCCCCTTCTCCGGAACTTTCTGGAAGGTGCCCTTCCAGGTGAAGCACCCGCTGAGGACGCCGTACGGGCTCAACACGTCCAACCCGGAAGTCCTCAGGAACCTCGCCACTGCGGTCCTCAACCTCAAGGCGCAGCACATCCCGCTCACGGCTTCCTACGGCCAGGTCCAGCATTCGACTAAGGGAAGCGATGTCATCCCGATCCACGGCTGCGCCACGGGATGCTTCAACGCCATCTATCCCGGCTCGGGAAACAGCAATGCGTTCTACCCCGGCGACTACGGCGAGGTCGGTGATGGTTCGTCGCTCGTAATGACCACCGAGTTGACCCCGAAAGGCCCCGTCTCGGAGGGCATTGTCACCTACTCACAGGCGACGAATCCCCTCTCGCCCTACTACGCCAACATGACCAAGCTTTACTCGCACAAGAAGTGGGTGCCCTTTGCCTATACGGGCAAGCAACTCGCCGCTTTGAAAGATACGACGACCCTGGTACTCAAGACCTGAGGCAGCGCGGCCAGCATCATCAGGTTACGAGCCAGATTCTCCACAGCGCCGCCGGGTCAGACAGCGGGTCACCGTGGACAAATACAAGATCGGCCGGGCCGCCTTCCCGGATGACGCCTGCGTCAGGCTCGCCGAGCAGTTGCCCGCCGTTGCGGGTCGCTGCCGCCAGCGCCTGCCATGGCTCCAGGCCGGCGTTGACCAGGCATTCCACCTCCCAGGCGAGCTGGCCGGCGCGCAGTGATCCGCCGCCGAAGTCGGTGCCTGCTGCCACCAGGACACCGGCGCGAGCTGCAAGCCGCACGCTCTCGTGGGCCCACTCCCGGCGGGCGGCGATCTCTGCTCGGCGTGGCGGCTCCACAAAACGCGGGAGACTCGTCGTGCGGCTGAAGGTACGCCACGATTCAAGCACGGCCAGGGTGGATACGAGCGCGACGCGGTTGGCAGCCATGAGCGCCACCACCTCAGCGTCGAGCTGGAAGCCGTGCTCCAGGGAGTCGACCGCTGCCTCGGCGCCAACTCGCGCACCGGGAAGCATCCCCGAATGCGCCGTCACCCGGGCACCTCGTGCATGGGCCGCCTCGACGACGGCTCGCACCTCGCTCACGGTAAAAGGTGACGTGTCGCGATCAGGCCCGTCGAGATAGAGCTTTACAAAGTCGGCGCCATCGTCGAGCTGCCCAGTAGCCGCAGCCACAAGGCCGTCCCCGTCTTCGACCTCGATCGATAGCCCGCCGGGAAGCGAGCCGGCCCGGGAGACC
>DASXIA010000057.1:0-15604 GCA_036488155.1 Streptosporangiaceae bacterium | reverse complement strand
GGTGACGATGACCCGCCACTGGGTGGTCGGGCTGCGTGTGGCCAGGAACAGCAGCTGTCGTGCTTGCAGGCTGGAGACCGGGCCGATGCGGCCCAGGACGCCCGGTTCGCGGCTGTCGCCGGCCAGCGATGTCCACGGGATCAGCACGTCGAGCAGCCCGGCCCGGGCCGTGGCCGCGTCGCCGGGTGCGGGGGCCGGGTCGCCGGGTGCGGGCAGCCGCGCCGGCAGCGCGGGCCAGTCCGGGGACGGTAGCGGCGGCCAGTCGTCGTCGTTGTCGTCCGGCTCGGTTGCCAGCGATGGCTCGGGCGGGTCACCGGTGTCCGGCGGCGCGTCGCCATCACCGGGGCACGGGATGTCAGGCCACCAGCCCGGCAGGTCGTCCGCGCCGGACGGGTCGACGTCGCCACCGGTCAGGCCGGGACCCTCGCCGGGCGAACGGTCATCATCGGGGCCGTCATCCGGGAGCGGCTGATCATCCCGCGGCGGGTCACCGGCTGCATCATCAGCGTCGGTCGCTGGCTGATCGTCGTCCGAAGGCGGGTCGCCGGCCAGGCCATCACCGGCGGGCAGCTCATCGTCCGCGGACGGTGGCGACCGGTGATCCTCCGGTAGCCGATCGTCGGTCGTCGGCGGGTCGCCGGCCAGGCCATCATCGGCGGGCAGCTCATCGTCCGCGGACGGTGGCGAGCGGTGATCCTCCGGCAGCCGATCGTCCGGACCGTCGTCGGGGGGTGGCTGATCGCCGGGTGGTGGCGGGTTGTCGGGCGGGCCGTCCGCGGGCGGCGGGATGAACGGCAGGGTGCCCAGCAGCAGGCCGATGAAGACGTGCGCTCGCAGCAAGTCCACGCCGCCGTGCGCGCCGGAGGCCTTCAGCGCGCGGGCCATCGCGGTGATCCGGGCCATCGCCGCAGCGGCCTGCACGCCCGGCAGGCCCGACCCGGTCAATGTGGCGGTGCCCTCCTCGCCGGGGTACAGCGACACCTTGGCCTGCCGCTCAGCCTTCTTGCGGCGCTGCTCGGCACCCTCGGGATCGACGGCCAGCACCGCGCGGCGCACCGCGGCCCGCAACTGCGTCGTGGTCTGCTCGCCCGCTTTCGGCAGCACCCGCTGCTCCACAACGGCGGCGTGCTCGTCGGACAGAACCGAGGCGGCTTCGGCGATGATCCGCGCCCGGGACAGGTCGATACGGCCCTCGGCGAGCGCCTGAGCGGTGCCGGGCAGCTGCCAGCGCAGCCGGCAGCCCAGATCCGTCCACGCTGAGGCACCGAACTGCGACATCCGCAACTCCAGCGCCACCTCAGCGGCAGCCTCGGGCGGCAGCCACCGGGGCCGGCCGTCCTCGCCGGCGCCGATGTCCGGGTTCGCCGCGGCGCGGCGGGCGGCGATCTCGGCGACCGCGGCCAGCTCGCGGGCCTGCGCCCAGGCGGCCAGCCGCCGGTAACCGGCAGCTATCCCCGGCAGATCCCAGTCCGAGGCGCCGCCGGGCGTGCCCGACCCAAGGACAGCAGCTAACCCCGGCCCGGCCGGCAAGTTCTCGGCAACATACACCGGGCTGGCATCGACAGCCCGGTCGTCGGCTTGAAGGGCCTGCCACTGCGCCGCGGCCACCGCTTCCTGGTCTTCCTCCGGGTCGTGGGTCCCGGCGACGTGCAGGCTGTCCAGCAGCGCCAGCAGATCCTCATCCGACAGCGACCCCGCACCCGCGGCCGGCCACGACGGCCCTGCGGGCCCCGGCGGCTGGTCCGGGCCTCCGGAGGCGGCCGGCCCAGGGCTGCTGACGGGCTCGCTCATCCGGCCACCTCCAAACTGTCTCGGTGGATGCTCCAGGCTTATATCGAAAATAGTAGCGAGAGCCTCTGACAAAACGGCCGGGCCGCGCGGCGGATCCCGGTGGCAGGTTGGCGCGATTCCGGCGCGCCCAGATCAGGGCAGCGCACGGCAGCCGGATACGCATAGCGCAGGCGCGCCTGGCCTGGGCAACCGGCATGCCAACCGGAAAGCCACAGTGCGGGAAAGCACTAGATCCGAGCAGCAGGCGCTATCCGGGAAGCCGCACACCAGCCGCAATGCCCTTGCCGCCCGCGGCCAAGTTCATCAGGCGAGCCAGGCATCGATCCCGGACAGGATCTGGGCTTTGAGGTCCGCCGACGCGAAGGACGCACGCGCCCCGGCGCGCGCCACATCGGCGATGGCTGCGTCGCCATATCCGAAGGTGTCCCGCAGCAGCCGGTACTCCTCCGACAGTCCGGCACCCGTCACGGCAGGGATGTCGGTGTTCACCGTGACAAGGAGCCCGGCATCCAGCAGCCGCGGCAGCGGATGCTCAGGCAGTGAGCGGACAAAGCCGAGCATGACGTTGGAACTCGGGCAGACCTCCAGCGGGATGCCCAGGGCGACCACTTCGGCCGTCAGCTCGGCGTCGTCCAGGACCCGGATGCCGTGGCCCAGCCGCTCAGCGCAACCCTCGACGATGGCCTGCCGGATGCTGGCCGGTCCAGCGGCTTCTCCCGCATGATGCACGACATGCAACCCGGCTGCGCGAGCCGCGCGGAAGACCTCGGCGAACGGCTCGCCAGAGTAAGCCTCATCTCCGGCCAGGCCGACTGCGATCACACCCTCGCTCGCGTAGGACTCTGCCAGCCGCAGCGTCGCCCAGGCACGCTCGACAGGCCGGCGCCTCGAGTGATCGAGCACCAGCCGGGTGTGCACCCCGTGATCGGCCCGGCCCTGCGCCAAGCCCTCCAAGACCGCCCGCAGCGGCATTGTCATGTCGCCCAGCCGCTCACCGTGGGCAGCGGCGGTGAAGGACACCTCCGCATAGCGGGTCCCCTGGGCGGCCTCGTCCGCGCAATACTCCACGGCGATCCGGTAAAAGTCCGCGAAGGTCAGCAGGCAATTGCGCACCACGTTGACAGCGGCAAAGAACGACGCCGAATCGGTGATCGGAGTACTTGGCGGAGTCTGCAGGCCGTTGGCAGCAGCGATCTCCTTGAGCGTCTGCGGCCGGACCGAGTCCTCCAGGTGCACATGCAAGTTCGCCTTTGGCAGGCTCAGAAGATCACGCACCCGCCGTAACGTATCAGCACGCTTCCCGCGATCTTGCGGACAAGCGCACGCCCATGCGCGACACAGCAGGGCGGAGACAACTTTGACGAGTCTCCGCCCCGCTTGGCGGCTGCCAGTTCCCTATGGCTTCGTATCGGCTATGGCATCCTGGCCGAATGCCCGCTGCACACGCTGCAACTGACGGGTATCGGCGTTAAGGGTTCGCGCGTCCTGCTTGATCGTGGCCGGGGGCGCACCGCTTGCCGAATCCTTAGCGAGCACCTGCAGATCAAGCTGGACGACGTCCAGGTTTGCCTGCACCCACTGAGCCTCGGCTGGGCCTTCCGGTGTCCCTGAGGCGACCGTCGAAAGCGATCCGAACAGGCCGTGCGACTCGCCGAAGGGGCCGGCTGTGAAGTAGACCGTGTTTGAGTCGCCGCCGGCAGCGCCGTTACCTACCTTCAGTGCCCACAGCCCGTCGATCTGGACCGGCTGGCCGTCAGGGTCATCGAGCTGACCTAGCTGCGATCCGGTGCTCGCGTCGAAGGCGTGGATGAACCCATCGCCGAAATTGCCCACGAGCAGCACCGGATCGTTGCCGGGGGCGCTGAGTCCGGCGAAGCCCTGCGGTGCGATCGCCAAGCCCCACGGCGAGTTCAGCGGGCCTCGCGAAATCAGCCGGACGTTCCCGCCGGACAGGCCAGGGGTGCCATCGAGGTTGAAGACGTCGACAAAGCCGCGATGCGGGCCAGCCGCATCGTCATGCCGGTCGGCATCCTGCCGGGCGTAGCTGACATAGACCTTCCCGTTCAGGACCTGGACATTGAACGGGGCGTAGCCAGCGGGCAAGGCCGGGTCGCTGAACGCGCCGGCCGGCAAGGCCGTGACCTGCTTGAAATGCGTGTCGTAGACCTCGACGGTCCCGGCGCGGAAGTTAGTCACGTAGAGCAGCGCGGTGCTGTTGGCGTTCCCGGCGATGATCGGCGTGCTGCTAGTTGCGATGGCCAAGCCCTTGTAGACCGCTCCCGTTTGCTGGCTTGGGTCCGGGTTGGTGAAATTGTTCCCGGAGTTGTCGACAGCAATAGCCGCGTCACCACTCGCGCCGCCCGCCCCGGCGAACTGGCCGCTCGGATCGATGCCTGGATTCCAGCCAGCGATGGTCCCATCCTCGGTAGCGAAAAGGAAGGCGGCCGGGGCCGACGCCGTCTGCCCGTTCTTGTTAAGGCCGGTGACCTGGAAAGAGCCCTTGGAGCTGTCGGTATTGAAGACTGTCCCAGTCGGTGTGCCGCCAGTGTTACCTGCCGGTGTGGGGATGTTCACAACCAGCGGATTGACAGATACCGCAGCGTTGCCTGCGCCGGGCACCTGGTAAAGCGTGGACACGCCGGCGTTGTTGTCAGAGATCCAGAACGGGCTGCCTGAGCTTTCGGAGATACCCCAGGCGTTGACCAGGTTGGGGTCCGTCGCGGCAGCAACGCCCGGCAGGTCGGACACCAGATTGGTTTGCAGGACCGTTCCCGAGGTGGTCGCCTTCGCTCCTGCGGTCGTGCTCACTGACGCATCGGCTCTCATGCCGAGAGTGGTCAGGGAGCCGGCCGCGACCAGCGCGAGCACGAGAAAGGGCGGGCTGGACAGTCGTACTAACTTCGGTAGCCGATGTCTCACGGTGCGCTCCATGCTGTCTTCCGAGGTGTCGGCCCCGCGATCCGGAAGCTTCTCCTCGGCGGAGCGCACCAAGCCAGCCGGACTGCAGTGGTCACTTTACGCTGAGCGAATGTCCAGCGGTTCTCGTTCACCAAGTGTTCAGGGCGTCGGCCCCAAGCAAGGTCAGGTCAGGGACTGTCGCGAGCCCGAGATGATTAGCTCGTGCTCGGTCCACATCCCGAAGGAGACACCGCTCGGATCGGAGGCAATCGCGAACCAGCGGTCATCGCCGCCAAGCGCGGTCCGGCCCCGCTCGACCGCCCCGCCCAAAGCCTCAACCTGACGCAGGGCCTCCTCCAGGTTGTCGACCTCAACGTACAGCCGAGTTCCGGCCTGAGGCTGCGCGCCAGTCACGGACCGCTGCAGACCGCCGATCCCCTTGCCGGCATGCTTGATGATCCAGTAGTCGGCACCAAGCTTCGTGTCGACGAAGGCCCGCTCGTACTCCCAGCCCCACAACTGCCCGTGGAAGCGCTGGAAGGCCTCCGGATCGGGCGTCTCTACCTCCCACCAAACGATCTGCGCCACGTCGGTCTCCCAACTGCGTGTCCGACTCGGCAGGCTAACAGAGTTTGCTAAGGAGACCGGGCGAGCGGAAGCGCGCCGGCTAAGCCGCGGGCCGCGCGTCGTATGCTTCGCGTAATGCCGTTCGCCAGCCAGCCTGCCGCTGAGCAGGTAACCAGCCGGGACAAGCGCAGGATCGCCGCCGTGGTGGCCGCCATCCTGTTGCTGCTTGCTGCTGTCGCGATCTGGGCCGCAGTCCGGCCCGGCAGTTACGGCAGTTCGAAAGACGGCTGCATCACGGTGACCATGCCCAGCAGCACTGGCGGCGCCCTCATTCACCAGTGCGGCGCGGGCGCCCGCTCCCTCTGCAAGCGTGCCTACGCCGGGACGGACAAAGAGTCGATGCTGACCCGCCCCCAGTGCCGCCTCGCCGGCATCACCCCGGCGCAAGCCTCGTCGGCGTCCTGACTCCGGGCCACCCAAGCTGCAATATTCGCGGCTAGCCGGCCAACTACCTTCTGACGGGCGTCTTGACGCGGGAGAAGATCAAAGTTGGCCGACCACGAAGCCGAGCAGTTCGAAGCGCTGTACCGCGAGCACTTCCGGGGCGTGCTCGGGTACGCCTTAGCCCGGCTTGAGCCCGAACGGGCCAAGGACGCCACCGCGGAGACCTTCCTCGTCGCCTGGCGACGCCTGCGCGACGTGCCGTCCGATCCGGCTCCCTGGCTCTTCGGCGTGGCAAGGAAGGTAGTGGCCGAACAGTTGCGGGCCGACTCGCGCCGGGCCGCCCTGGCCGACCGGCTGTCCTCGCCTGGTTGGCAGCAGCCTGGGCACGCGGCGGACCCTGCAGATCAGGTTGCCCAGCGGGACACGGCGCTGGCCGCGCTGGCCCGGCTGAGTGACCGCGATCGCGAGGCGCTGACGCTGCTCGCCTGGCACGGCCTTAGCGCCGGGCAGGCGGCGCAGGCGCTTGGCGTAAGCAGCCTGAGCTTCGCGGTCCGGCTGCATCGAGCCCGGCGCCGGCTGGCCAGCGCCCTCGACGCCGCCGATGCGGCCGACACGACCAACACCGCACGCCTTGACGCCGGCACCCCAGTAAGTTTCAGCACAGGAAGGCACGCCGATGCCCGCCCGAACCGAGCTTGACCGTCTCGCTGCCGCGCGACCGCCGATTGTCGATCACCCCGAGTGGATCGTCGGCCCGGCAGCCGAAAACGAGATCCTGCGGCAGATCCTCGCCGCCACACAGGGCACGACCGGCCGCCGCACGCCTGCCCGCCGCTCCCGGCGCCCGTTGATCGGGCTGGCTGCCGCGGCGGCCGTACTCGCCGTGGCCAGCGGGGGCGCGCTGGTCCGGTCTGCGACCGCGCACTCGCCAGCGCCCCTCCGGCCGGGATCGGGTCATCGCCTCACCGGGCCGGCCGCACTGCCACCCGACAAGGTGATGGCAGTCCTGGCCGCGATGGCAGTGGACGCGGCCAGCCGCAGGTACATCCTGTACGTCAGCACCAGTTACGCTCCGGGCACCACTGTGGGCCGCGTCGCCGCCATGGTGACCTGGACCAAGGGCATCTCAGTCCGGGAGAAGCTCTTCGGCGCTGGCGGTGCGACACTCAATGACGTATCGGCAGTGATCAGTCACGGGATGCGAGTCCGGCGATTCGTCGACTACACCAACCGGACCTGGCAGACCGATTCCATTGCCGCCGGTCAGTACGGACGCGGCGGGCCACCCGGTCAGCAAGTCGGGCAACTCCTGGCGCCGCATTCACTGCGGCCGAAGGTGCACATCCGG
Source organism: Streptosporangiaceae bacterium (assembly GCA_036488155.1). Taxonomy (GTDB): domain Bacteria; phylum Actinomycetota; class Actinomycetes; order Streptosporangiales; family Streptosporangiaceae; genus JAJYUU01. The sequence continues at coordinate 8,556 of DASXIA010000057.1, read as the reverse complement.
CTCCGCGGCCGTCCGGACATTCCCAGCCGGACCATCAGGGCTGTCACCGTGCACGGCCAGCGGATGATCCTCGTGACGTTCAGCTACCCGCGGCCATTCCCCAGCGGTGCCGGTCCCGGATTCGGCTCGCTGATCGGGAGCGGGGAGGTACTGCCCGGAGCGGCCGGACGACACAACTTCATCATCGCCGACCAAATCTGGATCAGCGCGGCCAGCTACCTGCCGGTCCGGGCGGTATTCACCGGCGAGGGCGGCCGGGTGCTCGGCACGCAGACCTACGCCTGGCTCAGCCCGAGCGCGGCGAACCGGGCGGTCTTCTCTCCGGCCCCCGTCCCGGCAGGCTTCCGGCTCACGCAAGAGCTGGCACACTAGCCGTCGCCGAGCAGCACATCCGCGTCGAAACAAGTCCGGTCGCCGGTGTGGCAGGCACCACCGCTCTGGTCGACCCGGACCAGCACGGCGTCGCCATCACAGTCGAGCGCCACCGAGACCACCCGCTGAATGTGGCCGGAGGTGTCCCCCTTGACCCAGTACTCCTGCCTGCTACGGGACCAGTAGGTGCAGCGGCCGGTCGTCAGCGTGCGATGCAGCGCCTCGTCGTCCATCCAGCCCAGCATCAGCACCTCGCCGGTATCGTGCTGTTGCGCGATAGCCGCGACGAGGCCATCGTCGTTCCGCTTCAGCCGGGCAGCGATCTTCGGGTCGAGCCCGGACGCGGCGGCGTCAATCCGCATCCCTAACCTCCTGTCCCGCGACCGGCCGGACCACATGCCCGGCCGCCGCAAGCGCGTCCTTCACGGCACCGATCGTCAGATCGCCGAAGTGAAAAAGGCTCGCCGCCAGGACCGCATCCGCCCCGGCGTCGATCGCGGGTCCGAAATGACTCAGCGCTCCGGCCCCGCCACTGGCAATGACGGGAACGCGCACCGCCTCGCGAACTGCCTTGATCAGGTCGAGGTCGAAACCGGCTCTGGTGCCGTCGGCGTCGACTGAGTTAAGCAAGATCTCGCCTGCGCCGAGATCAGCGGCTTGCCGGGCCCATCCGATCGCGTCGATCCCAGTAGCTCGCCGCCCGCCGTGGGTGGTTACCTCGAAGCCCGACGGCGTATCCGGCGAACGCCTCGCATCCACCGACAGGACCACGCACTGCGCCCCGAACTGGTGCGCAGCGTCGCCCAGCACTTCCGGCCGGGCGACTGCCGCGGTGTTCAGCGCGACCTTGTCGGCCCCGGCCCGCAGCAGCCGGTCGACGTCATCCGTGCTGCGCACCCCGCCGCCAACGGTCAGCGGGATGAAGACCTGGTCGGCGGTGCGCCTGACGACGTCGTACATCGTTTCCCGGTCGTCGCTGGACGCGGTGATGTCCAGGAACGTCAGCTCATCGGCGCCCTCGCGGTCATAACGCGCGGCCAGCTCGACCGGATCACCGGCGTCGCGGAGGTTGACGAAGTTGACTCCCTTGACGACACGCCCGGCATCGACGTCCAGGCAGGGGATGACGCGCACCGCGACGGTCATGACGCGCCGGCCCCCGGCGTGCCACTCCCCGGCTTATATGCAACTGCCTCCACCTCGACCAGCATCCGCGCGTCGATGAGGCCGCCGACCTGAATCATCGAGGTCGCCGGCAAGACATCCGCGAACGCCTCGCCATGCGCCCGGCCGTACTCCTGCCACCGGGAGATATCCGTGACGAACAGCCTGGTCCGCACCACATCGGCGAGGCCGGCACCGAGCTCTTCGAGTGCTGCGGCGACGTTCGCGATCGCCTGGACGGTCTGCGCGTAGGCATCGCCAGGATGGACGAACTCGGCGCCTTCCACGGAGGTGCAGCCGGACACGAAGATGTAGTCGCCCGCCGCGACCGCGCGGCTGTAACCGACGATAGGCTCCCAGCGCGTTCCACTGGATACCTTTCGGATTTCGGTCACCGGGTCACCGCCGCCAGCGCTTCGGGCAGCGTGAACGCGCCAGCGTACAGCGCCTTGCCGACGATCGCGCCTTCCACGCCGACGCGAACCAGGCCGGCGATCGCTCGCAGGTCAGCCAGGCTCGACACGCCGCCGCTGGCGACCACCGGCCGCGCTGTCCTGGCGCACACCCGGCGGAGCAGGTCGAGGTTAGGGCCGCGGAGCATGCCGTCCTTCTCGATATCGGTAACCACGTAGCGCCGGCAGCCGGCCGCCTCCAGCCGGTCCAGCGCGTCGTCAAGCTCACCGCCGTCGGTAGTCCAGCCACGCGCGGCCAGCCGGGTCCCGCGAACATCGAGGCCGACCGCGATCCGGTCGCCATGCTCAGCGATCACGCCGGCGACCCAGTCTGGATCCTCCAGCGCGGCGGTGCCGATCACGACCCTGGTACAGCCGGTCGCCAGCGCGGCGGCCAGTGACTTTTCGTCGCGGATGCCACCGGACAACTCGACCCGGACCTTGAGCTGGCCGATCAGGTCGGCAAGCTGAGGGGCGTTCGAGCCGCGACCGAACGCGGCGTCAAGGTCGACCAGGTGGATCCAGCCGGCACCGGCGTCCTGCCAGGCCAGGGCCGCATCCACCGGGTCGCCGTAACTCGTCTCGGTGCCCGCGGCGCCCTGGACCAGGCGAACCGCCTGGCCGTCAGCGACATCGACAGCGGGCAGCAATTCCAGACTCACCCCAGCCTCCAGGCTCACCGCAGGACCTCCAGCCAGTTGGCCAGCAGCACGGCGCCGGCGTCGGACGATTTCTCCGGGTGGAACTGAGTTGCCATCAGCGATCCGTCCTCGACGAGGGCGACGAACGGTTCCCCGTGCGTGGTCCAGCCGGTCACCGGCGGGCCAGCTACGCCGGGCCTGTCCGATGGTGTTTGCCTGGCCGGAGGGGCCTGCCGGGCGGCGTACGAATGCACGAAGTAGAACATGACGTTCGCGTCGATGCCCGCGAGCAGGCAAGAGGCGGGAGGACGGGACACCACGTTCCACCCCATGTGCGGCAGCACGGGAGCGGTCAGCTTCTGCACCACGCCCGGCCAGCAGCCCACCCCTTCGGTCTTGACACCGTGCTCGTCACCTGCCGCGAACAGGATCTGCATGCCCACGCAGATGCCCAGCACCGGCCGGGACGCGGCCAGTCGCGTTTCGATGACCCGGTCGCCGCCCGCTGCCCTCAGGCCGGCCATGCACGCCGCGAACGCCCCGACGCCGGGCACGACCAGTCCGTCCGCCCGCAGCGCCGCGTCGGCATCCGCACTAACCTCCGCATTCGCGCCAGCCCGCTGCAGCGCCCGCTGGGCCGACCTCAGGTTGCCCGAGCCATAGTCGAGCACCACGACGCTCGGCCGACGGCTGGTCACCGGCGCTCCCCTCCCTGATCGCGAGCCCTCCGGTGGCGCTCGCCGCGCTGATACCAGGCTACCGAGGCGCCTGGCCGGCCGGGTCGGCGCACGGGGCCGCCGCGCTCATGCGAGAGTGAGACCCTCGCGACACTGCTGCCAGCCCGCCGAGGGGAGACACCCGTGGACATCACCCAGCTGATCCTCGACGATCATCACGAGCAGCGGCGGCTGTTCGCGATGCTGGAGCAGATCGACTCGTCCGACACTGCCGCGCTCGGCGCCATCTGGGGCCGCTTGTCGGTCTTCCTCGAACTGCATGCTGCGGCGGAAGAAGAGATCTTCTACCCCGAACTGCTCGCTCTGGCGATCACCTCAAGGCCGCTGGCCAGCGCCGAGCCCGAGACCATTGATGCCATTGGAGACCACAACGAGATCCGGGACGCCATCGCGGCAGTCGCCGGTCACCAGGTCGGCAGCCAGGGCTGGCGGGACGCGGTCGCGGCGGCCAACGTGGCAAACGGGGACCATATGGCCGAGGAAGAGCGCGAGGGCCTGACCGACTTCCGGCGCCAGGTCAGCTTGCAGAAGCGGCATGAGCTTGCGGTGGCGTTCGCTGCGTTCGAGGCGCGCAACTTCGCCGGCGTTCGGCCGGTCGACAAGGACCCTGGGGCCTATGTGCGTGAGACTGAGGCGGCCGAGCGCGCCCTGCACGCGCCGGGCTCCCTCGGCATCGGCAGGCTGCGGAGCTAGGCTGGCGCGCTTACCTGGGCGGGAGGGTGCGCAAGGGCGTGGTCAGTGGGCTCCCCCGCCATGTACGGCCCCGGCTATGGCGCTCCCGTCACGCTGCCGGCTCGCCCACCAGCACATTCGCCGCGGCGAGCAGGCTAGCCCGGCTGCCGCCGCGGGTGCCGAGATACCGCGGGCCTGCCAGGGCCCGGTCGTGCGTGGTGCCGGTGGCCACTACCCGCGCGTCCGGCCGCGACGCAAGCGACCGGTACAGCAGTTCGCGCTGCCAGTCGTGCAGGTGCGCATCCCGCACGACCACCACGAGCGGACGGCCCGCCGCGGCAGCGATCCGCTGGTCCAGTCCCGCCAGATCGGCGGGGCCGTCGAGCCGGATTCCCTCCGTTCCCGGCAGCCGCTCCTGGAGCAGCCCGAGCAGGCTCGCAGCCGAGTCCTCGAGCCGGGGGTTCATCTGCCCGCCCGCGTCCAGCACGTACGGCGGCGTGCGCAGCGGCGTTACGGCTTCCTCCGTCAGCATGGCTCGCCTGGCGGCCGCGGCGCCAAGAGCCGGATCGGGAGCGGCCACCGGGTGAGGATGCGCCCAGTCGGCGAGCGCCCGGACGCGCGCCGCGGCCTCAGCCACCCGGTCCGGGCTGAGCACCCGGCCGTGAAAGGCAGCCGCGAGCGTATCCCTGGCCCGCAGCTGTGCCGCCTCCTCGGCCGGCAGGCAGATCAGATCGGCGCCGGCGGCGATTGCCCGGATGGCGCCGGCGGCCGTCTTCGCGCCGTCGCCGATCGCAGCCATGCCGAGCGCATCGGTGATGATCACCCCGTCGAACCCTAGCTCGCGCCTCAGCACCTCGGTGACCAGCCGCCGCGAGAGGGTAGCCGGGACTTCATCGATCGCCGGGTACACCACGTGCGCGGTCATCACTGACCGGACTCCGGCCTCGATGGCCGCACGGAACGGCACCAGGTCGGTCGCCAGCAGCTCAGGCAGAGAGGCGGCTACCGACGGCAGCGCCACGTGCGAGTCGGCTGCGGCCCGCCCATGTCCAGGGAAATGCTTCGCGCAGGCGGCGACCTTGTTGGCCTGCATGCCGGTCACGAATGCCGCGGTGTGAGCAGCAACGCGGGCGGGATCGGCGCCGAACGATCGCACTCCGATGACCGGATTCGCTGGATTGCCGTCCAGATCAGCAACCGGCGCTAGGTTGAGGCTGATGCCGCTGCCGGCCAGCATGGCCCCGATGCTCTGTGCCACCGACCTGGTCACACTCACGTCATCCACCGCGCCGAGTGCGGCATTGCCCGGGTACGACGAGCCGCGCGCCGCCTCGACCCTGGTAACGATCCCGCCTTCCTCATCGACGGCGATCAGAACGTGCGGGTTATGCGAGCGCAGCTGCCTGACAACCGAACGGGTCTGCTCCGGGCTGCTCAGGTTCGCCGCGAAGAGCAGCACGCCGGCCAGACCGTCGTCCAGCCACTGCAGCAGCCACGGCGGCGGCACCACGCCGTCGAAACGCGCGAGCAAGCAGCCTTCAACGCCAGTACCAGCCATCTCACAAAGCCTTTCAGTAAAGTCAGTACACGCGCTTAATCCTCGCGCTTACCGCCCGCGAGTAGAACCGCGCTGGCCCGACCCAGCCGATCATGGCCAGCGGCAGGCCCGCAGCCCGAGACCATGGCGTTGTGCGGTCGCAGCGGCTGGAGGTGCTGCTGGCCGGCCAGGGCCAGGGCCATTATCGGTGCCGACAGAAGTGGCCCATGTCTTCAGCACGATAATGGCCCGTGCAAGCGGGCGGGTACGCGGCTAGCGTCAGCCTCATGGCAGCCACAACAGGCGTGAGATGAGCGGCCACGCCGCACTAGCAGCGCAAGCTAAGCGAAAGCAGCCGGGGTTGTCACCGCCATCTCCCTGTCGTACGGCCGTACCAGTCGGGAGGAGCTGGTTATGGAGATCTTGATTGTGGGTGGTGGCTACGTCGGGATGTACACGGCGCGGCGGCTGGAGCGGCTGCTGCGGCACGGCGAGGCCACGGTGACCGTGGTAGACCCGCGCGGGTACATGACCTATCAGCCGTTCCTGGCGGAAGCGGCCGGCGGATCGGTCGAGCCGCGGCACGTGATCGCGCCGCTGCCGCGGGTGCTGCGGCACACCCGTGTGCTGATCGGGAAGATCGTCAGCATTGATCACGGCAGCCGCCAGGCAGTGTTCGCGCCCGCGGGCGGCCCGGAGCGCATGCTGCGCTACGACGTGCTGGTGATGGCGGCCGGGTCGGTGTCACGGGTGCTGCCGGTCGAGGGGCTGGCCGAATACGGTGCCGGGTTCAAGACCGTTGGCGAGGCGGTGCATCTGCGCAACCACGTGCTCAGCCAGCTCGCCGTGGCGTCGTCGGCCGGCGATCCCGGCATCCGCGCAGCCGCGCTCACGTTCGTCATCGTCGGCGGCGGGTTCGCCGGGGTCGAGGCGCTGGCCGAGCTGCAGGGGCTGGCCGACGAGGCGGTGCGGTTCCACCCGGCGCTGGATCCGGCCGAGCTGCGCTGGGTGCTGGTCGAGGCGACCGGCCGGATCTTGCCCGAGCTGGATGAGCGGCTCGGCCAGTGGACGCTGCACGCGCTGCGGCGACGCGGCGTCGACGTGCGACTGCACGCCCGGCTCGCCTCGGCCGCCCGCGGCATGGTCCGGCTCGACGACGGGACCGAGCTGGCGGCCGGAACCCTGGTGTGGGCCGCCGGGGTGCGGCCCAGCCCGCTGGGCGCAGCGGCCGGCCTGCCAGCCGATAAGGCCGGCCGGGTTCAGGTTGGCGCGGACCTGGCCGTCACCGGGGTGCCGGGCGTGTTCGCTGCCGGGGACATCGCGGCGGTGCCGGACTTGACCCGGCCCGGTGAGTACTGCGCGCCGAACGCCCAGCACGCGGTCCGCCAGAGCAAGGTGCTGGCCCGCAACATCATCGCCTTCGTGGGCGGCGGCCAGCTCAAGCCGTACCGGCACGCCTACGCCGGGTCCGTCGCCGGGCTTGGCCACCACCAGGGCGTGGCGCAGGTATACCGGATCCGGCTCACCGGCCTCGCCGGCTGGCTGGCCCACCGTATCTACCACCTGTTCTGGGTACCGACCCTCAGCCACAAGGCACGAGTGCTCGCCGACTGGACGCTCGCCCTGATCTTTCGTCGCGAGACCGCCCAGCTCACCTCTCTGGAACACGCCACCGACGACTTCCGCGCCGCCTTCCTGTCCGACTAAGCGTCCAACGATCACGATCCAGCGCCGAGCTAGCGCAGGACGGTGGAACACCCTCCGCTGGCGGTCCGGCGACTTATCCAGCCAGGGGCCGGTGGGGTAGCCTCCTGCTGTGTCTATCGCCATCCGCCTCGCCCCTGGGTGCCGGCCGCGCGGTTGCCGGGCGCCCGCGCGGCGCGCGCTCGGCCGCAGGGTGCGGTATGTGCTTGGGGCGGAGGCTGGTCAGGTGGACGGGATGCGGTGGTTCGGCGCCTCCCGTGCCGTGCGGGGTATCTGAGCGAGATCGCTTTCCTCGGCTCCGTCGTTCCTGCCCAGGATTCGGGACGACGAGGCTTACTCAAGCTTCCTTACCAGCCACCTAAAGCCGGGCGTGTCCCGTGCCAGGAGCGTGTGCGATGCACAGCAAGTTCTTCTTCCCGGCGTTGCCGGGCCATTCCCCTGACCGGGACGGTTATTTCGGTGCGTTCGGCGGCAAGTTCATCCCGGAGGCGCTGGTCGCCGCTGTGGATGAGGTCGCCTTTGAGTACGAGAGGGCCAAGGCAGATCCGGGGTTCGCCACGGAGCTTGAGCAACTGCTCGCCCACTACGCGGGCCGTCCGAGCGCGCTTACCGAAGTCCCCGGATTCGCTGGCCACGCTGGCGGCGCAAGGGTGTTCCTCAAACGGGAGGACCTCAACCACACGGGCTCACACAAGATCAACAACGTGCTCGGACAGGCGTTGCTGACCAAACGGATGGGCAAGCCGCGCGTTATCGCGGAAACGGGAGCCGGCCAGCACGGCGTGGCTACCGCGACGGCATGCGCGTTGTTCGGCCTGGAATGCACCATCTACATGGGGGAAACCGACATTCGCCGCCAGGCGGTCAACGTGGCACGGATGACGATGCTCGGCGCCACGGTGATAGCGGTTGCCTCCGGCTCCCGTACGCTCAAAGACGCCATCAACGAGACATTCCGGGACTGGGTCGCCAACGTCGAGACCACGCACTACATCTTCGGCACGGTCGGCGGGCCCCATCCTTTCCCGGCCATGATCCGCGATTTCCAGCGCGTCATCGGCGTGGAGGCCCGCCGTCAGATCCTCAAGCGAACCGGCCGCCTGCCCGATGCCGCGATCGCGTGCGTCGGAGGGGGTTCTAACGCCATCGGCTTGTTCCATGCGTTCCTCCCGGACACAGGCGTACGCCTCATCGGCTGCGAGGCGGCCGGGCATGGGGTGAAGACCGGCAAGCACGCGGCAACGCTGTCCGCGGGCGAGCCCGGCATCCTGCATGGC
>DASXIA010000016.1:0-1684 GCA_036488155.1 Streptosporangiaceae bacterium | reverse complement strand
AGGTCGCTGCGAGCGAAGATCGCGGCGTTGTTGATCAGCACCGTGGTGTCCCCGGCGGTCTCGGCGGCCTTCTCAATCGATGCCGGGTCGGTCAGGTCCAGGGTCAGCGGGACGATTCGGTCATTGCCCCAGTCCTTCGGGTTGCGGGCGCCGGCGTAGACACGGACGGCGCCGCGGTCGATTGCCTCGTGGACGAGGGCGGTACCGAGTCCGCCGTTGGCGCCGGTGATCAGGACGATAGCGCCGTTGAGGGAAGTCATTGCCGTGGTTCCTTTCGATTGACTGAGGGAAGTCATTGCCGTGGTTCCTTTTTGGTTGACTACTCGAAGTGACTTCGAGTTCGGGTTCGTGCGGACGCACGGACCCGCGCGGCCGGCGGGTCGCTGGTCGCGGGTTCGTGATGTCGGCGGAAGATGCCTGCCGAGTTGCGGAGGGTCAGCCAGACAGGGCAGTCCTGCTGGACCGGGTCAGCATCCCGGCTCAGCTCAGGGCGGCGGCGAGCCCGGCGCCAGCGTGACCCGCCAGCCGTGTGCGAAGGCGGTGTGCGCCGCCGGCGTGCCGGTTACGGCCACGATGATGCTGACGCCCAGAACGAAGCTGGCGCGCCGTGCGGTAGAGATCGCGTGCGGCGACCCTCGGTCACTCGCGCGACGGTGCTCCTTATGAGCTCAGCCAGCTGCGGAGCGTGCGTGGCGAGCATGCCGTGGTCGGCGCCGTCCAGAGGGACGGCCTCGCCGTGCTTGACCGTGGCCGCCAGCCGCTGTGCGATCAGCTCAGAGACGGCGGGGCTGCTGGTGCCATACGCGACAGCGACCGGTGCCGACAGCGCGGCCAGCGTCTCGCGGGTGTATCTCTCGCGGAAAGCAGCTTCCCCATCGCGTACATTGACCAGGGTCTGGCTCCGCAGGAAGCCTTGCAGCTGATCAGGCATGCGGGTGAAGGCCCCGGGTCCGAACCAGAAATCGATCATCATGCCGATCGCGTCTGTCTCGCCTGCCTTGGCATGCCGCACGTAGGCGTCGAGCACGGTTTTGGCATCCGCGTACGCGGTCTCTTCGCCCAGCGCTGCCAAGGTCTTGAGCGCAACGGGCTCGACCAGCACCAGTGCCGCGACAGGCACGTGGCCGGCAAGCGCGATCTGCAGGGCGACGTTGCCGCCGTAAGAGTGGCCGCCCAGGACGATACCGTCCGGCTGGGGCCCCAGGTCATCGACGATGGCTGCCGCCATCGCAGCCGTCTCGCGATCGCGTGGCGGATACGGCTGGTTGTGGTCCGGCAAACCCGGCGTGATCACCGTGACGTCGTCGCCCAGCTCCTTGATCACCCCCTTCCATGTGCTGGGCTTGCCTGGCGAGCCATGAATCAGGACAACCGGTCGGTTCATCTGCGTGCTCCTCATCGAAAGACGATTTCGGGCGGACATGACATGGCCGGCGCGAAGGTCGCCCGGCTGCCTCCGGCGGCGGCGCCCCGCTGTGGAAGCCGCCGTACAGCACGTTACGGCCGCCCGGGAGCGGATCGCTATTGGCAATCCTGACAACTTTGATACAGTTCTCGCCATGCGATGCGAGGTACTGGCACTGGACGGGATCTTCGACACCGGCTTGTCCGCAGTGCTCGACGTGTTCACCACCGCCAACGAGCTGATCGGCCTGTTCAATCTCGGCATCCCGCCGTTCGTCGT
>DASXIA010000534.1:0-23294 GCA_036488155.1 Streptosporangiaceae bacterium | reverse complement strand
TGGTGGGTGCGCGAGCCGTCGGTGCCGTTCTTCTACGCATCCGGCATCAACGGCCAGAACGTCTTCGTGCACGTCCCGACCGGGACCGTCGTGGTCAAACTGTCCACCTGGCCGACCGCACTTAGCTCGAAGCTCCGGATGACCACGGACGCGGCGCGCGCGATCGCGGAGGCCCTGGGCCGTTAGCAAAGACTGATGCACGTCCTTGCATGCGTAACCGGCGTGAGGGTTCCGGAGATCGGCGGCCGCCCCGGCCTAGCGAGCCGGGGCATCAGGCCGATTCTCAGGGCTCGTCACCAGGCAGACCTGGCCACGATCCTGCGCGAAGAAGTACGTCAGGTAACGCCTGTCAATTCACGACTGAATCGGCAGAGATCTCCGGTGAAACGTCCTTGCCGTCAACGCTGTCGAAGATTCCGGGCGCGTTCTGGAACTTCCCGCTCGGGTTGGCATGCAGCACCGAGTGGTGCTCGATGACCACGTTGCCGTGATAGAGCTGGCCGCTGCCGCCCTTGTCGATGACGAAGAAGATGGCGCCGCCGCCCTCGCGCGCATGGCAGTCGCGGATGACCGTCCCGGAGACGAGCACGCTGTAGTTCTCGCCACCGTCGGTGTAGATCGCGCCGCCGCTGCCGCCGCCCGCCGTGCCAGCCTGCTTCGGGTTGGCTCCGAAGCCGATCGCCTTGTTGTTGGCGAACAGGCTGTTGTAGATGGCGAAGCCGGCGAACAGGCCGCTCACCGCGCCGCCGTTCGAGCACCTGCCGCCGCGGAAGGTGTCATTGGTGAGGTAGACGGGCCGGTGCGCGTAGCTGCCAACCGCGCGGATGGCCGCACCGCCGAGGTCGGGGCCGGACTTGTAGCAGCGGTTGCTGAAGAAGCCAGAGTTGACGACCTTGAGCTGCCCGCCCTCGGCGAAGATGGCGCCGCCGCCGTAATCAGAACTGGTCGTTTGCCGCACGCCAGAGTAAGCGTCGGTGAACGTCATGTTCTGCACGACCAGCTGCGGCCACTTCTGCTGCCAGCAGTCGCTGGTGGTCAAGTGCTGCTTCGGGTCGCAAGTGTTCATGTAGAGGATGCGGACCTTGCCGCCGCCGCTGAGCGTGATCTTGCCGCCCCCGTCGATGACCGTCCTGCGGTGGGTATTCACGACCTTGGCTGTCGCTCTCATCGTGATGGTCACCGGGTTCTTGCCGCAGTTGAACGTGATCACTCCGCCCCGGGCGACAGCCCGCACAACGGCGGCCGAGGTGCAGCTTTCCGGCGAGCCGTTGCCGATCACCCGGTTCGGGTGCGACGTGCTCACTGCCTTGGCGGCCGACGGCACCGGCGCATGGCCAGCCGGGTTGCCGTACTTAGCGAGCGGCGCCGTGGCCTGCGTGCTTGTCGTCGCACCGGGCTGAGTGCTCGCCTGGCTGACCGCTGCACCGCACATCACGAGTGCCACGCACGCTCCGGGAATGACCAGCAAACGTCGGAAATCACCCAGGATCCGCATGGATCAGCATGCTAGCCGGACTCGGCAGCCCAGGCATGGGAACGAATGAGGCTGGGCAGGTCAACCGAAGAACCCGGGAAACTGCACGCTGTATCTGCTGCGGAGGGAACCTGTCGTGACCAAGATTCCAGACATCATGCTCGACAACGGCCAGCGGATTCCGCAGTTCGGCTTCGGTGTCTTCCTGGTCAAGCCCAAGGACACCGAGGCGGCGGTAACCGCCGCGCTGCAGGCGGGCTACCGGCACATTGACACCGCCGAGATGTACGGGAACGAGGCGGAGGTCGGCACCGCCATCGCCAAGTCGGGCCTCGACCGGGCCGAGGTCTACGTGACCACCAAGCTGAACAACGGCCATCACCGGCCCGACGATGCCCGGCGGGCCTTCGATGGTTCGCTCAAGGCGCTCGGCTTTGATTACGTGGACCTGTTCCTGATTCACTGGCCGCTGCCGACCAGATATGACGGCGACTACGTGTCGACCTGGAACACGCTGGAGGAGTTCTACCGGGAGGGCAGGGCACGGTCGATCGGCGTCTCGAACTTCCAGCCGCATCACCTGCGGCGGTTGCACCAGGAGTGTGAGATCAATCCGGCCGCCAACCAGATTGAGGTCAACCCGTACTTGACCCAGGATGACGTCCGCGGGTTCTGTGCTGAGCACCAGATCGCGGTCGAAGCCTGGTCGCCGCTCGCCCGCGGTAACGCGCTCGGCGACCCGACGATCGACGACATCGCCAGGCGCGTCGGGAAGACGCCCGCCCAGGTGATCCTGCGCTGGCACATCGAACGCGGTGACATCGTCTTCCCGAAGTCCGTGTCGCAGACCCGGATCAGGGAGAACATCGACATCTTCGACTTCGAGCTGTCCGGCGAGGACGTCGAGGCAATCAGCGCGCTGAACCGGAACCAGCGGACAGGCCCCGACCCGGACACGTTCGACATGATCTGACCGACTTCCTGGTGCCTGTTTCAGCCCGCCGTCCCTGCCGCGGCGCAGGCAGCGTCTACACGCTTGTAGATATCTAGTTTTTATCGGAAACAACCCGGGCGCGGGGTCAGCCCTGCCAGCATGTGTCGCGCGAAGCGGCAGGTGCGGCACGGGGGCGGGGCAACTCAGATGAGTGCGGGCCAGACAGTTTGTCATGACCGGATCCGAGTTAAGCGCGTAGTCGCGCGCTTGACGACGGGCAGGGTCGCCGGTGTGGCAGCCATGTGCACCGCGCTTGCCCTGACAGCTACGCCTGCACTCGCCGCCGCAAGTGTCAAGGCCAGCCCGTTAACGGCCAGCACGGTAAAAGCCAGCACGAGCAAGGCAATCAGGCAGGTACCGACAGCCGCCGACTGGCCGGCTTACCTGGACGGGCCGCGGCACGCGTCCTCCAACACCTCGCAGACCGTGATCACACCGGCAACGGCGTCGTCATTGACCCAGCGGTGGGCGCTCAGGGTCGGCGCCCCATTCGGGGCCAGCCCGACGGTAGCCCACGGCAGGGTATACATCGGATCCCAGAATGGCTGGTTCTACAAGCTGAGCATGTACACCGGCAGGGTCCTCTCCAAGGTCTACCTCGGGCGTCAGCCAGCCCGCACCTGCCCGGCGAACGGCATCACGTCAACGGCCACGGTTGGCGTCAACCCGCATAACAACGTGCTGACCGTCTACGTTGCCGGCGGCGACGGCTACCTCTACGCGCTCAAGGCGTCGAACCTCCGGCGCGAATGGCGCTCGGTGATCGGCATCCCGTCCAAGACGGTCAGCGACTATTACGACTGGTCCTCGCCGACGGTCTCGCACAGCCGCGTCTATATCGGTGTGGCATCGAGTTGCGACAAACCGCTGGTCCGGGGTGCAGTGCTCGCGTTCGACGAGGGCAGCGGCAAGAAACTCGGCCAGTTCTTCACGGTGCCCGCCGGTGCGAGGCATGCCGGCGGATCAGTCTGGTCCAGCATCGCCGTGAATCGGGACGGTGAAGTCTTTGCGACCACGGGTAACGGGCCGAAATATAACCAGTTCTTGCAGAACTCCGACTCGATCCTGAAGCTCTCCCCGGTCCGGCTGAGGCTGCTGGGGTCGTTCACGGTGCCGCGGAGACAGGCGACCGTGGACGGCGACTTCGGCGCCTCGCCGGTCTTCTTCGGCAGCTATGTCGGTGCCTGCAACAAGAACGGAATGTTCTACGCACTCAGGCAGGCCACGATGAAGCTCGTCTGGTCGAAGCAGATCGCCAGCGCCGCTGGCGGCCACGCCGCGTGCCTCGCCGCTCCCGCCTACAACGGCACTGACCTCTTCTTCGGTGGAGGCACGGTCACGATCAACGGAACCACGTATGGGGGCTCGGTGCAGGAACGTACGGCGAGCACCGGAACCGTGGTCTGGATCACTGGCATGGCTGGCGCTGTCCTCGGCAGCCCGACGCTGGACGGCGGCGGTGTTCTTACCGCAGGCACCCACGGTGGCGCGTCGCCTGGCGTCGACCTCATCGACGCGACCAGCGGCGCTGTCATCGAGCAGCTCACTGCCGGCGTGACTTTCGGCCAGTCGGTATTCGCCAGCGACTTGCTGTTCACCGCGAACAGCAACGGCGTCGCTGCCTGGGGGCTGCCGGCTGGCTGACGCCCAGCTAGGCCAACACAGCCCGGCCGGCACCTCCCGACTGCGGACGGTCAAGTTTGAGGCATGAGGCAGCGGGAAGCTCCTCTCGCTGTCGCGCATGACTCCATACTGGTTATCGGATCACCAAATCGGGCAAAGGGCGAGCGAGCGATGTGGTTGAGGTCGGGCCTAGCGATCGACCTGGGCACGGTCAACACGCTGGTCTATGTCGCCGGCCGTGGCATCGTCATCGAGGAACCGTCGGCGATCGCGATCAGCCGCGCGACTGGCGGCGTCGTCGCCGTCGGTGCTGCCGCCGACGCGCTGAGCGGCAAGGAGCCGCAGGACATCGAAGTCATCCATCCGCTCCGCGATGGCGTCATCGCAGACCTCGAGGCCACCGTCGCGATGCTGCAGGCCTTCATCCGGCAGGCGCAGGTGCGGTCAGGCCTCGGCAAGACCCGGGCGGTGGTCTGCGTTCCGATCGAGGTGACCGATGTCGAGCGGCGGTCCGTCGCGGCCGCTGCCGAGGCGCTCCGGCCGCGCTGCGTTGTTCAACTGGTGGACGAGCCCGTCGCGGCAGCGGCAGGCGCCGGGTTCGATCTGGCGGCCGGTTCCGGTGCGTTCATCGTCGACATCGGCGGCGGTACCACTGAGATAGCCGTGCTGGCTGGCGTCCACGTCGTCCGCGCGCGATCACTGCGCCTCGCCGGCAACGCTTTGGACGACGCCATCGTCCGGGCGGTCAAGCTCGAGCACGGTCTGCTCATCGGCCGCAACGCCGCGCGGAACCTGAAAATGACACTCGGCCTGGCTGACGGATCCATCACTGAAGCCGAGACCGTAGGCGTGGACGCGGCGCGCCGGGTTCCGCGGGTGCAGCGTGTCTCGGCGAAGCTGGTCGCCGCTGCCGTCGAGCCGACCGTGGCAGCGATTACCAGCGCGGTCGAGGAACTGCTGTCGGACATCCCCCCGAACCTCGCCGAGGAAGTCGTTCGCGGCAAGATCCGGCTCGCTGGCGGCGGCGCGCTATTGCCCGGCCTGGCGTACCGGATCGAAGCTGCCGCCGACATCGCCGTCATGGTGGTAGACGACCCGCTCCGCTGCGTGATCCGCGGCGCAGCCCGGATCCTCGAAGCCGGGTCTGCGGGGCCGCCCGTGGCCTGACACCGGCGCGCTACTTGACCGGATCGTTTACGGGGCTGGCCAAGATCACGAGAGAGCCTTAGACGGCCATCTGGCGCGCGCACGCGATGACCGCCGCAGCGCTGCGGTCAATGTCTGCTTCGGTGGTGCACCAGCCGCTCACGCTCACCCGCATCGCCCGGATGCCATGCCACGTTGTCGGCCCGCACCAGCACGTGCCGTCAGCCTGAACTGCGGCCATCACCGCGTCGGTCTGCTCCGGTTCGCCGAATGACACCAGCACCTGGTTCAGCACCACCTGGTTGAGCGGCTCAAAGCCGGCGTCCAGCATTCTGCCCGCGAACCGTGCTGCCAGGCGGCAGCTCCGCTCGATGAGGCCGGCCACCCCGTCACTGCCCAGGCCGGCCAGCGCCGCCCACACCTCGACGCCGCGGGCACGCTGCGAGGATTGCGGTGACATGTTCATGGCTTCGGTGGCGGCTCCGGGCAGGTAGGCAGCCGTTACTTCCATGGCGGCGGCGAGCGCATCCCGCGAGCGGACCAATGCGACACCGCAGTCATACGTGGTGTTCAGCCACTTGTGACAGTCGGTTGCCCAGGAATCTGCGCGGTCCACCCCAGCGACCTGGTCGCGCAGGCCAAGGGAGGTGGCAGCCCACAGGCCGAACGCGCCGTCAACATGAATCCAGGCGCCGTTCTCCCGCGCCCACTCGATCAGCGGTGAGAACGGATCGCTCGCTCCGGTGTTCACATTCCCGGCTTGCAGGCACACGATCGCTGGCGCGTCGAGCCTGGGCAGGCGGCTAGCCTCGATCCGCCCCTGGTGATCGACCGGTAGCACGGTGGCCCGGTCCCGGCCAAGGCCGATGAGGCCGAGCGCCTTGCGTACGGTCGTGTGCGCTTCGGCGCCGACCACGACGTTGACCGGCGGCGCGCCGACCAGTCCCTGACTGGCCGCGTCCCAGCCGTGACTGGTCAGCACCGCGTCGCGCGCAGCGGCCAGGCACGTGACGTTCGCCATGGTGGCGCCGGTGACGAAACTGCCCGCGGTGCCAGCGGGCAGGCCCAGCAGGCCGGTGATCCAGCGCAGCGCCGCCGCATTGAGGCGGGCGGCAACTGGGGACATTACGGTCAGCCCCGCGTTCTGATCCCAGGTGGCGCCGAGCCAGGCCGCGGCCTGCGCCACCGGCAGCGCCGCGCCGGTGACGAACCCGAAGTACCGCGGGCCGTTCGTCGCGACTGTCGCTGGCGACCCGACGTCGTCGAGCAGGCGAAGCACATCGGCGGCCGCGAGCCCGGTCCGCGGCAGCTCGATGTCCAGCTCGGCCAGTCTGGCGACCGCCGCGGCGTCGGGCGCGACCCGCCGGTTGCCGACCCCGCCAAGGTAGGCGAGCGACCGGTCGAGAGCATCGCGTAGCAGCCCTGGCCGCTCCGACAGCATGGCACCGATGTCCAATCCGGTTTCTGACACCCAAGCCCTCCCCGTCTGACCACACCGAAGGCGCTGTCCGCCTGCTTGCCGGCGCGGCACGTCCGGACACATTCTCCCTGCCGGGAACGGGCCCGGCACTCGCGCTGCATTTCGTTTGCGCACTGTGGGCCTAGGCGAAGGCCGCACTGTCAGTTAACGTCGATGGGAACAGCCGCTCGCTGCCGTTGGACCGGCACTCGTTGCGGACCTGGAGGGGCCGATGAGCGACATAGGAGACAGGTTCCTTGACCTGATTCACGAACTAGAGGATGTAACCACCAGCGTGACCGTGGAACGGGCGCTGGTGGATTTCGACGAAACCACGCTGCAGGTGTTCTGGAAGAAATGGCCCCACCTGTCGGGGTGGAACGGCCGCTTGTGGGCCCTGCTCTCGGCGGAGCTAGCGGGCCCGTCTGCCCGTGCCGCGGACCCGGAACTCGACGAGACCGGCGGAAGCGGGTAGCGCGGTGGCGAGCCTCAGGGATGTCATGACCACCTCAGTGGTCACGACGGCACCGCAGACGCCGCTCGCGCAGGCCGCAGCGGCCATGGTGGCAGCGGGGGTCGGCTCAGCGGTCGTGCTGCAGGGCTCGTTCCTGGCCGGAATCGTGACCGAGCGCGACGTGCTGAGGGCCGCCGCCTCGGGGCAGGACCTGCGCGACTCAGCAGTCTCCGAATGGATGACGGCCGATCCGCAATCGGCCAGCCCGGACTCATCCCCGGAAGAGGCTGCCCAGATCATGCTGCTCAACGGATTCCGGCATTTGCCGGTCATCGACGGACGCAACGTCTGCGGCGTCGTCACGCTCCGCGACCTGTTCGCTGCCCGGATCCGCCGCTGACCTGGTGGCCCTGACCCAGTGGCCGATGGCCGGTGATCGGAGCCAGCACGTCCGGCCCGATGATCAGCCAGTGCCGGTGACGTCACCGAGGTCACCGGGATACGTCACCTGGACCTCAGTGATTCCTCGCGGGAAGTCGCGCTGGTTGTTGGTGATGAAGCGCTCGGCGCCGAGTCCGACCGCAGTGGCGAGATGTGTCGCGTCCGCCGCACGCAGTCCGTATTTGCTGGCCAGCGCCGTGGCGAGGTCCGCGGTCGCCCGGTCGACCGGGCGGAGGTCGATGCGGGAGAGCAGGCCAGCCAGGATCCGAACTTCGGAGGTTTGTCCGTCACGAAGCGGCTTGCCCAGGAGTTCCGGAAGCAACAGAACTGATCCGGCGCCTGCAGGCTGCCGGCCGCCTTGCCGGAAGAGGGCAAGTACTCTGCGTCCGAGCGGGTGATCCGGGACAGCGGCGTAAATGATCGCGTCCGAGTCGAACGCATCCATCACTCGCGATCCCGGCCGGCCCGGATTGCGGCAATCAGTTCCTCCGCTCGGGCTGCACTCAGGCCGGGCTCTGCCGGCAGCTCAGCCCCGCCCGCGATGTCGACGAGTTCATGGATTCGCCCGGCGTCCTCGATGACGACGTGCGCGCGAGCGCGCATCACGTCCGGTCGCACCAGGACGGCGACTGGCCGGCCGTGCCGGGTGATCGTGACTTCCTCGCCGTCCTCTACCCGGGTCAGAAGTTCCGGAAGAGAAGCACGTGCCTGGGACACCGTCAGCGTTACCATGGCAAATATTGTACGTCAGTGTACGCTGACGTACAAAACGCTGACTGCCGCCGCGTGCGCCCGGGGTCAGTACGCCGGACCGTACTGGTCGGTGGGGTAGTCGGTTCGGTACTGGTCCGGATAAGGCGACTGGGTCTGGCTGGCGACTTCCTCGGCGAGTCGCCAGTTGAAGCGGTTGGCGGCCATCCGCGCCACGACGACCTCGCCGAGGGCGACGGCCGCCAGGAAAATGACGACGACTCCAAGGCCGTAGAAGAAGCCAAGGGTCTCCAGGAAGCGCATGGTGGCCGGCCCGAATATCGCGCCGGAGCCCGCAACGGGCGATCCGGCCGAGATGTGCCTGCCGGCGAGCGCGAACGCTGCGACGGGCTGGCCGATCACGAGCCACGCGCCGCCGAGCACCGCCAGGAACGCGCCGAAAGCTGCTGCCCCGTCGGAAGCCAGCACCAGCAGCCCGCCCAGAAAGGCGGCCGCGCCCGGTAGCACAGAAAGCCACAGGCGCCCGGACGTGTAAGCCCATGCTTTGTCCGGCGTGTACGCATAACCGAAGTACGGACCAATGAACGGCACGAGGGCTCCCCAGGCGCCGAGCAGCATCAGCATGCTGCCCGTAACGTGTCCGCGGCTTGCCAGAGCGGGGCTAGTCATCGCGTCATCTCCCTGGAATCGACGGTCGATGGGCGCGCGGTAGCTACCCGCAATGTCGTCCGCCATGCAACCTTTGCGGGTCAGTGCGGGTGATCGTGATCGCGGGCGTGGTCATGGCCCGCGGGACGCTGCGCCAGAGCCTCCGCGCGTTCGGTGACCTCGTCCGTGGCCACATCGCACCGGCTGACGAGCACGTCTTCCAGAGCAGCCAGCCAGAGCTGGTAGTAAATCCACGGCTCGTCCTGCACTGACCTGGCCTCCCGGGCTCCGATCCGGGCGATCAGTGCGGCCTGGAATTCGGTCCAGGTAAACGCGCCCGCCTCGTACAAGCTGACGGCCATGCCGAAGGCGCGGCTCTCCCACGGCTCGGAGAACACCAGCTCGCCGTTGGAACGGGGCGGTGCGGCCGGGCCATCGATATCCAGCGGGGCAGTCATGGCGCCTCGACCTTCGCCACGCCGACCATCGCGTCCCGAGTTACCAGCAGCACGAGCTCTTCCTCGGTCAGGTGCTCGGTGCCGGCCGGACGCTCGGGAAGCACCAGCCAGCGCACTTCACTGGTGGAGTCGCGGACGATGATCTGCACATTGTCGGCGAGCTCGAGTCCCATCTCGGCCAGCACCGTGCGCGGCTCCCTGACCATACGCGAACGGTAGGCGGGGTCCTTGTACCAGCCGGGAGGCAGGCCGAGGACCGGCCACGGGTAGCACGAGCACAGCGTGCACACCACCACGTTGTGGGTGGTCGCGGTGTTCTCCACAACGACGATGTGCTCGCCCTGGCGTCCCGAGAAGCCCAGCTCCTTGATGGCGGCGGTGCCGTCCTCAAGCAACCGCTGGCGGTACTGCGGGTCAGTCCACGCCTTAGCGACGACCTTGGCGCCGTTAAGCGGGCCCACGTTGGTCTCGTAGTCGGTGATGATCTCGTTCATCGCTTTGGGGTCGATGAGGCCCCGCTCGGTGAGCAGTTGCTCCAGCGCCTCGGTGCGCAGGGCCGGGGGAATGCGTCCCCCCGATCCGCTCGTAGTGGTCATGAGGCTGTCTCCAGGTAGCTCTCGTACAGTTCCGCGGTGACCGCGAAGGGCTCGGTGTCGGCACCCCACAACTCCCGGGAGCCGAACCTCACCGAATAGACGTACTGCGGGTTCTCGCCCTCAAAGTGCGCGTTGGTGTCCGGCAGGACAGCGGCCGGCTGGATGAGCTCCACAACGCCGGTATGTCCCCGCACATAACCCGGCAGCCTGGTGTGCCCGGGCGGGGAGGAATCCCTGGCACGCACTCGCTCGCCGACACAGAAGGCAGGGGCGGTGTCCACGGTGCGCAGCGAGCCCGGGGCAGTCGGCTCGTAATCGGGCCGGCCAGGTTCGGGGACCGTTGGTTCCTCAGTATCTTCGCCTTTCAGGTTCCGGGCGCGGGCATTGATCGCACCCGGCGCCAGGATGGCGCTGTCGGTAAGCAGCAACTCCGCAGCGTTTAGCCACCGGCCGAAGTAGCCGTCATCGAGGTAGGCGGCCCGGTCCAGGCGCTCTTGCGCGTGCCGGAAAGCGTCGATGTTCTGCCCCGATACCCGCACGGACAGCAGCGCCAGCGCGAACGCCCGGCCCTGCCAAGGCGCCCCGAAGACCGGTTCATCGTCTCCCGGCGGATGAGCAGGGCCCCATCCCCCGGTGCCCCCCATATCGGCAATGCTGTCCACGCCCTAACCCTTGACCGATATCCGCGCGTGGAAACAGACACCCTGAATGTTTGGTGACCACATAAGCGGCAAATCAGCCAGCAGAAGTCACCAAACCGTCAGGGTGTCGATTTGCGGCAGCACAAGTGACCGGCGCCCAAGCGAGTGGGCGCGAACGGCCGTTAGCCGGCGGCTGCGGCGCGCAGCGAGCGGTACAGCAGTTGCTGATCGCCGAGACGACGCCGGAGTTCGCGCTCCAGACCGCCGATCGGGACAAGGTTCTGCGGGGCGCGCGGGTCCTTGTGCGGCGAACTGGCCAGCGGCGGCAGCACCAGCGCGCTCAGATCCGCTAGCCGCGTGACCTCCGGACCTGGCAGGTCAGCCGAGCACTCCAGCCGGACGACGCCCGACCAGGGAGCGCCGGACGAGCCATCCAGGCGCAGGTACCAGGAGTTCCGGCGCCAGGAGGTGCCCATCGCGAAGGCGGGAGTGCGCTGGCCGGGCCGCAACTGACTGACGACCGCGGCCTGCTCGGCCGGCAGGTACGTGGTGTGGTGAGTCTTGATGAAGCCGATCGTGCGATCCAGATGCGTCCTGCCGCGCAGCGGGCCGTCCACGAAGAGCAGGTCGTGAGCATCCGGATGCTCCTTCCTGAACAGCAGCGCCAGCCGGACTTCGGCATCGCTGAGATGCTGCTGCAGGGCGAGCGAGAGCTTGTCCATGCCCGGACCCGGCGCCTTGCTCGCGACGTAGACCGCGTGCCGGGCTTCGATGTCCGCCGCGTCCGGGGCGGACGTGAACAGGCCGCGCTCGACGGCCACGTCGGTGATCCGCGCCGAGCCGTTGAGGCAGACCAGGCCGGCCGCGTAGGACGCAGCGATCCCGGCGGACGGCTGAGGGTCGGTGCCATGCACCCAGACGCGCGCATCGATGCGGCGCACGCCGTCAAGGAACAAAATGGTAGCGGGAACGGGCAGTTCCGGGTCAGCCGTCAACGGTCGCCACTGATCGGCCGGCAACTCTAGATCGAGCCCGAGTTCCGCGCTGGATTCCTGCAGCGACTCGCCGCTCATCTCTTCGCCGTAGGCCATGCCGTAGCTCGGATCCCACGGATCGACCGAGAACGCCGCCGTCACCCGCGCTCCTTGACGATCGTCGATGTCGTGCCAGTCCGGCTGACCACGAACTTCACCGGCACTCGCTCGGCGAGTTCGGCAACGTGCGTGATGACTCCTACCATGCGATCTGAGTCTGCCGCGAGCCGCTCGAGGGTGCTCGCAACCGTGTCCAGCGTGTCGCTGTCCAGCGTGCCGAATCCCTCGTCCAGGAACATCGAGTTCAGCTCACGCATCCCCGCCGACAGGCCGATGACCTGGCGGGACAGGGCAAGAGCGAGCGCCAGCGAGGCCTGGAAGGTTTCGCCTCCCGATAGCGTGTGGACCGGGCGCCTCGCGCCGGCGTCCTCGTAGTCGATCACCACAAGGTCGTTGCGCTCGTCCCGGTCTAGTTCGTACTGGCCCCCGGACAGCTCCAGCAGCGTCGCCGATGCCTCGCGGACCAGCGAGTCGAGTGCCTCGCTGCACAGCCACCGCTCGAACGAGGTCGCCCTGAGCAGGTTGCCCAGCATGTTCGCGACCTGGGCGTCCTCGCGGTAAGCGGCGATCTGCTTGTCGAGCTGAGCTGCCTTCTTCCGGTCCGCGCGGATCTGCTGCAGCGCCGTCTCGGCCCGGACCCGGTGCGCGGCAACCGTGCTCGGAATCTTTGCCGGATCGCTCGCGTCGGTGATGCCGCTTCCGGCGAGCAGACTGACTAGGGCGGCCATGGCGTCCTCGAATTGCTGCTGGGCGCGGGCGGCCGCCTCGTCGAGTTCGGGCTGGCGGGCCTTGCGTTTGTCGTATTCGGCGTCCGCCCAGGTGACCAAGGTTGCCCAGGCGGAAGCAAGGTCGCTGGCACCGGCCCCGTCGGCTGCGACCTGACGGCCGACCGCTGGCGCGCCGAGGCCGACGAGACTGTCTCTGGCCGTGCTGAGTGCCGCCCATGCGCGCTGCTCGTCGGCGACGAGCGCACCGCGGGCTTGCTCCGCTGCCGCGAGCTCGGTCTGCCGCGCGGTGGCCACCTCTCGCGTCTTCGTGACGGCGTCATCGGCAGCGGCGATTGCCTCGAGCCCGGTGGCTAGCTCGGCTTCCGCCGGGATGTCGGCCATGACCTGCGCGGCCTTGTCCAGCCTGGCCTGCGTTCCGGCCAGCGTCGAACGTGCTGCGGCCGTGGCGTTGCCGGCGTCCCGATGCGCCGCGTCTGCCTTGCGCTGCGCCGATGTAGCGGTCTTCACCGTTGCCTCTGCCGCATTCAAGTCCGAAGGAGCCTCGCGGGCTGGCAGGGTCAGGATGCGCTGGCGGCAGACCGGACAGTCGTCGCCGGCGTGCAGTGACACCGCCAGGTCCGCTGCTGCGTGTGCCCGGCGCGCCGCCGTCAGCGTGCCCTGCGCCTGATCGAGCGCCTCGCCGGCTGCCTTCAGCTGAGCGGCAGAGTGCTCCTCGGCGGCGTGACAGCTCTGCAGCGCCGCATGCTGCGCCTCGGATTCAGCGGTCAGCTCCCGCCGGAGCGCGTACATGCCGAGCTTCTGCTGAATCGCGGCCTTGTCCGGCAGCTTCCCTCGGGTATGCCCGGCTGCCTCGGCGAGCTGGTCGGCTTCGTCGCGCCGCTCCCGGCTTGTCACGACGAGTAGCTGGGCGGCGGAGATCTGCTCGGACAGACCTCCGACCTCCGGGGGCATGCGAAGGGCGGCGAGTAGTGCGGCCTCGTTCCCGGTAGTGAGAGAGGTTTGCCGCGCCGCCTCGGCTTGCTTGTGCAACTCGGCCAGGTCCGTCAGGCTCTTGTCCACCGCATCGGTGAGCTTGCCGAGGTCGCGGAACCGGCTGGCCGCTTCCGCCTCCGCTGCCTCGGTAGCGTTAGCGAGCTGGTCGCGGGCCTGCTGGGCGAGGTCGGACCGGTTCCTGGCGATCTCGGCCCGCTCGCGGGCGCGCTGGCCGATCTCCTTGTAGACGCCGAACGCGAGCAGCTCGACGAGCAGCCGCTGGCGGTTCGCTGGCGTCGCGCGCAGGAAGTCCGCGAAGCCGCCTTGCGGCAGCATCACGGACTGGGTGAAATGCTCGTAGCTGAGGCCGAGCAGCTCCTGCACGCGGGACTTGACGTTGTCCGGGCCTTCGGCGAGCTGCTCGACGCTGGCTTCCAGGATGTCCTGCAGCGGCGCGTGCGGCGGGATGCTGGCATCGAGCCGCTCCAGGCGGGCTGCCTTCGTGGTGACCTGGCCCTGCTTGCCGCGCTGCAGCGATCGCGCGGCGACGTAACGCTCACCGGCCAGTTCGAAGATCAGGCTGACGCGGCAGGCGTTAGCCGACGGCGCCAGTGCGTTGCGCACTTCCTTCTCGTTATCCCAGCGTGGCACGGTGCCGTACAGCGCGAAGCAGAGCGCGTCGATGACGGTGCTCTTGCCCGAGCCGGTCGGCCCGACCAGCACGAAGAAGTCGACATCGGCGAAGTCGATCTGGGTTTCGTTCCGGTAGGTACCGAAGCCGTCGAGCAGAAGACGTAGCGGGCGCACCGCACCAGTCTGGCGGAACGCGCCGTCATTCGTCGGCGGACCGCGATGGCTGCGTCGTCAGCTCGTCGAGCAGTCCGGCGAACATGCGCTCGACCCGCTCGTCGGCCACGTCCTGCTCCTTGAGGTAATCGCCGAACAATTGCAACGGGGTCCGGCCGGCCCGGCTCGGCTTGTCGCTGCCGTGCGTGCCTGGCCTGGTCCGGTGCGCGTCATCGAGTTGCACCTCCAGCGCGTTGGGCAGCTTCTCCCTGACGAGGTCTCCGAGGCCGGCCCGGGCTGACTCGGCCAGGATGACCCGCAGGTATGCGTCGCCCGCCTGCTCGCCTTCGGCGATGACCTGGTCGAGTGAGCCACGCAGGGTACGCAGCCTGCGGCTGCCGGTGATGGCCGCCCTGCGGGCGTCGGCCCGGATGCCGGGCGCCGCTGTCACGATCAGCGCGCCTGGCTCGTTCGCTTCCTCGCCGAAGTCGATCGCCAGCGGCGAGCCTGAGTAGAACGCCGGACACGGCGCCGGGATCTCCTGCTGCCTGTGCAGGTGCCCGAGTGCGGCATAGTGCGCGGAGGACGGGAAGATGCTCGAGGGCACCTCGTACTCGAAGGCGGTCTGCACGTCTCGCTCGCCGCCACCGCGACGGCCGCCGAGCAAGGTGGCGTGAGCCATCACGATGTTCACGCTGTCGGTGCTGAACTCCGCGGTGAGAGCACTGACGATGGCCGCGACCCGGCGCGTGTAGTCCAGCGCGTGCTCGGCAGCCTCGTGCAGTATCAGTTCCGCTGCCCGGACCGCGTATCGCTGGGACAGGAACGGCATTGCCGCCACGCAGGCTTGCTCGCCATTGCGGACGGTCAGGCGGAGCGTGCCGCCAGAGCCCGGCGCCTTGGGCGTGCCGAGGACGTGCAGCCCCAGTTCGCCGAGCACGGGCCGGTACACGCCGTCAAGCAAGGCGGCGTTGTCGTGGTTGCCGGCGATGGCGACCACCTGGCGGCCGTCCTCGCGCAGCGCGAGCAGCGCGCGCATGACCATGCCCTGAGCCTTCGGGCTGGGCGCTGACGTCTCAAACAGATCCCCGGCGACCAGCACAAGATCGACATCTTCGGTCCTGGCCGTCTGGATGATGTCGCGCAGCACGGCCGCGTGCTCGTCGGATCGGTCGTGCCCCTTGAGCACCTTGCCGACATGCCAGTCGCTGGTATGGAGGATCTTCATCGCGGGCAACCTCGCTACCTGAGGGTTCGCCTTGCGGCGGCGGGGAAGGGCTCTAGTCGGTCACGGTCAGCCGCCGCCCGGTCTGTGCCGATACGGGGCCTGATCCACGGGGGATTGCCTTGAGACTCGTGGTTGACCTTACGCGCTGTCAGGGATATGCGCAGTGCGCATTCCTCGCGCCGGACGTGTTCCGGATGCAGGGGGACGAGGCGCTCTGGTACGACCCCGAGCCCGGCGATTGGCAGCGGGATCAGGTGCTCCGTGCGGCAGCCGCGTGTCCGGTTCAGGCCATGCGGGTCGACGGGGCAGCGTTGAGCTACGCGTCCCGCCCGGCTATCCCGGCTCCGCGCAGCGACGAGGACGCCTTCCGGCGCACCGGGAGCATCGCGATCGTCGGCGCATCGCTGGCGGGTCTTAAAGCAGCTGACACATTGCGTCGTCAGGGCTTCACCGGTTCGCTGACGCTGATCGGCGACGAAGCTCATGAGCCCTATGACCGGCCGCCGCTCTCTAAGCAGGTCCTCGAGGGGTGGGTGCCCGCGGAGCGTACCGCGCTGCCCGAGCCGGCCGGGCTGGACGCGCAATGGCGGCTCGGCGTCGCCGCGACCGGGCTCGACCTGGGCCGCAAGCTGGTCCGCCTCGCTGACGGTGCGGAAGTCGGGTTCGACCGGCTACTCATCGCTACCGGCGTGCGGCCACGGCCGTGGCCCAATCCGGCCGAGACTGCGCTGGACGGGGTGTTCGTGCTGGACACTCGCAAGGACGCGGCCGGTGTGCAGCAGCGACTGGCCGCCGCGCCGCGGCGGGTACTGGTCATTGGCGGCGGCTTCATCGGGTCCGAAGTCGCTTCCGTCTGCCGCGGGCTTGGCCTGGCGGTGACCGTCGTCGAACGCGGCCCGGCGCCGCTGGTTGGGGCGCTTGGTCGAGTGATTGGCGCGATCGCCGCGGACATGCAGCGAGATCACGGGGTTGATCTGCGCTGCGGCGTGTCGGTTACCGCGCTGGAGGGCGACTCCGCCGGTCGGCTGCACAGCGCCCAGCTGTCCGATGGCACCGAGCTCGACGTCGACGTGGCCATTGTCGCTCTCGGCAGCCTCCGCAATGTCGAATGGCTCGAAGGTTCCGGGCTCGCGGTTGGCCCGTGGGGGCTTGCCTGCGATGCGGGCACACGGGCGTTCACGAGTGACGCCATGATCACCGACGATGTCTTCGTGGCGGGAGACGTCGCCCGCTTCCCGCACCCGCTGTACAACTACCAATTTCTCTCGCTCGCACACTGGGGCAACGCGGTTGCGCAGGCCGAGATAGCGGCGCACAACATGATCAGCTCCCAGACCGACCGATGGGCACACCTAGCTATCCCCAGTTTCTGGTCGACCCAGTTCGACACCGAGATTAAGTCGGTGGGCGTTCCTACGTTCGCAGACGAGGTCGTCATCGCGCAGGGGTCGGCTGCCAACCGCAGGTTCGTTGCCGTGTACGGGTACCGGGGCCGGGTCACCGGCGCTGTCGCCTTCGGCCAGGCGAAGTGGCTGGAGTTCTACCAGGGCCTGATCGAGCGCTCAGCGCCGTTCCCGCCCGATTTCCGCGGCGTGGACCAGCCTCAGGAGAGACGGCCTGTTCCAGCTGGAGTACCCGCCAAGGCGACGTTCACTGACCAAGCCACGGTGGTGGTCACGGGCCATGATCCGAGCGAACGGCGCGCTGAGCTCGTCTGGCGTGGACGTCGGCCCAGCGCGAGGCTCCCAGAGCAGCGAAAGGGTCGCCATGCCGCCGGCCAGCGTGTTTGACCAGATCCTCGATTTCGGCAACCGGGCGAATCCGTACCCGCTGTACGCCGAACTGCGCCGGACACCGGTGAGCCGCGCCGACGACGGCAGCTACGTCGTCAGCACCTACCGGGAGATCGTGGCGCTGCTCCACGATCCCAGGGTTAGCTCCGATCTGCGCAATCGCCCCGACTACCCAGGGACCGACGAGAACACGGTGACCGGGCTGCCGCCCTTCTTCATCGCACTCGACCCGCCTGAGCACGACCGGATACGCCGGCTGCTAACGCGGCACTTCGGGCCGCCGCACGACCCGGACCGGATCACCTCAATGATGCCCGATATGGCCGAGATCGTCGGCAGCCTTATCGACAAGCTGGCTGACCGCAACGAGGCTGACCTTGTCGGGGAGGTCGCCTATCCATTTCCGGTCGCGGTCATCTGCCAGCTGCTTGGCGTGCCTCTCGAGGACCAGCCACGTTTCCGCGCCTGGGCCGACGCAATCATCTCCGCCATCGATCCCACGACCGGCGACTTTCCCACGCGCCAACGCCGGCGTGAGGAGGTCAACGCCGAACTCGGCGCCTACTTCGGGGAACTAGCCGATGCCGACCGGGACCGCCACGGCAGGGACATGCTGTCCGAGCTGGTCACCGACGACGGACCGGAGGGCCGGCTCTCCCGTGAAGAACTCATGACCAACATGGCCCTGCTGCTGATCGCCGGCCACGAAACCACCGTCAACATCATCGCCAACGGCATGCTCACCCTGCTGCGCTACCCCGAAGTCCTGCAACGCTTGCGCCGGCGGCCCGAGCTGTCCGCTCGGGTAGTCGAGGAACTGCTGCGTTACGAACCGCCGGTGCAATTCCTCAATAACCGGACGGCCATCGATGACATCGACGTCGCGGGAACGACCATCCCCAAGGGCGCACCGATCGTCCTGGTGCTGGCTGCCGGCAGTCGCGACCCCGGCAGCGTTTCGCACCCTGACGTGTTTGACCCGGACCGACCGCAAAACGAGCACTTTGGCTTCGGCGGCGGGATCCACTACTGTTTCGGAGCTCCGCTGGCCCGGACCGAGGCACAGATCGCTCTGCCAGAACTCGCGCGGCGGCTAGAGAATCTCCGGCTGGTTAGCGATCCGCCGCCATACCGGCCAAATCCGCTTCTGCGTGGGCCGAGGCACTTGCCAGTCCGGTTCGACCGTGTCGCACCTGCGCCAGCCGTGCGAGGCCGCGAGCAGCGCGAGGCTCTGCGTCAGCTCCACCGGGTGTGAGCGTCTGACAGCTTTGCCGCACCGCAGGCGTCAGGCGGTCGCGCCGGCCGGGGTGAGCACGCCGCGGTAGTGGACCGTTCCGTGCACCAGATTGTCGTAGGCCCGCGGCGCGTCCTGCAGCGGCGCCACTTCGCTGACGCACCGGACCCCGGACTGCGCTGCGAACCGCATCGTCTCCTCGACCTCCTGTGACGTGCCGGATGCGTGGCCGTGGAGCGTCTTCTCCCCGGTAATCAACTGCATCGGGCTGACTTCGATGTTCTTCGGCGAGACGCCGATGGCGACGAGCTCGCCCCGTGCACGCAGGCCGTCAACCGCGGCCGACATCGCCGCCGGCGCAGCGACAGTCGCCATGACAACCTTGGCGCCGCCCAGGGCTTGCAGCGCCTGGGCCATGTCCTGCTCCTCATCGTCGATGTAGTGCCGTGCGCCGAGTTGCCGGGCGGGTTCCTCGCCATCAGCGCCGCGGCCGATGGCGATCGTGTCGAAGCCCATCTTGTCGGCGAACTGGACAGCCAGGTGTCCAAGGCCGCCTATCCCGAGGACAGCGACGAGATCGCCGGGCTCAGCGGATGTGCGGCGTAGCCCGCTGAACACGGTTACTCCGGCGCAGCTCATCGGGGCGGCCTCGACGAAGCTCAGCTCGTCCGGGATGCGAGCCAGTGCGCTCGTGGGAACCACGACAGATTCGGCGTATCCGCCAGGGTAGGCCAGACCCGGCACCTGCAGGTGCTCGCAGTTGATCGCGTCACCCTCGCGGCAAGCCTGGCATGTGCCGTCGTTGCCGCCGAACCAGCCCACAGCCACCCGTTCGCCTGGTTCCCAGCCCTCGACGCCCTCGCCGAGCATCTCGATGCGGCCAGCGATCTCGTGTCCGGGAGTGAGCGGGAACACCTGGTCGCCGAACAGGCCTTGCACCATATTCGCGTCAGTGGCGCAGACTCCGCATGCCTCGACAGCGATGCGGACGTGTCCCGGACCCGGGCTGGGCTGCGGCAGGTCGACGATGCGCAACGGGGCATTGGCCTTACTGACCTGAACGGCCCGCATTGTGCTGTTCATAGCCGATCCCTTTCGGTTAGTCCAAGTGCGCCGACGCTCCGTCCCGCAGGCCGTTTTACCCGCGAGCCGCTACGGCATACGCCGACCCTGCGGGTCTGAGGTCCGGTAGCCATTTACGGCATTTCTCCGGTAGGAAGGGGGGATGGATACTTTGGTAACAGCGCTGAGTGACTATCCCGAGTTCGTCCCGGTAGTCGCGGGATGGCACTGGCAGGAGTGGGGCCACACCGATCCCGGCGGGACCGTCAGTGCATGGACGGCCGCGCTGGCGCGGCAAGCTGGCGCGGACCACATGCCGGGCACTCTGGTGGCAGTCGAAGCGGGTACGCCGGTCGGGGCGGTCTGCCTGGTCGAGACTGACATGCCGGGGCATGCGCCAGTAGCGGAACTGTCGCCGTGGATCAAGGGCCTCTACGTAGACCCACCCGCCCGGCGGCGCGGCTACGGGACGCTGCTGATGTCCCGTTGCGAAGCCTGGGCGGCCGCGCTCGGAGATGGCGTCCTGTACCTGTACACAGAGCGCGACTCAGCGGCGGAGCGGCTTTACACGCGGATTGGATGGCAGGTACTCCGGCACGATCACTTTGACGGCCTGGCGGCCTCTGTCATGCGCAAGAGCCTGCCGTCAGCCCATCGATAGCCGTCCCGGACAAGCCGGTGGCTAGTGCTCCCACCAAGGTCTTACGCGCCTGCTCTGGGCTGGCACGGCAGGGACGGGCTGGCCCACCGTCGCTGCCGGCGGGCGTGCGGCGTCCTGTCCGTCGGCTTGCCGGGCCGCCGATGCGAGCGCGTGCCGAGCCCATGTCCCCTGCAGCCGGATGGCCGACAAGCTGCCAGCCTCGAAATGCAGGTCGCCTCGGGATCCGATCTTCGCATAGCCCAGGAACAGAATGCCGCTGAGCAAGACGACGATGATCCACACTGGGTGGCCGTTCACCCGGCTCCAGTCGTTTAGCCCGTGCAGGATAGCTGCGATGGCGACTCCGATCCAGGCGACTTGGTACCACTTGTGCCGGCCTGTCGCGGCGAGCCCGATGAAGTAGCCGGTCAGGCCAGACCAGCAGGCATGAGTGATCGGGTCCGTGAGGAACCGCCAGACGAACTCGAGTATGAAGAACAGCACCGGCCCGATCAGCACGGAGAAAACTGAGCTTGATGCGGGATGCCCTGTGTTGATCAGCCGGCTTATCGACGGAGTGTCCGACTTCACCGTCGAATAGAACGCAGCGACTCCGTTCACAGTGAAGTAATGGACGACCTCGCTTGCGCCAAAGACAAGCCCGCTGACTGCGCCGAGGAACAGGTAGTCGCGAGGCATGAGGCTTCGGCGGCGGCGCCAGTAGATCAGCGTTATCGCAATTACCGGCAGGGCCTTGGCGAGTTCTTCCGGTATGCCGACCGTGAAGATGCTCGGGCCCAGGTTCGCATTGCTGCCATGGAGCGCGACCTCAAGCGTGACCGCTAGCGGGACCTGCGTTGCCAGCGCGATCACCGTCAGCACGACCAGCATCAGTCTGGTTACCTGTTCCGGGCGGATAATCACCCCGAGCAGCAACAGCCAGGCGATGGCGAAGTACGCAGCGAAGATCCAGGCAACCCCATCGAAGGTGCGGACGCTCGGCCTCGCACCCAAGATGACGAGCGCGATCGGCGGCACGCAGATCAACGCCAGGAACAGCCACACCGTCCAGCTGCGCAGGGTGTGATGCCGGAGCCAGTCACCCAGCGGCAGC
The DNA here is from genome assembly GCA_036488155.1 of Streptosporangiaceae bacterium. GTDB lineage: Bacteria > Actinomycetota > Actinomycetes > Streptosporangiales > Streptosporangiaceae > JAJYUU01. Next base: position 1,998 of record DASXIA010000534.1, on the reverse strand, counting down.
AAGTCGTTAGGTTGCGCGCGGGGGCGCTCAGGTGCCCGGAAGGGCGCGTTAACTGTCATCATGTGGTCGTCTCCTGGCGCTCGGGCGTCCAACCAATCGAACATGCCCTCCTAACGCCGTCGTCACTGGCAGTGCGGTGTCCGAGATCGGCTGTTCTGAGGCGTAGGTGCTGGTCTGCACCGACCAGGCACGCAGAGTGGCGAAGCGATCTGCCAGGGTAACCGCCTCCGCGAGCGCGTTGGCCTTGCCGACCCTGCCGCGTGCTCCCAATCTGCCGTCTGACCAGGCACAATGCCGACCTGGATAGACTTCAGGAGATGGCGGTCTTGCCGAGGCGAGCCGGGGATGACCGGATCGCGGGGGAACAGGCGGCGCTACGGCGGGTGGCGACGCTCGTGGCTCGCGGGGTGGCACCGGAGGAGGTGTTCGCCGCGGTTGCCGAGGAGGCGGCGCGAGTGCTAGGCGCCGACTACTCGACAATCAGCAGGTATGACCCGGACGGCGCGAAAGCGGTGGTCGCCTCGTGGCGCAGCACCGGCGCTGCCTTCCCGGTCGGCAGCCGGTGGAGCCTCGGCGGGCGTAATGTGCCGACGCTGGTGTTCCAGACCGGCCGGGCGGCGCGGGTCGACGACTACACCGACGCCTCAGGTCCGATCGCCGACACCCTGCGGGGCTTCGGGTACCGCGCGGCGGTCGGCGTGCCGGTCAATGTCGAGGGGCGACTGTGGGGCGTCATGACCGTTGGATCCCACGCGGGGCCGCTGCCGGCCGGCACCGAGGCGCAGCTGGCCGGGTTCACCGAGCTAGCCGCCACTGCGATCGCCAACGCCCAGGCCCGCGTGGAACTGCGCGGGTTCGCCGAGGAGCAGGCGGCGTTGCGGCGGGTGGCGACGCTGGTCGCCCACGCGGCGCCGCCGGCCGAGGTGCTCACCGCGGTAACTGAGGAAGCCGGGCGGCTGCTGGATGCCGATCACGCGGCGATGGGCCGGTACGACCCCGACGGCGGGATGAGGGTGGTTGCCGCCTGGGACAGCACCGGCCCTGTCTGCCACGTCGGCACCCGGTGGAGCCTCGAACGGCAGAACATGCACACGATGATCTTGCAGACCGGCCGTCCGGCGCGGATAGACGACAACGCCGGCATCCCGGGTCCCGCCGGCGAGGCCGCCCGCGAGCTGGGCATTCGCGCGGCGGTCGGCGTGCCGGTGCGCGTCGAGGGGCGGCAGTGGGGCGTCATGGTCGTGGCATCCCGCGCGGGGCCGCTGCCCGCAGGTACCGAAGCGCGGCTGGCCGGGTTCACCGAACTGGCCGGTACCGCGATCGCCAACGCCGAAGCCCAGGCCGCCCTGACCGCCTCGCGGGCCCGGATCGTGGCCACAGCCGATGCCACCCGCCGCCGGATCGAACGCAACCTGCACGACGGCGCCCAGCAGCGCTTGGTCTCCCTCGCCCTGGACCTGCGCGCCGCAGAGGCGGCCGCCGCGGCCGGGACCGGTGACCCAGGACCGGAGTTGGGCCGCGCGGCTGCCGGGCTGGACGGCGTCCTGGACGAGCTGCGCGAGATCGCCCGCGGCCTGCACCCTGCCATCCTGGCCGAGGGCGGCCTGGTGCCGGCCCTAAAGACGCTGGCCCGCCGGTCTGCCGTTCCCGTCCATCTCGACATCCAGATAGAAGGACGGCTCCCCGACCCGGTCGAGATCGCTGCCTACTACGCGGTCTCCGAGGCCCTCACTAACGCCGCCAAGCACGCCCGCGCCACCGCCGCCGACATTGAGGTGGCCGAACGTGACGGCGCCCTCTACGTGCGCGTCCGCGACGACGGGCGTGGCGGCGCGGACTTCAGCCACGGCTCCGGCCTGGTCGGCCTCAGGGACAGGGCGGAAGCGCTTGGTGGCCGCCTCAATCTGCACAGCTCGCCTGGTGCCGGCACCACCCTGGAGATCACTCTGCCCGCCCGCGAGCCTGACAGGCCGGAGCTGCTACCCGAAGCTGCAGCCC
>DASXIA010000511.1:0-11722 GCA_036488155.1 Streptosporangiaceae bacterium | reverse complement strand
GTGGGCTTGATGTTGAGCAGCACCCAGCCCCAGTCGGGATAGGCGGTCTGGCCCTGGGAGTACGGGTTCGCGGCGGTGGGCCAGCCAGTGAACTGGGCGGAGTTGTACTGGTCCCAGGAGACGGCCGTCAGGACGGGAATGTACGGCACGTCCGCCAGCAGGACCTTCTCCAGCTTGGACACGATGGACTGCTGGGTACTCAGGTCGTTGGTCTTGCCGTAGGCGTTGAAGAGCGCGTCCGTCGCCGCGTTGCTGTACCGCCCGAAGTTGGTCGACGCGGCCTTCCCGATCGGCGCGGTGTTCCCGGAGAACAGCCACTGGCGCATTTCGAACTCAGGACCGGGACCGCTCGTCTGGTCGTTGATCCCGAGGTCGAAGTGGCCCAGGCTCATGTCGGAACTCCATGCGTTTCCGCTCTCGTTACGGGGCGTGACCTGAATGCCCACCTTCGCGAGTTGCTGGACGATCACGGTTCCGTCGGCCACCCAGTCGGAGTAGCCGCCGTTGTTCACCATGGTGAAGGAGAGCTTCTGGCCAGCGCTGTTTTCGCGGACGCCGCCGACCACTTTGGAGTAGCCCGCCTGGGCCAGAAGGTGCTCGGCTTCCGTCTGGTTGAAGGCGTAGTCGTTGTAATACGAGTTGGCCTGCGCCTGGTCCACCCAGCCGCCGCTGCGGAAGGAGGCAGCGACGCCGTCCTGGAAGGCGCCTGCTTCGCTACCGGTCTCACCGATGGCACCGACCTGGTTCCGGTTGATCGCCAGCGCCATCGCCTGCCGGACCTTGACGTTGTCCAGCGGGCTGTTTTTCAGCCCCAGGTTGATGTCGAGGGTCACTGAGCTCACCGACGGGGCCCAGTTGTGATACGCGCTGGGGTTCTTGGCGATGTAGGTCTGATTGATGTTGGGGATGTACTGGCCGCCCCACTGGCACTGGCCGTTGGTGAGGCAGTTGTTGCCAACGGTGTTGTTGAGGTAGGCCGGCCACTCCACTGTCTTGACAGCGGGCTTACCTGGCTGCCAGTAGTGCGGGTTGGCCTTGTAGACGAGGTTCGTGGAGCTGCAGCTCCCGACCACGTAAGCGCCGGTGCCGACCGGGTGGTTGTCGGGGTAGGTCGGCATCTTGGACGCCGGGATCTTCGACCAGATGTGCTCCGGAAGGATGGGCTGCTTGCCGGCCGCGTAGTAGAAGTACGTTGGCGACGGCGCGTCGAAGTTCAGCGTCACGGTATCGCCCGAGGTGGTCACGCTCGTGAGCGGCCCGCCCTCGGCCTTCCACAGCGATTGAAGGTCGAGTGCGCCGTTCTCCTTCAGAACATTGAACGAGAACGCGACGTCCGCAGGCGTCAGCGGAGTGCCGTCACTGAATTTGACACCCTTGCGGATCGTGAAGGTAAGCGCGGTCAGGCTGGAGTTCCAGCTGTAGCTGGTCGCCAGCCACGGGTGGATTCCCTTGCTGGCCTGAGTCCCTGTCTGCAGCGCGTTCACGAACATCAGTGGCTCGTAGATGACCCCCGTCTCGCTGGGGCCGCCTTCCGGCCAGTTCGTACTGAGCGGATTGAACTGGCAGTTCCAGTTCGCCCCGGTGACGTCGCTGATGATCAGCGGCTTGCCGGAACCGCTGCTGCCGGCCGGGCTGTTGCTGCTGCCACAGCCCGCCGCTACCAGCCCTGCCGCACAGAGCGCCGCGGCGAGCGCGACAGATCTATTGCGTCTCACGACCGTAGTCCTTCCCTGAGCATGGTGGATGGGACGTCAGCGCCCCGGACGACCCGGACGTCTTCGGTGGGGTAAGGCGCCGGGAAATTGCTGCAAGCGGCCGCCTGCAGGCCTGTTGCCAGCACGGCGACGATCGACTTCGGGGGTCTCATGTTCTCGCCCTTCACGGATGAGTCCTCCGCTGGGCGGGGTCGTGCTGGCCCGCCCGACGCAACGGCAGGGACGGGGCCGTCGGAGTTCCGGCGGACCCGCGGGTGGCATGAGGTTTCGAACCGTGGATGCTCACGACGAATGGCCGATGCCAGTTGTGGTACGTGCGTTATCTGTGGTGGTGACTGACCCGGCCTCACCATCTGGGTGGGGGATTTCCGGGGCAGGCGCCGCCTGAAGTCGGGGGGTCCCGGAGGCGGCGTCGACGGCGAGGGCGACAGCGCCCAGTAGTGGTGCGTCGTGCGGAAAATGCGCGAGGACTAGATCGGGCGGGTAGGGCACGCCAGCCCGCAGGGCCTCGGTCAGTCGTGGCTCGATGCGGTCCCAGGATCTGGTCATGCCGCCGCCTACCGCGATCCGTGCCGGGTTGATGGCGATGGCGAGGTTCACCATGTGGAACGCGAGTTCATCCACGAAGTCGGAGATCAGGTCGTTCAGATCGGGGTCCGACGCTGCTGCTGCGAACACCTCAGCGGCGGTCAGCGGCCGGCCGCCCGGGGCGCCCCCCTGCGGGCCGCCCCCGTCCGGGCCGGCACCGTCCGGCCCGGCGCCGCGCGCGCCGGCCCTGAGCACGCTGGCCCGCCGTCGCAGCGCCTGGCCACTGACCATGTCCTCGAGCGGGATCCGCAGGCCGCCGGCGCGTCCGACGTCACTTGGGTCGCGCAAGCTGTAGCCGATCTCGCCGGCTGCCCCGCGGCTGCCGGACAACACCCGGCCGCCGGTCACGATCGCCGCCGCGAGTCCGGTGCCGAGGTTGAGGTAGACCGCAGGCTCGAGGCCGGCCAGGGCACCCCAGCGAGCTTCGGCCTGGGCAGCGGCCTTGGTGTCGGTGGCCATCCTGATGACGGCACCAGGGAATGCCGCGCCAAGCTCGCGGCCGAGTTCCAGACCCTCCCAGCCGTCGATGGCCGGGGCCAGCTCGACCCGGTCCTCGAACGGGATGCCGAATGTCGCGACGCCGACCGCTGCCAGGCGGGCGCCGTCGGCGCTCTCGGCCAGCAGCGCTTTGGCTGTCTGAACCCCGTGGTCGAAGCTGACGCGGGCGCCGTGCTCGCCGAGGCTATCGACGACGACGGAGGCAAGCTTGTTGCCGCCGAGATCGCAGACGGCTACGGCGATCTTCGTGCCGCCGAAGTCGATGCCGAGCAAGACTGGGGGGTGCGTCATGCGGGGGTCTCTCGCGTTCGTTCCAGACGGTCATTCCGGAAAGATTGTTAGGACAGTATCCTAACTATGTGGCGCATACAAGACACTCACAAGCACGGTTTGGTATCGGTCCGCGATCGGTGTCCCGGTCGCGGGCGCCAGCGACACTATTCGCCGGCGATAGCCCTCTGACCTGCATTGCGAGAGGATAAGGGCGTGACCGTGACGACATCTACCGAACCAGACGAGACGGCGGACGTCGCTGGTCTCCCGTCGGCTCAGGCGGCCGCCCAGCAGGGCGGCGGGCAGGCGGCGGGGCAGCTGCGGGCAGGTCAGGCGGCCCGGCCGCAGCTGTTGCGCGCGCTGAACGAGCAGCTGTTGCTCCAGCACATCCGTCAGCTCGGCCCCTGCTCGCGGGCTGAGCTGGCCAGGGTGTCCGGACTGTCCAAGCCGACGGTTTCGCTGGCGCTGGCGAATGTGGAGCGCTCGGGTCTGGTGCGCGAGGCGGGCCAGCGAACCGGCATGCCGGGCCGCTCTGCCGTGCTGTACGAAGTGCGGCCCGAGGCTGGTTACGTCCTCGGTCTGGACATCGGCCGCCAGTACCTGCGAGGTGCGCTGGCGGACCTGACCGGCGCGGCGATCGCGCGGTCGGCGCTGCGAGCGAGGGCGTCAAGTGCGAGCGGCCGGGTAGCCGAACTGGTCGCTCTTGCGGACGAGTTGTGCGCCGGGGCAGGCATCGACCGGTCGGTAGTCACCCAGACGGTGATCGGCGCTCCGGGCGTCTATGATCCGCGGCGCAACACGATTTCACTGGCTGGCGAGCTGGCCGGGTGGGGGAAGCCCGCCGTCATCGAGGGTCTCAGGGATGCCTTCGGCCGACAGCTCGTCGTGGAAAATGACGCTGACGCTGCGACGCTGGCTGAGCGTGCCCACGGGCACGGGCGTGATGTGGGCACGTTCGCGTTCGTGCACATCGGCACTGGGATTGGCATGGGCTTGGTGATCGAGGGCAACCTGCACCGCGGCGTACATGGCGTCGCTGGCGAGATTGCCTTCATGCCGATCTCAGCCGGTCAGGGTTCCGACCCGCAGGATGCCAGGCGCCGCGGCGCCCTGGAGGCGGCAGGCTCAGCCGCAGCGGTGGTGCGAGCTGCCCGCCGGGCCGGCATGCGCGGCCCAGTGTCGGCCCGCCGGGTCTTCGAGGCCGCTCAGGCAGGTGACGAGCGCGCGGCCGCGGTCGTGGCAGGCGAGGCCGAGCTGATCGCCAGGGCGGTCTGCGCGATCATCACGGTCATCGACCCGGCCCTGGTCGTGCTCGGCGGCGGCATCGGGCAGGCCCCCGGCTTCGCCGCAGCAGTCGAGGCCGAGCTGCGCAAGCTGTCTCCGGTCACGCCGGAGGTCCGGGTCAGCGCCCTCGGCACCGAGGCAATCGTGGACGGCTGCCTGGCCGCTGGCGCCGAGCTGGCCTGGCAGCGGCTCACCGCCCTGCTGCCGTAGTACTGCTCCCGTAGTCGGTACAGGTTAAGCCGCTGCCGGCTTGCCAGTGCTCGCTTACCGGGGCGCACCGGCTACATTCCTGTGGTGACTGCCGGTGATGACGCCAACGCCTATGAGGCGCCGGGCGCCCCCGAAAGCCAGCACCGCGCCACCCTGAGCCTGCCGCCGCGAAGCTACCTGCGGTGGGAGATCTTCGCCGTCTTCGCGGTCTCGCTCGGTGCCAGCGGCCTGAATGCGCTGCTGGACCTGATCGGCGCGCTGCTCTCCCGGCAGTCCCTCAGCAGCCAGCAGGCGCTGCTGGTGGGCCCGCTGTCCTCGGTCAGCTGGCTCGACCTGGCGCTTCAGCTCGTCAGCATCGCCGAGGCGCTCACTCCGGTCGTGCTCGTGCTGTACCTGATGGCGAGGTCGGGGGAGCGTCCCTCAGTCATCGGCCTGGATGCGAGCCAGCCGGGCAAGGACCTGCTGCGTGGCGCAGTTCTCGCGGCCGTCATCGGTGGTGCGGGGCTCGGCCTGTATGTAGCGGCGTTCCGGCTTGGAATGAGTTTGAACATCGTGCCGGAATCACTGCCGGCGGTCTGGTGGCGGATCCCGGTGCTGCTGCTCAGCGCCGCCCACGACGGGTTGCTGGAAGAGATCCTGGTCATCGGCTACCTGCTCCGGCGGCTTGATCAGCTCGGCTGGGCGCCGTGGAAGGCCATCGCCGCTGCCGCCGTGCTGCGCGGCTCCTACCACCTCTACCAGGGCTTCGGCGCTTTCATCGGGAACGCGGTATTGGGCGTCATCTTCGGCGTCCTGTACCGCCGGTGGGGCCGGGTAACGCCGCTGATCATCGCGCATACCCTCATCGACGCGGTGACGTTCGTCGGCTACGCCGCGCTCGCGCACAAGGTCTCGTGGCTGCCGTGAACTTCAGGTAGCACGCAGCGTCAGGTGCTACCGGCCGAGCGACTCAAGCACGACCGCGCCCGGCAGACTGGCCAGCGCGGCACCAGGCAGGGTCAGCTTCGACCGCCGCACCCCGCTGCCGATGACAACCCGGTCGGCCTGCGCCACCGCCGCGTCCACGAACACCGGCCAGTCGGCCGGCAGCCCGATCGGCGTGATCCCGCCGTACTCCATTCCGGTCAGCTCGACCGCCTGATCCATCGGCGCGAACGATGCCTTGCGGACATCCAGTTCCCGCTTTACCAGTCCGTTGACGTCCGCCCGGGTGGTGGCGAGCACCATGCATGCAGCCATCCTGGTCTCCCCGCCCCGGCGTCCCGCGACGATCACGCAGTTGGCGGACTCGCCCGGCGCCACCCCGTACCGCTCGCAGAACGCGGCCGTGTCCGCGAGCGCTGGGTCGATCTCGGCCACGCCGATGTCGGCGACGGCAAGCTTGCCCTCCAGGCTGACCAGCGCGGCGGCAACAGCCGGACTGAGCAGATCCGGGCGGTCCAGGGCGGGAACGGCAGTCAGGCTGCCGATGTGCATCGTCACCCGGCCGATTCTAAGGCGCAAGCAGGCCCAGCCCGCGAGCGCTAACCGGACGACAGGGTGCCGAGTTTCCCGCTGCCCTTGTGAACGGTGCGGCTGTCGCGGGTGTAGCGGATCGTGACCGTCGTGCCCGGTTTCAGGTCAGACAGCCTGGACTCAAGCTGCTGAAGGCTGGCAACGTCGTGGTTGTTGATGCCGACGATGATGTCGCCTTTCCGCACGCCGGCCTCGGCAGCTGTACTGCTGCTGGCGACCCCGATGACAGCGACTCCGGCCGGGTTGCCGGACTTGCTTGCCGCTGTCTGCGCCGTGATGCCCAGCGTCCCGCGGCCGGCAGTGACGACCTTCCCGGACTTGATGATCTGATCGGCGATGTCCCGCACGGTATTGCTGGGGATAGCGAAGCCGATGCCCGGCGCGGCGCCGTTCTCACCGGGCAGCCTGGCCGCAAGCGTCGGTATCCCGATGACCTCGTCGTTCAGCGTGACGAGGGCGCCGCCGCTGTTGCCGGGGTTGATCGCGGCGCTGGTCTGGATGGCGGCACTGATCAGTGCTTTGCCTCCGGCTGGCTCGCTAGCGCCGACGATCCTGCCGGTTGCGGAGATGATGCCCTGGGTGACGCTGTCGGTCAGGCCCAGCGGGTTCCCCATGGCCAGCACGATTTCGCCGATCTGCGCGTGGTCGGAGTTCGCGAACTTGGCCGGCTTCAGGCCGTCGGCGTTGCCTTCCGCCCGGATGACGGCGAGGTCATCCGGGGCAAAGGTGCCGATGACCTTCCCAGCCAGTGCCACATTGCCCACTGATTCCTGGATCTTGACCGTCTTGGCAGTCCCGACCACGTGCTCGTTGGTGACGATGTCGCCGCGGGAGTCGTAAACGACACCAGACCCGGTCGACTTACCAGTGGTGATCTGCACGACCGACGGCAGGACGTCCCGGACTGTCTGCTCGTACTCAACCTCGATCGGCGGTGAGCCGTTCCCCGCTGACGTGCTGGTATTAGAGCAGCCGGCGAACACTGCCGCTGCCATCGCCGCGAAGACTGCTGCCGCGACCACAGGCAGGCCCGCGAATCCGGGCACGCCTGACCTCGGCGACGAACTCACAGCGAAGGCCCCCCGGTGACGAACCGCCTATGCCCCTATTCTGTCCACCATGTCGCTGACTGAATCACTTAAGCAGGCGGTAGGCGCGAGCGGCCTGACTGCCGCGGACGCCACCGTGGCCAGCCTCGGCCAGGCTCTGGCGCGCGGCACGATTACTGCCGCCGAACTGACCAGCTTCTACCTGGCCAGGATCGACAGCCTTAACCCGGCCCTCAATGCGGTGATCAGCGTGGACCCGGGCGCCGTGGCCGAGGCGGCAGCCAGCGACGCGCGCCGCAGCGCCGGCACGGTACGCGGGCCACTTGAGGGCATCCCGGTACTGATCAAGGACAACGTGTCCGCCACCGGGCTGCCGGCCACCGCGGGCTCGCCTGCTCTGCTGGGCGCGGAAGCGTCGGACGCGTTCCTGGTAACCCGGCTGCGCGCGGCAGGGGCGGTGATCCTGGGCAAGGCGAACCTGTCGGAGTGGGCGAACTTCCGCTCCCGGCCGTCGAGCAGCGGGCTGAGCACCCTCGGCGGCCAGGCGGTGAACCCCCACGGCAGCGGCCGCAGCCCGTCCGGCTCGAGTTCCGGGTCGGCCATCGCAGTGGCCGCTGGCCTGGCTCCCGTCGCGGTCGGGACCGAGACCGACGGTTCTATCGTCTCGCCGGCCGCCGCCTGCGGCGTTGTCGGGATTAAGCCGACTGTGGGCCTCGTCAGCCGGTCCGGCATCGTGCCGATCTCAGCCGCGCAGGACACCGCCGGCCCGATGGCGTCCACCGTGGCTGACGCGGCGGTGCTGCTGGCTGCCATGGCCGGCGGCGATCCGGCCGACCCGGCGACTGAGGCTGCGGCGGCGCACGTGACCGACTACGCGTCGTTCCTGGATCCGGCCGGCCTCGACGGCGCGCGCCTCGGTGTCTGGCGAGCCGGTTCAGCACAGGCCGGAGCCGCCACGATCGCGGTGCTTGAGTCGGCGCTAGCCGTACTGCGCGGGCACGGCGCGGTGATCGTAGACCCGGTGGAACTGGCCGGCGCCGACCAGTTGGGTGAGCCGGAATTCGCGGCTCTGACGCACGAGTTCAAGCACGATATGAACGCCTACCTGTCCGGGCTGGGCGGTGACCACCCTGCTGATCTCGCCGGGCTGATTGCTTATAACAGCGGGAACGCGGCTGCCGTCCTTGATCACTTTGGCCAGGAACTGTTCGAGGCAGCGCAGGCAACCAGCGGCGACCTCGGCGACGCCGGTTATCTCGAGGCCCGGTCGGCTGCGAACCGGATAGCCCGCGACGGTCTGGACGCGGCGCTTGCCACTCACCGGCTGGATGCGCTGATCACGCTGACCGGCCACCCGGCCTGGCTGACCGACCACGTACTCGGCGACTACCACGCCTGGGGCACGTCGGGGCCGGCCGCGGTGTCTGGCTACCCGTCCATCACCGTTCCGGCAGGCCGGGTCAGCGGCTTGCCGGTGGGCTTGTCGTTTATCGGGCCCGCCTGGAGCGAGCCGCGGCTGATCGAGCTGGCGCACGCCTTTGAGCTCGCCCGGCCGCGCTAGCGATAACCTGACGCCCATGGAGTCCTGGCCTGCCCCTGCCGTGCCCGACCTGCCCGGAACCGGCCCTGAGCCGCTGATCAGGGATACCGCGACCGGCTCGCTGGCCGTCGCCGCACCGGGCGCGACGGCGACGCTCTATGCCTGCGGTATCACCCCTTACGACGCAACGCACATCGGGCACGCGTTCGGCTACCTCAGCTGGGACTTGCTGGTCCGGGCCTGGCGCGATGCCGGCAAGCAGGTGCGGTATGTCCAGAATGTGACCGATGTCGACGACCCTCTGCTGGAGCGTGCCGCTCGTGACGGGGAGGACTGGCGGGAGCTTGCCGACCGGGAGATCGCGCTCTTCAGGTCCGACATGACGGCGCTGCGGATCCTGCCGCCGGATCGTTATGTCGGCGCGGTGGAGGCGCTTCCGCTGATCGAGTCCTTCAACCAGCGGCTGTCGGAGCGGGGCTCGCTTTACGAGATCGACGGTGACACCTACTTCTCCCGTGCGGCCGATCCTGGCTTCGGCTCTGTTTCCCGGCTGGACAGCGAGACGATGATCAAGCTGTGCGCGGAGAACGGCGGCGATCCCGCACGTTCGGGCAAGAAGGACCCGGTCGATCCGCTGGTCTGGCTAGGGGAGCGGCCGGGTGAGCCGGCCTGGCCGTCTGCTCTCGGCCCGGGCAGGCCGGGCTGGCACGTAGAGTGCGCGGCGATCGCGACTCACTACCTGGGGCGCACGTTCGACGTTCAGGCCGGCGGCCGGGACCTGATCTTCCCGCATCACGAGATGAGTGCCGCCCACGCCCGCGTCGCGCTTGAGGGTGCCGGGGAACGCCCGTTCGCGCGCCGCTACGCGCACTCGGGGATGGTGCGGCTCGACGGCGAGAAGATGTCCAAGTCACGCGGGAACCTGGTCTTCGTCTCTCAGCTCCTGGCCGCTGGCAATGATCCGATGGCTGTCCGGCTCGCGATCATCTCGCACCACTACCGGGCGGACTGGGACTGGACCGCGGACTCGCTCCAGTCGGCCTCGGCAAGGCTGGCGGCCTGGCGCGCGGCCGTTGCTGCTTCCTCGCTGGCCGGCTCTGCTTCGTCGCGCGCCGGCACCCGCGATGGCGCCGGCGAGCGCGTGCTCACCGCGATGCGGGAGCGGCTCGCTGATGATCTTGATACCCCGGGTGCGATAGGCGTCGTCGACGAGTGGGCTGCCCGGGCTACGGCCGCTGCCCGGCCCGACGGCTCGGCGCTGCTGGTTCGCAGCGCGGTCGACGCGCTGCTCGGCATCACGCTCTGACCGCCGTCGTGCCCTCCCCGGCAACGGGTTGCAGCCAGTAGCCATCCGGGGTCGCCAGTTTCGTCTTCCAGGCCCGGTCCCGTGAGCCTCTTGCTGGCGCTGGCATGTCAAACGCAATTCCCCGTGCTGTGCACCACAGCCTCCGGTCTCGCCGCGCGCAGATTATCCGATCGCTGGCGTCGGTGGCCGACTCCGATGCTGGCTGCATGACTAATAACAAGCCTGCGGGTGCCAGCGCCCCGCGTCCGTTTACTCCCGCACCTGTCACGCGTCCGGCCGGGCTGGCCGGAAAGGTGCAATTGCAAGCCGCTACTCCCGACGCCGTCCTGGCGGTGGTGCCGCACATGCTCGGCTTCTATCCGAGCAGGAGCCTGGTGGTGCTCGGCCTCGGCGAGCAGAACAGGGTGATGGTCACGTTCCGCTACGACCTGCCGTCCCCGCCTGACCCGGAACTCGCGCAGGATATCGCGGAGCACGCCTGTTACGTGCTTGACCGCGAGCGGATCTGCTCCGCGCTGCTCGTGGGCTACGGGCCCGAGGATCTCGCGGCCCCCGTCATCGGCGCTACCGCGGTCCGGCTCGTCGGTAGCGGTGTCGAGCTGCATGAGGTACTGCGGGCCGACTCGGGCCGGTACTGGTCGATGCTCTGCGATGACCCGGCGTGCTGCCCGCCAGGCGGGCGATCCTACGATCCGGGATCGCACCCGGCCGCAGCGGCGCTGACTGAGGCTGGCCTCGCGGTACAGCCCGATCGCGAGGCGCTCGCGCGGACGCTGCAGCGCCCGGTCGGGTCGGCAGACGTGATCGCCCGTGCGACGAGCCGGGCTCTGCTCAGGTTGTCGCAGCTGACCGAGCTCGGCGAGGCCGACGGGGACCGGGATCCGCAGCTGAGAGCCACCAGGATCGGCCGCCGGGAGGTTCAGCGCGCGATTCGCCGGTACCGGGGCGGGGAGACGATCGACAGCATTGAGCACCTGGCCTGGCTGGCGGTGCTGATGGCAGACCTTCGAGTTCGAGACGACGCATGGGCACGGATGGATCCCGCTTACCTCGATCATCATTGCCGGCTCTGGACCGACGTGATCCGGTGTGCTGCGCTTGACTATGTGCCGGCGCCGGCAGCGCTGCTGGCGTTCACGGCCTGGCAGGCAGGTAACGGGGTCCTCGCGGCCATAGCCGTGGACCGGGCGCTGGGTGCTGATCCTGGTTACTCCATGGCCCGGCTGCTGAGTGACGCTATCCAGGCCGCGCTTCCGCCATCGGCAGCCCGGCTGCCGATGACTCCGGCCAAGGTTGCCGCCAGCTACGCGGGCGCCACGGCAGACCTGCCCGGTGACTGGGTGACGCCGACGCCACGGGCATCACGATCCGGCCAGCGCGGTCAGAAGCGCTCGGGCTCAGCCGGCCGGCAGACAGGTTCTGCCCGCCGGAACGGCAACCGGGCCGGGCAAGCGCGGCCGCGGGCGGCGGCTGGCCGGCCGCGTGCTCGGGGGCGGGCGGTGAGCCGCTGAGGCTGCTGAAACGGCCGAAGGAGCCTGGGCCGTGGCTGCGTGCCGGCAGTAGTTAGCTTCGAGACCGCAGGCCGTGGCTAATGCCCGGTGACTTGCCCGGCCGCCGGCTCGCGTTCGTCGCCGAGAACGACAAGCGGCGCCAGCAGCCGGCCTTCCGGATAGCGCAGCGCCTGTTGCGGCAACCCGGACGGCCGGCCGCTGAGCAGTACGCGCACCGCGCCGAGCCGTCCGCC
>DASXIA010000377.1:0-10876 GCA_036488155.1 Streptosporangiaceae bacterium | reverse complement strand
GAGAACGGTAGTCGCCTCGTGGAGCAGTTCCGGCCCGACCTTCCCCGTCGGCGACCGGGCAATGCTTGGCGGGCGGAACGTGCCGACGCTGGTGTTCCAGACCGGCCAGGCGGCGCGGATTGACGACCACGCCGATGCTTGGGGCCCGGTCGCGGAGGCCGTCCGCGAGCTCGGCCTCCGCGCGAATGTTGGCGTGCCGGTCAGCGTCGAGGGCAAGCTGTGGGGCGTCATGATCCTGGGATCCCAAGTCGAACCGCTGCCCGCGGGCACCGAGGCGAAGCTGGCCCGCTTCACCGAACTGGCCGCCACCGCGATCGCGAACGCCCAGGCCCGCGTCGAGCTGCGCGGATTCGCTGACGAGCAGGCGGCGCTGCGGCGGGTGGCGACTCTGGTCGCCCGGACGGTGCCACCCGAGGAGGTGTTCGCCGCGGTTACCGAGGAAGCCGCGCGGCTGCTAGGCGCCGATCACGCGACGATGGGCCGGTACGACCCCGACGGCTCGTCAAGGGTGGTCGCGTCGTGGAGCACCACCGGTGCTGCCTTCCCCGTCGGCACCCGGTGGGGTCCCGGCGGGCAGAACCTGCACACGACGATATTCCAGACCCGGCGGGCGGCGCGGATGGCCGACTACAGCGTCGCCTCGGGCCCGGTTGTCGAACTCGTTCGCGAGATCGGCAGCCGCGCGGGGGTCGGCGTGCCGGTCAGCGTCGAAGGGCGGCTGTGGGGCCTCATGGTCGTAGCATCCCGCGCGCAGCCGCTGCCCGCCGGAACTAAGGCACGGCTGGCCGGGTTCACCGAACTGGCCGGCACAGCGATCGCCAACGCCGAGGCCCAGGCCGCCCTGACCGCCTCACGTGCGCGGATCGTGGCCACCGCTGATGCCACCCGCCGTCGCATCGAACGCAACCTGCACGACGGTGCCCAGCAGCACCTTGTCTCCCTCGCCCTAGACCTGCGCGCGGCAGAAGCGGCCGCGCCGCCCGGGACCGGCGTACAAGTTCAGCAACTGGAGCCCATAGCCACCGGGCTGGACGACGTACTAGAAGAACTGCGCGGGATCGCCCGCGGCCTGCACCCGGCCATCCTCGCCGACGGCGGCCTCCGCCCGGCCGTGAAAACCCTCGCCCGCCGCTCCGCCGTCCCCGTCCGCCTCGACATCCAAGTCGAGGGACGACTGCCCGAACCAGTCGAAACCGCGGCCTACTACACCGTTGCCGAAGCACTGACCAACGCAGCGAAACACGCCCGCGCCACCGCCGCCGATGTCCAAGTGACCGCCACCCGCGGCGTCTTGCACGTTCGCGTCCGCGACAACGGTCGCGGCGGCGCCGGCTACAGCGACGGCTCCGGGCTGATCGGGCTCAAGGACCGGGCCGAAGCCCTCGGCGGCCACCTCCAGCTCAACAGCCCGCCCGGCGCCGGCACCACCCTTGAGATCGAGCTGCCCCTGGCGGCCGCCCATGACGGTCCAGATTCTCCGATCCTGCTTGAGACCTGAGTTGGCTCGCGATTTTGGGTTCCGGAGCGGGAGCTGCTGAAGGCCGTCGCCCGGCAGCGGCTGGCTGCCGGGCAGGGTGAGTTTGACCCGGGCCCGGATACCGGCGCGGCGGGTGGGCCGCTGCCGATCACCTCCTCACGGATGGGCTGCCTGCTCGGAGAAGGTCAGCCGAGGAAGGCGTTCAGGGCGTCGATGACGGCTTGGGGTTGTTCCTCAGGGACGTAGTGGCCGCAGTCGGCGACCTCGATCACCTCGACGTCCGTACCTTTGGACGGCATCAGTTCACGCAGGTAGCGGTAGTTGCTCTCGTCTCCGCCAAGAGCGAGGATCGGCGGGGTCACTCGCCCGTAGGCCTGCTCGTCGTCGATGTCGCGGTTGAAGGTCTGGTACCAGCCGTTGCCCGCGCGGATGGCGTCGGCGGTGGAGTAGGCGTGCGCGTACACCTGCCGGGAGCGCTCGTCGATGCTGTGCGGGTCCTTGGCCTGACGGTTGAACAGCCAGTCGATCAGCAGGCGGCCGCGGCCTTCCAGCAGTTGCTCGGGCAGACCGCGGACCTGGTTGAAGGCGAACCACCACAAGTAGGAGCGGGCGCCTGCCTCGATGACTGAGTCGACGTGCTGGTCGGGTTCGGGGAGCAGACGGAACGCGGACCAGGTCTTGTCGGGGTGGGGGACATCCAGGAGGGCGATCTTGGTGGTCGCTTCGGGATGATTGGCCGCGAAGGCGTAGGCAACCATGGCACCGATGTCGTGGCCCGCGATGCTGACGGTCGTCAGACCCAGGTGGTGGACGAGCGCGTGAATGTCGGCCGCCATGGTCTTCTTGTCGTAGCCGCCGGCAGGCTTGGAGGAGTCGCCCATGCCTCGCAGATCCACGGCGATCATCCGATGGCGGCGGGCCAGCGCGGGCATGACCTTGTTCCACTGCCACCAGGTCTGCGGCCATCCGCCCAGTAGGAGCAGCGGTTCACCGCGGCCGCCCTCGACATAGTGCAGACGGACCCCGTTGACCTCGGCGTGATGGCTGGAGAACCCTCCCGCCAGCGAGTGCGCGAGGGTGGCGTCATCTAGGGCATCGTGCGAGGACGTGTTCACAGGGCTCCTCATCGCATTACCTGTAATGACGCGGGGACAGTGGACGTCGTGGCGTCGAACACCTTCACGGCCTGCGGGTACTTCTTCCCTCAGCCGGAAGCGGCGAACGCGGCCAGGGCGTCGGACGCGACTCGATGGGCTGGCCCGCGGCTACGACGTGCTGGGCTTCGGTGTGGCCAGTGGCGGGGCCGAGGCCTTTGAGCAGCTGGTGCTGGCGCGGATCATCGAGCACCATTGACATCCCAGGCCGGCCCGCACACCATCACCGCCGCCGACCCGCTACCCGACGACCTACAGCCTCGGGTCGACCGGCTCGCTTTCCAGCGCCAGCACGCCGAACACGCACTCATGAACGCGATACAGCGGCTCGCCCGCGGTAAAGCGCTCCAGCGCCTCAATGCCCAGCGCGAATTCACGCAGAGCGAGTGAGCGTTTGTGACCGACGTTGCGTGAGCGGAGGCGGGACAAGTTCCGATCGGCGGTGTACTCCGGCCCGTACACGATCCGGAGATACTCCGGCCCGCGGCACTTGATACCGGGCTGCACCAGGCCGCGCGGACCGCGGTGCACCACATCGGCGGGCTTGACCACCATGCCCTCGCCGCCGCCCTCCGTCAGGGCCCGCCACCAGGCGACAGCCGCCGCCTCGCTCTCCGCATCGCCGAGCTGCACGGAAATGGCCGCGGTACGCCGAAAGGTCGCCGGATCACGATCACAGAGCCTGCCGAGTACCTCTAGGTGCCACGAGTGCGGCAGTAGCGCATGGACAGCCTGCTCGCCGGCCAGGATCTGGAACGGTGCCAGGCGCAGGTCACTGACGCCGTGGACGGGCCAGCAGTACCGCCGGTAGGCGTCAGCGAACAGCGCCGCCTGAGCGCGCCGCTCAGTCAGGCTCGCGGCCAGATCCGCGACATCCACGCCACGCGACACTGCCATCCGCGTGATTTCGAGCCCGGCACCGAGCGCGGCTCCTGCTGCCGCTGCCACCGGCGCGTACTGGCTCCGCAGGAGCTCACCTGCCTTCGCCGACCAGGGCAGCAGCTCGCAATCAAGTATCAGCCAGTCGGTTTGGAGTTCCGTCCACAGATCCGCCGCGTCGAGGGCCTTCGTTACCCGCCCGAGCAGCTCGGCCTCGGTGGCCGGTTCGCTGAAGAATGCCCTGCCCGTACGGGTGAAGATCGCCCCGGCCGATGCCATGCCGAAGCGCCGCTGTGCGGCCGCACTATCTCTGCAGGCGATTACCACCGCCCGCGAGCCCATATGCTTCTCCTGGCAAACCGCTTCGGCGACACCTGCCGACCGGTAGGCGGCCAGCGCCTCAGCCGGGTGCTCGAGCGAGCCCGGCGCACTGGCCGTGGTGGTCGGGGACATGGTTGGCGGCAGGTAGACCAGCCAGCGCGGGTCGATCGCGAACCTGCTCATGACCTCAAGCGCGGCCGCGGCGTTCTCCGCCCGGATCGTGACTGAGCCGCCAGCCAGCCGCGTCTGGATAGCTCGCTTTCCGAGCACGTCACCAATGCTCAGCTCGGTGCGGCTGGCATGGCTGGCGGGACCGGGCTGACCGGCCGGGCCGGGCAAGCCGGCCGGCGCTCCTGATGACGATGACGCAGGGGACGCGCCGAGTGGCTTGGCGGGCTCGTAGTAGGCCCGTCCAGCCTGCACGCTGACCAGCTCGCGCTCGGGGTAGCGGAGCGCGGTCAGTTTGCCACCGAAAACGCAGCCGGTGTCGATGCAGATCGTGCCGTTGACCCAGGCCGCCTCCGGCACCGGCGTGTGACCATAAACCACCGCCGCTTTGCCGCGGTAGTCCTCGGCCCACGGATACCGGACCGGCAGCCCGTACTCGTCTGTCTCACCCGTTGTATCGCCGTAGAGCGCGAACGCCCGCACAGCACGGGACGCCCGGCCGTGCATGGCCTCGGGCAGCCCGGCATGTGCGACGACCAGCTTGCCGTCGTCCAGCACGACGTGCCCGAGCAGGTTGTCCATGAACGCAGCCGCCCGGTCAGCAAAGCCATCGGGGGCTGCCGCGAGTTGCGCCAGGCTCTCGGCCAGGCCGTGGCTTCGACTCACGTCCCGTCCGCGCAGCGCGCGAACGAGCTTGGCCTCGTGATTGCCGGCTACCGACAGTGCGGTGCCCGCCGCAGTCATGCCCATCACGAGCCTGAGGACCGCGGGAGTATCGGGGCCCCGGTCGACCAGGTCGCCGACAAAAGCAGCGGTCCGCCCGGCCGGGTGGCTGGCGGTGCTCCCGTCCGCGGCGACCTGGTAACCGAGCCGGCCGAGCAGTTCTATGAGCTCGGTGTAGCAGCCGTGGACATCGCCGATGATGTCGAATGGCCCGTGCCTGGACCGCATGTCGTTCCAGAGCGGCTCGCGCTGCACTGTCGCATTCGCGATATCGGTCTCGCTCGACAGCACATAGACA
Source organism: Streptosporangiaceae bacterium (assembly GCA_036488155.1). Classification (GTDB taxonomy): domain Bacteria; phylum Actinomycetota; class Actinomycetes; order Streptosporangiales; family Streptosporangiaceae; genus JAJYUU01. Next base: position 5,856 of record DASXIA010000377.1, on the reverse strand, counting down.
CGGTGGAAGCCCTCTCGCCGCAGGCCACGCAGGCTGCGTCGCAGCTGGCCGTACTGTTGCCGGAGCACGTGCGGCCGCAAGGGCCGGTCCGTCCTGGCCGCGTTGCGCGCCGCGCACAGCTGTTCCGGCAGGTCCAGCACGATCGCCACCGCCAGCACGTGGTGCTCTCTCGCGAGCGCGATCAGCGAACGCCGGGCCTCGACCTGAACACTAGTAGCGTCGATAACTGTCAGACGGCCGGCCGCGAGCCGCTTGCCCGCGATGAAATTCAGGACCTCGAACGCGTCTGCGGTCACCGACTGGTCGTTCTGGTTGTCGCTGACCAGCCCCCGGCAAAAGTCCGATGAGACGACCTCGGTGGGGATGAAGTTCCGGGCGGCGAACGTCGACTTGCCGGATCCTGATATCCCGACGAGCGTCACCAGGCACAGGTCGGGGATCTTCACTACGTGGTCAGTAGTCGTCACCGGCGGAACACCGCCAGCTGACTCGGGCAGCCCGCGGCCGGATCCTCCGGTCCCACGCCGGCCAGGGTGACGTCATAGCCATGCCGGGAGGCGACTGCCGCGGCCCAGTCACCGAACTGCGCCCTGGTCCATTCGAACCGGTGGTCAGCATGCCGGAAGGTGCCAGCGGGCAGGCCGTCGAACAACACGTTGTACTCGGCGTTGGGCGTAGTCACGACGATCATCGCCGGCCGGGCGAAGCCGAAGAGTGACAGCTCGAACGCCCCTAGCCTGGGTGGGTCGAGATGCTCGATAACCTCGACGACAGCGGCAGCATCGTAGCCGCGCAGCCGGTCGTCAGTGTAGGTCAGAGAGCCATGCAGCAACTCGACACGGGCGCGAGCCCTGGGCGATAGCTGATCCAGGTGCAGCCACCTAGCCGCCGCCTCGAGCGCATGGTGCGACACGTCCATGCCGGTTACTTGCTGTATCTGGCCGAGCTTGAGCAGCGCGGCGATCAGCTTGCCTGATCCGCAGCCAAGGTCGAGCACCCGCGCGGCACCCGATGCGGCAATCGCCGCCACCACGGCGGCAATACGTTGATCGTGCAGGCCGACCCGTCGCTCCGCGGCTTCTTCGGCTGCATCACTCGCCGCGTCGTCACTATCCGGGTCGGTTCCCTCGTCGGCCGTGAGCCTGCGTAGCGCGTCTGTGGTGAGCCGGCGGTCATGCCGGAGGTAACGCCTCGTGATCAACTCTCGGTCCGGATGCGCGGCAAGCCACGCCCCGGCACGCCGGAGCAGTTTGTCAACCTCGTCAGAGCCAGCCCAGTAGTGCTTGTCGTCATCGAGCACCGGCAGCAGCACGAACAGGTGCTCAAGCGCCTCGCGCACGGTGAGCAGGCCGGTCAGCCTGACCGACAGGTACTGGCTATCACCCCAATCCGGGAAAGTCTCGTCTAGGGCGATCGGCTCGGCGGTGACGTCGTAACCGAGCGGCCCGAACACCCGCTGCAGCAACCCCTTGCCGCCCCGGCACGGAACCACCGGCAGCCCGATCTCCAGCGGCAGCGGGGTAGCCGCCAGGGCCGGCCGCTCTTTGCTGCGCCCGGACAGCGCGGTGGCGAACAGGCGGCCAAGTGCCACTGACATCATCGAGGATGCGACGTACGGCCGGTCGGTGACGTAGCGCGCCAGGCTGAACTGGGGCTGCTCCGGCCGGCCGCGCCGGACCAGTCCGACAGGATCGATGTCGAGCACGACTGCGGCTTCGCACCGGTCCTCGGCTGCGACTGGATAGAACACGTGGGCGGTACCGAGGCTCAGCTCAGCGGTGTAGTGCCCGGCTGGATTCTTGTGCAGGAGGTAACCCAGGTCGGTCGCGGGCACGTGCGAGGTCGCGATTGTCAGGAGCAACGCCTCACCCCGGTCCGCATGCCGCATCGAGCTGCCGGTCCGGGCAGCAGTCAGCCCGAACCATAGCCGGCCACCTGGCAGCAGGCGCGTGATTATTCCGTCAGGGTGACCCGGCCATCGAGCTGACCGCCGCGACGGCCGCCGTGCGAACGGCCGATCTCCCCGCCGCCTGAGTCGGCCAGTTCCGCGACAAGACCACGACCAGCAGTTCGTGACCTGCGTGGTAGATGACGCCAATGCTGTTGACTGCAAAGCGGCGCGGGTCCGCCTGCCACCCGTCCGTCGCAGCGTAGCTGGTGCCCGGGCTGGCGGCAGATGGCACGCCCCAGCGCTGGCCGGCGGCCACGCCAGCCATCAGGCCAAGCTCAAAGTGGCGGCAGGCCAGGGACAGCGCGGAGCGTGTCGTGGCAAGGCTGGCAAGCAGTCGTAGCTGGTCAGCGAGCGTGGTTCCAGTCAGGCGCCACGCATTGCCCGGTCCCGGTATGGTGTGTCTGAGTCCGAGCGCCCGGTTGGCGGTCACGAGGCCGGCCCCCCGGCCGATTGCCTGCCACAGGCTCGAGGCCGCGGTGCGGCTGCCGTTCTCGATCATCTCGGCTGCTAGGCCAGCGTTGGTGCTGCCGATCGGCGTACCGGCCAGCTGATGCTGGTACAGCAGCGCCGCGAGAATGTCCGCGGTGGCGATGCCAGCGGCGTGGTAGTGCTCACTGGGGTGGTACAACGCCTCCGCACCGGTAGCCGTGTCGATCACGCCAGCTGACACGTCAGCCCGGTTACTGCCGAGCGCCGCCAGCAGCGCCGCAGTCAGCCGCGCGTTCAGTCTTCCCGATGGCTGCACTGGTCGCGTTTCATTAGCCCCGCCGACGACGGCGTTCTTCGAACTAAGGCAGGGCTCCTGACCAGACCCGATCGGATTCGTCGGCGCGCCACCTGCCACCAGCGGTAGGCCCCGGCCAGCGCCGGTTTTGACGGCTAGGACGGTGAGCCCGACGACGAACGCCGCCATGACCGTAAACATCGTGACGAACGCAAGGCGTTCGGTCACGCGCAGGCTTCCCGCATGGGCAGGTGCCTGACTCACCTCAATCTCCGGAGCACAGCTTCCCCCGCTTGCCCGTATAACCCCGTCCGGCCGCGATAACTTGCGCATGGACGCAGTGTTTGCCGGTGTTCGCCGGTTTTGGCACTGACGCGTACAGACAGAGCTTTATTGTTTAATTTCCCCCGGTATTTTCAAGCTATTGACCGCAATGACAATATCAGCGTCCGAAATTGATCTCACGTGGCTGAGCCCGGAGTATTGAAAACGTTATACGCCTGATTGGTCTGAGCCCAACTGAGAATGATTGACAGGCATTGCCGTTTTCGCCGTACTATTACCGAGCTCAGCCGGCCTGTCCTGATAAGGGCTGTGCTCAGATTGCCCGGTGGCGTGCTCTGACCGGCGCCGGGCGTACCGGGCCGGCCGGTCCGCGCGGGCTGCGGTCGATGTCGACGTGGCTGATCGCCATGTAGGCGACCGCGATCAGGATCGGCACTACGAGAATGAGCGCGGTGGTAGCCCGGCCCAGGCCCAGACCGCCCAGCCGGTGGGACACACCCATCCAGTCCGACACCGAGGCGCCGAGCGGCCTGGTGATCGTGTAGGCGAACCAGAATGCCAGCACGGAGTTCATGCGCAGCTTCCAGTGCGCGACCAGCGGAATGCAGATCAGCACCAGGAACAATATGGCAGAAGAGAAGAAACCGATCTTCATGGTGAATGCGGTCAGGTCGCCGAGCGCGGTACCGAGTGCGAACGTGGCCATGACCGTGGCCCAGTAGAAGGCCTCTCGCCGCACGGTGGTGATGCTGTGAATCGACAGCGTGCCCTCAGTGGTGTACCAAGCCAGGAAGATCACCGCGAGGATGACGGCGTACAGCGCCGTCGTAACGGTGTACGGCAGGCCCACCACCACGTGCAGGCCGTCGGCCGCCATCGTGCCGGTCACGGCCACCGCGGACACTGCCAGCCAGTAGATCCAGGTGTTGTACCGCCGGGTCCGGAACTGCAGTATCAGCGCGCCTATCAGCAGCACCGCGCCGAACGCGCCGTCAACGAATGTGCCGTAGCGGGCGTACCCGTAATCGGCCAGCGATTCGCCCATGCCGGTGGACGCTATCTTCGCGATCCAGAACGAGACCGTGATCTGCGGCACCTTGGTGGCGAGAACCCACTGCCGTTGCACGCTGAGCCGGCCAGCAAAGTCACCACTGGTCATGGCGGTCAGGATGCCATATCTCCGGCACTGACCCGGCCCGCCTTTACGAGAACTTTTCGGCTGCCCGATGCGCTCAGTGCTAAGTCCGGTCCTGGCTCGAACGGTGACCGGCCAGGCTACCCTTGGCACGTGTCTTCGCCTGCCGAGGCCGGCCTGCGCCCGCCGCGATCCGTTGCCGCTGCCGTAGACCGGGTCAGGCAGGCCGACAGCATCTGGTGGCTCGTCCTCGTGGCAGCTGCTTTTACGCTTGCGCAACTCGTGCTCGTGGTGCCGAGGCTCGGGCTCAGCTGGGACGAGACCGTCTACATCAGCCAGGTCAACAGCCACGCACCGGCCGCTTACTTCGACCCGGCCCGGGCGCGCGGGATCCCGCTGCTGGTCGCGCCGGTCACCATGCTTACCTCGTCGGTCCTGGCCGTGCGGATCTACCTCGCGGTTGCCTCCGGCATTGCCCTGTTCCTTGCTTTGCTGTGCTGGCGGCGACTGCGGCCGGCTCGGCAGCTCGCGCTCGCCGGCGTGCTGTTCTGCGGATTGTGGACCACGCTCTATTACGGTCCGCAGGCGATGCCCGACCTATGGGTGGCGTTCAGCTCGCTGGCCGCCGTCGGGTTGTTCCTGCAGGCCGCAGGGCCAGGGGCCACTGGCACCGCCGCTTCGGCAGCCGACGGGGGGCCAGGGGCCAGGCCAACTCGCTGGGGCGCGCTAGCCGGACTCACGGCATGCGTGGCGATCGCCGCACTGGTCCGGCCCGGGGACGCCCTGTATCTGGCTGCGGCGCTTGGCATCGCGGTCATCGCGATCCGGCAGTGGCGGCAATGGCAGCTGCTCGCTGCCGTCGTCATCGGCTTCGCGGCCGGGGCGGCCGACTGGGTCATCGAGGCCTACGTCCGCTTCGGCGGCCCATTGAACCGGCTGCACGAAGCAGGTGCCGAGCAGGGCGGCTTCGGCCTGCATTTCGCCCTCTGGGACGAGTTCCGTTCCGTCAACGGACCCACTCTGTGCCGGCCATGTACGGTTGGCTTGCGCTACCCCGAGCTGAGCCTGTGGTGGCTCGCGCTTCCGGTACTGGTCGTCCTTGGTGGCTACGCGGCCTACCGCGCCGGGCGGCTCGCGTCGTCTGTGCTCGCGGCGGCATGCGGGCTGAGCCTGGCTCTCCAGTACCTGTTCCTCATTAACTACGCGGCGCCGCGCTTCCTGTTGCCCGCATACGCACTGGCAGCAATCCCGGTTGCCGATGCCATTGGCGGGCTGCTCACCGGCATTCAGCGCAACTTGCGGGGCCCGGCGGCATTGCTGGTCGCGGTCGTACTCGGCGTCCAGTTGCTGATCCAAGTGACGGTCCTTGAACACCAGGTCACGGAGAAGGTTAGCTTCTTCGGCGACTACAACCGCATCGCCGCCGACCTGCGCTCACTCGGCATCCGGCCACCTTGCCTCGTCAAGGGTGTACAGGACATCCCGGTTGCGTTCTACGCGGGCTGCGCTTCGGCGCCGGGCGTCGCCGTCGGCCAGAAAAGTCGCGAGCCGGTCGCAGCCCTGGTAACGCCAGGCCAGCCGCCACCTGCATACGCCCGCGGCTGGACCTTCCACGAGCTGCCCGGCATCCAGTCTCAGCTGCTCAAGGTGAACGCGTACGTGGCACCCCGCGGGGCCTGACGCTAACGCTGCGGCCAGCCCTCGTCCGGCGGCCGGTCCAGGTATTTCAGGGCGGTGACCAGGTTGTCCTGGCGCGAGTCC
>DASXIA010000371.1:0-2077 GCA_036488155.1 Streptosporangiaceae bacterium | reverse complement strand
GAGGACAGTCGGCGCACGAGTCGCCGGATCGCTGACGCTCTCCGCTCAGCGATCGAGGTCGGTACGTACCCGGTCGGCGCGGCGTTGCGGCCGGTCAGGACGCTGGCCGTGGAGTACGAAGCCGCAGTGAACACGGTCCTTGCCGCACTGCGGTTGCTGGTCGATGAGGGCTACGTGGTCCACCGGGCGAACGCGGGCTACCACGTGCGAGATCGGTCGGTCGAGTCCGACGCCGGGCAGGAACTGCGCAACCTGCGCGCCGAGCTGGGGGAGTTGCGGCACCAGGTGCGCGAGGCCAGCGGCAGTCTTGCCGGCATCGAGTCCCGGCTGTCGGTGCTGTCCGATGTGGTGGCCAGGCTGGAGAGCCAGACCAACCGCTGACATCAGCCGAGCGCGTCCCGCAGGAACGCTCCGATCCCGCTGATGATCCTTCCGATCAGGTGCACAGCGCCGATCGCCCAACCCGCAGCGTCGGCCGGGTGCTGGACGACGAGCGCCAGGACCGCCAGCACGACCAGCAAGCTGATCACCTTGCCGAGCGCGCCACCGCCGGCCTTCATCGGCATCATGTTCTTCGCCATCGTGATTCCCTTCGGTCGATGAGAGCCCGTTGACCTGGGCTTCCGGTGCTCCCGTGTTGTTCATGACCAAAGGAAACCGCGTGATGGCGGGGGTGCGGCAGCGTGCACAGGGGGTGCATTCGTGCACACGGGGGGTGCACGGGGTGATTTACTGGGGCATGAGGTGATGGTCGGGGTGGGTGCCAAGCGAGAGCCAAACAGGCTCCTAGCTGCGGTGATGCAAGAGTCGGGCTTCAGCAACAAGGGGCTTGCTGCCCGGGTGCATGCCGAGGCCGAGCGGACTGGTCACGATGCCTCCCCGGACCACGTTTCAGTACGTCGCTGGCTCGACGGCGTCCGGCCGCACGACGAGACGGTTCGATGCATCGCCGCTGTGCTGAGCACCAAGCTGGGCCGCAAGCTTTCGGCCGCTGAACTGGGCTTCGACGCGCCCGAGGGTGCGGCCGAGGACGAGGTCATCGAGGACAGTGCGCGCTACCCGGCCGAGCCGGAACAGGCCGTCGACGTCCTGGCCGACCTCACGTCGGCGGATCTCGCGGACAGCCCACTGGTGACGGCCGCAGGCTGGGCCGCCGACGTGGCACCCAGCATCATCACCGGCTACCTGTTCGCCGATCCGCTGCGGCTCGACCAGAGCGGACCGGCAACAGGCTCAGGCGCCGCCGTCGCGTCTCGCATCCGTGCCACAGTGCGGTACCTGATGGACCTGGACTTCCAGTTCGGCGGCGGCCACACCCGCAAGATGCTGCTGTTCTACTGGAAGACCGAGATCGTTCCCGCGCTCCGCCAGAGCTATCCGGACCTTGTCCGCCGGGAAGTGTTCGCTGCCGCTTCGAACGCGGCGCAGATACTCGGGTGGGCTGCGTACGACGCGGGCAGGCACGGTGCCGCGCAGCGGTATTTCGTCCAGGGCCTACGCCTGGCGCGCGAAGCCAACGACCATCTGATGGGCGGGCGGCTCCTGTCCAACCTCAGCCATCAGGCCAACTACCTGGGCAACTTCAGCGACGCCGTGCAGTTCGCCCGAGCAGCGCAGGCAGCGACGAGCATGAACACGACGGCCACGGTCAGCACGATGTTCCTGGCCATGGAAGCACGAGCGTTGGCGAGCATCGGCGACGCACGGGGATGCGCCGAGATCCTGCATCGCGCGGAGCAGACCTTCGAGCGTGCCAACCCAGGTGAGGACCCGGAGTGGATCAGCTACTTCGACGCGCTCGAACTGGCCGGCGAGGCAGCACACTGCTTCCGTGACCTCGGCCAGGCCGAGGACACACGGCGATTCGCCGAACAGGCCGTCGAGCTTGGCCGCACACCGCCGCGTACCCAGGCATTCATCGGCATGGTCAGCGCGGCCGGCGTATTGAGCGCGGGCAACGTGGACGAGGCCGTATCGGTTGCTACAGCGGCGATCGGCCAAGCAGGCTCGTTGCAGTCCAGCCGGTACCTGCGCTACGTCTCCGACTTCCACCGGTCGATCTTGGAGCGGTACGCCG
>DASXIA010000361.1:0-21275 GCA_036488155.1 Streptosporangiaceae bacterium | reverse complement strand
CGCCAGGCAGCCGAACGGCGAGCTCAAATGGAGACAGCCGGTGAAGCTTGAACTACGTGGTATCACCAAGCGATTCGGCAGTCTCGTGGCCAATGACCACATCGACATGGTCGTCCAGCCCGGCAAGATCAGGGCGCTGCTCGGCGAGAACGGCGCTGGCAAGACCACCCTGATGAACGTGCTGTACGGGCTCATGCAGCCCGATGAGGGCGAGATCCTCATCAACGACCAGCCGGCGCACATCAAGTCGCCCAAGGACGCGATCAGCGCCGGGATTGGCATGGTGCACCAGCACTTCATGCTGGTCCCGGTCTTCACCGTCGCGGAGAACGTGACGCTCGGTGAGGAGCCGATCAGCCGGCTAGCGCTGCCTGAGCTCAATTTCGGCAGCCTGCACGTCCCCAGGGTGAGCCTGCCGGCGGCGGCCACAGACTGGCTCGGCCTATTTGACCGCCGCCGTGCCCGTGCCGCGGTACGCGAGTTGTCGGAGCGCTTCGGACTGCGCGTCGACCCCGACGCCTACGTCGAGGATCTTCCGGTGGGCGTCCAGCAGCGGGTCGAGATCATCAAGGCCCTGCTGCGCGACGCGAGCATCCTGGTACTGGACGAGCCCACTGCCGTGCTCACGCCCGGCGAGACCGAGGACCTGTTCGTGATCATGCGCCAGTTGCGCGACAGCGGTCACTCGATCATCTTCATCTCCCACAAGCTCAAAGAGGTCCAGGCGATCGCCGACGACATCACGATCATCCGCCGTGGCAAGGTGGTCGCGGAGCGACCGCCGACCACCAGCGACGCCGAGCTTGCCGCCCTGATGGTCGGCCGCTCCGTGCAGCTTCGGGTAAGCAAAGATGCGGCAACTCCGGCTGGGGTCGTCCTCGATGTCCGCGACCTCAGCGTGCCTGGCGAGCACGGCGATCTGGCCGTGCAGTCGATCTCCTTCGACGTGCGGGGCGGCGAAATCCTGGGGATCGCCGGGGTGCAAGGGAACGGCCAGACCGAGCTGTGCGAGGCGTTGATGGGCCTGCGGCCGGCTACCGGCTCGGTACTGCTGGACGGCCAGGAGATCAGCGCGGCGACCACGAAGGATCGGCTTCGGGCCGGGATCGGCTACGTCCCGGAGGACCGGCAGGAGGACGGCCTCGTTGGGGCCTTCCCGGTCTCGGACAACATGGTGCTCGATGTCTACGACCGTCCGCCCTACGCGGCAGGTATCGTCATGAAGCCTGATGAGGTCAGGAAGGCGGCTGCCCGTCTAGTAGACGAGTATGACGTCCGGACGTCATCGGTCCTGACTGCGGCCGGAACCCTCTCCGGCGGGAACCAGCAGAAGGTAGTGGTGGCGAGGGAACTCAGCCGGCCGAACAAGCTGCTGCTGGCAAGCCAGCCAACCCGGGGCCTGGACGTCGGCTCGATCGAGTTCGTGCACTCTGAGATCGTCAAGGCGCGGGACCGCGGAGTCGCCGTGGTCATCGTCTCGTCCGAGCTCGACGAGATCTATGCGCTGTCGGACCGGATCGCCGTCATGTACGAAGGCAAGATCGTCGGGATGTGCTCGCCGGACATCCCTGAGCAGGAGCTTGGCTTGCTAATGGCCGGCGCAACGACCGCCAACGGGCAAGGCAACGGCAGCGCACCGCACCGGCCAAGCGCCGGCGGGCCGCAGCCGGCGGTCGAGCTGCCGGCCGACCAGGCCGAGCCGCAAGCCGAGGAGCTTGGCAGTGAGTGACGTTCCTGTCGACCCGATGCCAGCAGCGCCCGACCCCGTGCCAGTAACGGCCGCCGCCGAGCCGGGCCAGCCGAGCGAGACGCCAGGTCCGGCCAAGTCACGTGCCCGGCTCACCGGCGCCGTCATCATCCAGGCCATCACCCAGGGCAGCTCGGCCGTGGTGACGATCCTGGCGATCTTCCTGGCCCTGGTGGTAGGCGGCGTCCTGATCGTGTTCAGCGACCCGGTCGTTTCGCGCGCCTGGAGCTCGTTCTTCGCTGCTCCCGGTTACACGCTCGGGCAGACCTGGGACGCCGTCTCCTTTGCCTACTCACAGATGTTCGAAGGCGCCATCCTGAATCCGTCGACCATCAACGCGGCGGCCCACGGCGGCTCAATCGCGGCCATTTTCTATCCGCTCTCATCCACCTGTGCCCAGGCCACACCGCTGATCCTGACGGGCCTGTCGGTCGCGATCGCGTTCCGGGCCGGATTGTTCAACATCGGCGCTGCAGGCCAGTGGGTGGGCGGCGCCGCCGTGGCGACCTGGCTCGGCTTCGGCGTGAGCCTGCCTCCTGTTATCCACGTCATCGTCTGTGTCATAGGCGCGTTCGTCGGCGGTGCGGTCATCGGCTGGTTCGTCGGCCTGCTCAAGGCGAGGACCGGGGCGCACGAGGTCATCGTCACGATCATGCTCAACTACGTGATGTACGACCTGCTCCAGTACCTGCTGTCTCATCCGGCGATGCTCCAGGAGCCACATCAGACCAACGAGATCGCGCCGTTCCCCGCCAGCGACGCGACCCTGGGCCACGTTGGCGGGCCGCCTCCGCAGGTCGGGTTGGGTTTCCTGATCGCGGTGGCTGCGGCAATCGCGGTTGCCTGGCTGTTGTCCCGCACGACAACCGGCTTCCAGTTCCGTACGGTGGGCGCGAGCCCGAGCGCCGCCCGCACGGCCGGCATCAACGTCGAGCGGTCCTGGATCCTGGTGATGCTGCTCGCGGGCGGGCTGGCCGGGCTCTCGGCGGCGACAGTGATCCAGGGCACGAACACGCAGCTCACGTTCAACAGCTACGGCACCTACGGACCTGACGGCATCACCGTTGCGCTACTCGGCCGGGCCAAGCCGATCGGAGTCGTGCTGGCCGGGCTGCTGTTCGGCGCGCTGCACGTCGGCGGCACGTACGTCACGGCTGCCACCCTCGGGCAGGTCCCGGCCGACATCGTCCAGGTACTCGAAGGACTCATCGTGCTCTTCGTCGCCGCGCCCGCGCTGATCCGGGCAGTCTTCCGGCTGCGAACCACCGCAGGCACCGGCATGGCGGCCGTCGCGAAGGGATGGAACGGGTGACAACGCTCGCCGCGGCTGTGCGCGCGCCGCTGACCACCGAACGTCGGCACGTGGCGGCCGTCACCTTCATCGTCCTCGGCCTGATCAACATCCTGGTCTTCGGCATGCTCGCCCATGCAGGTGACGCCGGCTTCGAGCTGTCGACCTCGGGATCGGGCATCAAGATTCCCGTGATCAGGGTGCCCGCCGCGACGGTCTGTTACGTGCTCGGCGCAGTGGCCATCGGGCTGGGCGTCCTGCGCGCGACAGTGCCGCTCACCCGCCTTGGCAAGCGGCTGGCCATCGCCGCCGTGCTGGTCTGCTTCCTGCTGGCACTACTGTGCTGGGCCGATGCCGGCGCGATCCCGCTCAACGTGATCATCATCGCGCAGGGCACCTTCACTGCGTCGATTCCGCTGATCCTGGGAGCGCTGGCCGGCTGCCTGTGCGAGCGGTCCGGCGTGATCAACATCGCAATCGAGGGCCAGCTGCTGTTCGGGGCGTTCACCGCCGCGATCGTGGCCAGCGCCTTCGGCGGGCTCTGGGTCGGGCTGGTCGCCGGATCCCTGGCAGGCGGCCTGGTCGGCCTGCTGCTCGCGGTCTTCGCGATCACGTTCCTGATGGATCAGATCGTGCTCGGCGTCGTGCTCAACGTCCTGGCGCTGGGCATGACCGACTATCTGTACAACCGGCTGATGGCGCAGAACCCGAACTACAACACCGGCAGCAGTTTCGCCGCTCTGAAGATCCCCGGGCTCGCCCAGATCCCGGTCATCGGCCCGATCTTCTTCGACTCGAACGTTTTCCTCTACATCACCTACATCGCGGTCATCGGAGTGCAGGTGGCCATGTTCCACACCCGCTGGGGACTGCGGGTGCGGGCGGTTGGCGAGCATCCGACAGCGGCTGACACCGTCGGGATCCGGGTGCTGTGGATCCGCTACCGCAACGTGATACTCGGCGGCCTGCTCGCGGGCATCGGAGGGGCGTTCCTGACCATCGGCTCGGTCGGCATCTTCAACGAGGACATCAGTTCCGGCTTCGGCTACATCGCGCTGGCGGCGCTGATCTTCGGCCGGTGGACTCCGCTCGGCTCACTTGCCGCAGCGCTGCTGTTCGGCTTCTGTCTGCAGCTCGCCCAGGTCCTGCCCACGGTCAATCCGGTGCTGCCCGCCCCGATCATGGACATGGCTCCGTACGTGGCCACGATCATCGCCGTCGCTGGCCTCGTCGGCAAGGTCCGGGCACCCAAGGCTGACGGTCAGCCGTACGTCAAGTCGTGACACGAGGGGCGAACTGAATGAACGTCGACTGGGCGGCGCTTCGTGCCGCTGCCACGGATATTGCCGCTCGTGCCTACGCGCCGTACTCGGGTCTCCAGGTCGGTGCGGCCGGGCTGGATCACAACGGCACGATGGTGACCGGCTGCAACGTGGAGAACGCCTCCTACGGGCTCACCTTGTGCGCGGAGTGCGGGCTCGTCAGCGCTCAGCACGCCGCCGACGCCGGGCCGTTGGTCGCAGTCAGCGTGGTGGCGGCTGACGGTGCTCCGCTGATGCCGTGCGGCCGCTGCCGTCAGCTTCTGCTGGAGGCCGGCGGCCCGGACCTGCTGCTCGACGCCGATGCCGGGGAGCAGCGGCTCGGCGACCTGCTGCCTGGCGCCTTCACCGGCAGCGACCTGGCCAGCCGGAGCCGCCGCGATGCCTGACGCAGTCGACCTCATCCGGACCAAGCGCGATGGCGGTCAGCTGTCGCCGGCCGACATTCGCTGGCTGATCGCCGCGTATACCTCCGAAGTCATCGCCGACGAGCAGATGGCCGCGCTGCTCATGGCGATCTACTTCCGCGGCCTTACCGCCGACGAGCTCATGGCCTGGACCGACGCCATGATCAGCTCCGGCGAACGGCTCGAGCTGGGCGGCCTGGCTGCGCCCACCGTGGACAAGCACTCCACTGGCGGAGTGGGCGACAAGGTGTCGCTGATCCTGGCGCCGCTCGTAGCCAGCTGCGGCGCCGCCGTGCCGCAACTGTCCGGGCGCGGCCTCGGCCATACCGGCGGCACGCTGGACAAGCTGGAGTCGATTCCGGGCTGGCGGGCGTCGCTCTCGAACGCCGAGATCGCGGCGGTGCTGACAGCCACCGGCTGCGTGATCTGCGCAGCCGGCGACGGCCTGGCACCGGCCGACCGCCGACTCTACGCGCTGCGGGACGTCACCGGCACGGTGGAATCTATCCCGCTGATCGCCAGTTCCATCATGTCCAAAAAGATTGCCGAGGGAACGGGGTCGCTCGTCCTCGACGTCAAAGTGGGCCGCGGAGCGTTCATGCCAGACGTGGCGTCAGCCCGCCAGCTCGCGCAGACCATGGTCGATCTTGGCAACGCCTACGGCGTGCGTACCAGCGCCCTGCTTACGCGCATGGACACGCCGCTCGGACGCGCAGTCGGCAACGCCGTCGAGGTCGAGGAGTCAGTTGCAACGCTGCGCGGGCAGGGCCCGGCCGACCTGGTGGAAGTGACACTGGCACTGGCGGCCGACATGCTGCGGCTGGCCGGCCTCAGCGCCGACCCTGCTGCCGCGCTCGCCGACGGGAGCGCCCTGGAGCGGTACCGCGAGATGATCAAGGCGCAGGGCGGCGATCCTGAGGCACCGCTAGAGTCGGCCGAGCACGCCCAGATCATGACCGCGCAATCCGATGGCTGGCTGCAAGCCCTCGACGCGCGCGGCGTCGGCGTCGCGGCCTGGCGGCTCGGCGCCGGCCGGGCCAGGAAGGAAGACCCGGTCTCGCCGTCCGCCGGCATCATCTGCCTCGCCAAGCCGGGCGATGCGGTCGCGGCCGGCCAGCCGCTGCTCGAACTGCGGGCCGATGACCCCGGCAAATTTGACCGCGCGCGAGAGGCGCTGGCGGACGCGATCGTCATCGGTCCTGACGCCCCTGAGCCAGCTGCCCTCGTGCTCGATCGGATCGGATGACACGTGGCACAGTCCATCGCTCACTGTCCAGCGGGCCGGTTGCGGCAACGGCACGAGGAAGGCCGTACCTCCGGGCATGACTGATCCGTACACCATCGCTGCGGCCAGCGCCGAGCAGCTAGCGGGGCTCACCGGCTTCGACTCCCACCAGATCGCCGTCGTGCTCGGCTCCGGCTGGGCGCCGGCGGCCGACGCGATCGGCCCGCCCGACGCGGTAGTCCCGCTGGCCGAGCTCGGCGGATTCCCTGAGCCGACCGTGCCCGGCCACGTGCCTGCCGTGCGGTCTGTCCGGGCCGGGAGCAACCGCGCGCTGGTGTTCCTCGGCCGCGCGCATCTCTACGAGGGCCATCAGCCAGCAACCGTCGTGCACGGTATCCGGACGGCTATCGCCGCTGGCTGCCGCGTCATTGTGCTCACCAACGCAGCCGGCGGGATCAGGCGCGGACTGCGGGCCGGCCAACCGGTCCTGGTCAGTGACCACATCAACCTGACCGGGCAGTCGCCGCTGGCTGGTCCGCCGCCACCGGACGCTTACCCGTCCCGGTTCACGGACCTGTCTGAGGCGTACTCGGCGAAGCTTCGCGCTGTCGCCAGGGCCGCCGACCCGAGCCTGGAAGAGGGCGTCTACGCCGCGCTTGCCGGGCCGCACTACGAGACCCCGGCCGAGATCCGGATGCTCAGAGCGGCTGGGGCGGACCTCGTCGGCATGTCCACCGCCCTGGAGACGATCGCCGCACGCCATCTTGGCGCCGAGGTCCTTGGCCTGTCGCTGGTTACCAACCTCGCTGCCGGGCTCAGTGACCAGCCGCTGGATCACAGCGAGGTCGTCGCGGCCGGCCAGCAGGCCGCGCTGCAGATGGGGAGCCTGCTGGCCGAGATTCTGCCCAGGCTCGCCTGACATGGTGACAGCGACATGGTGACTGGCGAGCTGCAGGCCAGGGTGTCCGCGTGGATAGCCGACGACCCGGACGAGGCCGACCGGGCGGAGCTCACCGCGCTGCTTGCTGACGGCAGTGACGAGGCCGACGCCGAGCTCGCCGACCGGTTCGCCGGCCGGCTGGAGTTCGGCACCGCCGGGCTGCGCGGCGCCGTTGCCGCTGGCCCGAACCGCATGAATCGCGCGATCGTCCGGGCGACGACCGCAGCTCTGGCGGGCTGGCTCCGCGACCGCGATCCAGCCAGTCCCGAAGCCGGTGTCGTCATCGGGTGCGACGCACGGCACCGCAGCGACCAGTTCGCCGACGAGGCTGCCAGGGTGCTGGCCGGCGCCGGCATCCGGGTGCATCTGCTGCCTCGACAGCAGCCCACGCCGCTGCTCGCGTTTGCCGTCCGCCACCTCGGGGCCGCGGCCGGCGTCATGATCACCGCAAGCCACAATCCGCCCGCCGATAACGGCTACAAGCTCTACCTGAGTGACGGCGCGCAGATCGTGCCGCCGGCAGACGCCGAAATCGAGGCCGCGATCAGCCGGCTCGGCCCGCTCAGCCAGATCCCTGTCGCCAGGCGAGACAGCCCGCTCATCAGGTGGCTTGATGACACGGTCGCCCGCGCATACCTCGACGCGGTGTGCGCGATCTCGCCGGCACCGGACGGTGCCGCCGCGCTGCGCTTCGTCTATACACCGCTGCACGGCGTCGCCGCCGGCCTGGCCATCAGGGCGTTCCGGCAGGCGGGATTCCCGGCACCGGTCATGGTCGTAGCCCAAGCTGAACCCGACCCGGGCTTCCCGACGGTCGCGTTTCCTAACCCCGAGGAACCCGGCGCTCTCGACCTGGCCATCGATCTCGGCCGGCGCACCGCCGCCGACCTGGTGATCGCCAACGACCCGGACGGCGACCGGCTGGCCGTCGCCGTCCCGGAGGACGAGGCTCGCGGCACCTGGCGCCGGCTGACCGGCGACCAGGTGGGCACCTTGCTAGGTGCGTATGTCCTAGGCCGGAGTGGTCCTGGCCAGCCTGCAGAAACAGCCGCCGAGCTGGTGGTGTCCACCATCGTGTCGGGAACGCTGCTGTCGCGCATCGCCGCAGCAGCAGGCGCGCGATATGCCGAGACGCTCACCGGTTTCAAGTGGATCATGCGCGCTTCGGACTCACGCCCCGGACTCCGGTTCGCATTTGGCTATGAAGAGGCACTCGGCTACGCGGTCACCGATGTGGTGCGCGACAAGGACGGCATCGGAGCCGCTCTGGCGCTGCTCGGCCTCGCCGCCGTCGCCAGGGCAGCCGGCGAGTCGCTCATTGACGCCTATGACAAGCTCGAGGCGACGTACGGTGTGCACGCAACGGCGCAGGTCACCGTACCCACGACGAAGCCGGCCGAAGTGATGGCGCGGCTGCGAGCCGGCGTGCCGGCAGCGCTGGCAGGACAGGCAGTCACCGCGATTGCCGATCTGACCGGCGGGAGCAGCGAGCTCCCCGCCACCGACGCGCTCACCTACCGGCTGGCCAGCGGCCGGGTCGTCATCCGGCCGAGCGGCACCGAGCCAAAGATCAAGGCATACCTCGAGGTGGTTGAGCCGGTCGCGGACGGCAAGCTGGCCGAAGCACGCGCGCGGGCCGCCGGGCTGATGGCGCCGCTGCGCGATGCGGTCAGCGACCTGCTGGCCGGGTAGCCGACTGAGTGCTACCGGCACGCCGTCGCTAAGCGTTCAGGCCTCCGATACCGAGTTCGCAGCCCGGCGCATCGTCGAAACCGTCTGCGTCGTCTTCGCTGAACTGCCTCTCGGGCCGGCGAACATGCACACGCCAAGCCGTCCTCCGGGCATTCACCGGTATGTTCCGGGCGTGACGACGCCGGCGTAATAGAGGAAGTGCGCTCTGGTGTAGCTGCGATTGCCTGTGATGCTCGTGTTCAGGCTCGGGCCGAGCACAAGGTCGGTGCCGAGGAACGGCGTGAATCGCGGATACAGGGACAGGTAGCTGGACGGATCTGCTCGGAGCAGGCCGATCAGGGTCTCGGCGACGATCCGGCCGCCGACCGGTCCGAGGTTCAAGCCTTCCGCCGCGATCTTGGCCTCCGCCAAGATGTAGTACCACAGCGGTGTGCTGGTGGCGAACGGCGCGTAGACGGAACCAATATCGCTCAGGTCGCCGGCCGACAGCGGTGTCACGCCCATGGCCTGCGCGATGGACTGTCCAGCAGGCAAGCCCCAGGTGAGCTGACGGAGCAAGTTGCGCTGCGGCAGTACGGTCGGGGCCGTCTGGGTGTGCGGTGCGATGGCGGGAACGGGAAGGGTGAACAAGACCGACGAGATCGTCGTATCGATCTTCTTATTGTTCTTCACCTGGCCATCGCCGAGGTCGAAGAACGTCTGCCACCCGACATACCGGCGAGGCGCTGGGTAACCGCCGAGCAGATCGTCCCGGTCGTAAGTGACGGGGCCGTTGAACGCCGGCTCGTTAGCGTCGAATACCAGCCCGAAGAACGGATCGGCGGTGGGGCTGGTCGAGTCACCGGTGCCCGAGGTGAAGTTTGCCCGGTAGGACGGCCGGACCATGGAGTGGCCGAATCGGTAGGCGGCCGCGGCGAACTCGATCGGCATGAACGCATCGCCTCGGGGCGGGTTGTAGAACCGGTTACCGCGCGCGAGCACGTTGGTGACGACGGCCTGCCCGGCAATCTGCGGCAGGTGTTCGTTGACGAGCAGCCACTGGTAATGCCAGAGAGTGACCTGGCGGGCGATCAGGAACTTCTGGTAATTCTGCGAGATGTCCGCGGTACGCGCGGCCGGGAACGCCCGCAGGCTGAAGGAGCCGAGTTCGGACAGGACGCGGTTGTAGAACAAGATGTGGGCGCAGTGTAGCGCCGCGATCATCACGTTCTCGTCATTGCGCGGGTCGCCAAGGAGGGCGGCGAAGCTCCCATCTCCGTTCGGTGTCCGGGGCACGTCCTCGTGTACTCCGCCGCTGCCGATCTTCAGTGCTGGCCTGACGGACCCGTCCGGATTCGGCACGTACAGATCAGGCCGCATCGCGGGACCTCCGCCGAAGACCGAGTCCAAGTCGAGGGCTGGAGTCCGGGTGTTGGGCGACGTCAGCGGATTCGCCGACCGGCCCAGCTGGGAGGTCTGATCAAAGGTGATGTCGTGGTCGGTGAACTGACCGACGAACGTCGAGCCAGCCGTCATCGTCGGGTTATCAGGGTTGGTGCCATACGGGTTGCTGCTTGTCGGGTTGCCGTTGACAGTCGGGTCGACGATCAGCGGCTTGGGTCCCGCGGCCAAGTCATCCTGCGCGTCCATGATGCCGCCTGGCATCCCGACCTCGAGTAGCGCAGAGCGCACGGTGTCGGTTGCCGCGGCGAACGGCGGCAGGCCGGGAAAGATACGGCCGAAAAGCTGGCTGTCTGCCGGTGCACCCGGCGGGCGGCGCGCTGCTTGCGATGCCATCCCCGCCGCCCGTGCCGCTGGCGCCAGTCCCGGCAGCACGCCCGCCGACGCGGCCGCGATCCCCGCGCCAGCAACCCCGGCGCCGCTCAGCAACCGCCGCCGCGACATGCCATTCTGTTCATTGCCCGCCATCACGACCCCCTTGCCTGTTAGCCAGCTCATGCACTGGCGCGCTTACCGCAACGTTGCGCTCCGCTGTCGCACTTGCGTTGCAACAGCGCTTCAACTGGCTGTGACGTTTCCGGCTAATAGCTCGTGCTCGTCCAGCCGAAGCCGGTTAAAGAATTCGCGAGTTCCTGATACCTGATCTGAGAGCGCCGGAGCTGCTCGCCCCGGCTCCCCCGGTCAGTTCGGCCAACTATGGGCGGATCTCGTAGACGATGTTGAATGGTGTCTCGGCCGCCCGGCGGAACCGGGAGTACCCAGCGTCAGTGGCTAGTCGCTTGATCGATTCCTCGCCGGCCTGGGCGCCAAGTGAGTACCCGCCGGCTTGTGACAGGGCGTTCGGTACGCACAGGAACGTCGAGAAGGAGTAGTAGACCCGACCAACGGGGTTGAGGTTATCGGCGATGCTGTTGCCAGCCGCTGGCTCGACTACCATCCACGTGCCGTCGGCGGCGAGCACCTCCCGGATGTGGCGAGCCGCGCCGAGCGGATCACCCATGTCGTGCAGGCAGTCGAAGGTGGTGACGAGGTCGTAGGGACCGCCGTCGAACGTCTGCGCGGCTGCCACGTCGAATGACACCTGCGCGTTCAGGCCCGCGTCAGCGGCGCGCTTGCGCGCCTGGATGATCGAGTCCTCGTGGGAGTCCGAACCGGTGAAGGTGGACTGGGGGTAGGCGCGGGCCATCAGTGTCGTGGACGCGCCGTGCCCGCAGCCCACGTCGGCGACCCGCGCGCTGGTTGTCAGCTTCGTCTCGACGCCGTCCAACGCGGGCAGCCAGGCAGACACGAGGTTGGCCGAGTAGCCAGGGCGGAAGAACCGCTCGCAGCCGGAGAACACCCCATGATCGTGCTCGTGCCAGCCCACTCCCGCTCCCGTCCGGAAGGCATCGGTGACCTTCTGGTCCGACTTCAGCGCAGCCAGCGCGAGCTCGAACGCGCCAGGCGCGAAGACGGCCCCGTCCGGGTCCGTCAGGGCGAAGGCCTGCTCGGGCGTCAGCGAGTAGGCGCCGGTCCGCGCGTCGTACTCCACGTAACCGCCGGCGGCCTGGCCGCGGAGCCACTCGTCGACGTACCGGGTCGCGGTGCCCGTCTGCTGGGCCAGCTCATGCGGCAGCATCGGGTGCTCCGCGAGCGCGCGATACAGGCCGAGACGGTCCCCGACGAGCACGTTGCCCGCGGCCATCGTCGCGCCGAGGTCCACGACGAACTTGTGCAGGAAACTATTGAGCTTGTCCTGGTCGATCCCCATGACATCCTCCGGAGTGCCACGCGGCCGGGTGCCCGGCCGGGCGAAGTCGTTTCTGCCTGGCCCCCAGAGTTATGCCGCCGAGGGCACACCGGATCCGCGGCGGCTACCGAGGTCAGCGCTGTAGCTACTGATTCTCGGCGTCCAGCATGCCGAGCTCGGCCGCGCGGACAGCCGCCTCGCGCCGGCTGCCCGTCCCGAGCTTGTCAAACAGCGCGGCCACGTGACTGTCGACCGTGCGCACCGAAACCACGAGCTGGCGGGCGATCTCGGCGTTCGTACGCCCCTGGCCGAGCAGCCGCAGCACGTCGACCTGCCGCGGGGTCAGGCCGGCGGGATTGGCCCGAGTTTCGCCCAGCGGTCCGCGTGGAATGCGGGTCACGCCGAACTCGCGGAGGCGCCTGCGGACCATCGTGGCCAGCGGCCTGGCGCCGAGGTCGTCAAGGATGCCGAGCGCGGCCAGTAGGTGCTCGGGGTCTGGGCTCTCAGCCAGCGCAGCGGCCTGCTCATAGCGGCACCCTGCGGCCTCCCAGAGCGCTGCGGCCTCGCGCCAGCGGCCCGCGGACTGGACCGCGTACGGGTGGTCGCTCGCCAGTTCTACGCGCTGTCCGGCCTTGGCCAGCCAGTAGCCGAGTTCCGCCTGCTGCGCCTGCTCGGCCAATCGCTCCGCCTGCCGGTAATGCGGGGTCACGATCTCGCCTACCTTGGCGAGGTCGCCACGAAGCCAGGCCTGTTCGGCGCGGGCAGCCGCGACGGGACCGGTCCGTTGCAGCTCGTTAATCGTCTCCGCCAGGTCCCACGCTGACCCGAGCACGCGGCCCGCCTGCGGGTCCCCTCGGCGGACCGCGACTCTACCCAGCACCGTTAGTGCGGCGCAACGTATCGGCATCGGCACACTCGGGTCCGCGCTGAGCTGCGCCGACCGGGCCGCAGCATCCCACGCTCCCCGGCCGAACTCCAGCCGCGCCCGCTCGACCTGCATGTAGCTGAGAAAGCCCAGGAATTCTGCCTCCTCGGCGAATTGCAAGCTCGCGGCCAGGTATCGCGCGGCCTCGTCCAACCGGAACCAGTCGAGCAACACCCAGATCACGCACACGTAGGCCCGGCAGGCGTCCTCGACATCGCCTGCTGCCAGCGCCACCCGCAGCGCCTCGTCCAACGTGCGCTGGCCGGCCGCCAGGTCACCCAGCATCACCCAGGAGCTGCCGATGTTGGTCAGGGCGTGCGAGATGATCGCCGGGTCGCCGACGTCGCGGGCCAGGGCCACGGCGCGCTCGCCGCGCGCGATGCTCTCTTGGGCCTCGGCCGCGAGCATGTGCAGCTGCGACTGGTTGCTCAGGGCCAGCGCTAGCAGCCGCAGATCGCCGGCATTCTCCAGCACCGCGATAGCCTCGCGGCCGGCAACTACGGCATCGCCGCGATTGCCCGCCATCCAGTGGATCCGCGACAGCCACCGCAGGCTCGCACCGAGGATCACCGGATCGCCGCGCCGGCGGTTCAGCTCGACCGAGCCCTGCTGCACCTCGGCCGCTTGGTCTGCCGCGCCGATGGTGTAGCACTCGATCGCGTACTTCTCGAGCAGTTGGGCCCGCTCGCCCGGCTCGAACATGTCTGCATACTCAAGTACGAGGCCGTAATGCGCGACGGCCTCGCGGTGCGACCCGGCAACAGCCGCTTCTCGCGCCGCCTGGGGGCCGTACCGGACGATCGCGGCGACGTCGCCTGCCTGGGCCGCGTAATGGACGACCTGCGCCGGGTCGGCTCCGCCGCGCGCGACCAGCGCCGCGAGCACCCGCTGGTTCAGGGCGATCAATCGTGCCGACGGTAGCGAGTCCGCAATGGCGCGCCGGGTGAGTTCGTGCCGGAACGAGATCCGCTGGGTGGATACGATCAGCAGGCCGCGCTGCTCGGCGGCGGCGAGCGCTGCGGCACGGCTCGGGACGCCGTCCGGCACCAGGACGTCGACCAGCCACCGCTCCAGCGCAGATGGCACGACCGCTAGCTGCTCAAGTACATCCTGAACCGGCGGGTCAAGGTGCCGAACTCGGGCCAGCACTGCGTCGACGACTGTGCGCGGCACGCGCGCGCCCTGCGCCGCAGCGAGCAGTTCGCGCACGAAGAACGGGTTCCCGGAAGTCAGCGCCATGAGGTGGGCAGCGTCCACATCGCTGCCCGCGCTAAGCTCGCGGACAGCGCTTGGCGACAGCCGGCGCAGCTGAAGGCGCAGGACGTGATCGCTGCTTGAGGCCTGGCCGAGCAGACCGTGTAGTGCATGCTCGCGGCTTAGCTCGTCGTCCCGGTAGGTGAGCACCAGCACTGCCGGCAGGGCCGGAATCCTTCGGATGAGGTAGCGAAGTGCATCCAGCGTCGCCTCGTCAGCCCAGTGGATGTCCTCGATGACAAGAACCGTTGGATGCTGAGCCCAGCTAAGCTCGGCGCGCAGGGCCGTAAGCACCCGGTCCCGGTCGCCTCCGTCTGCGACCGCGCGGCTCAGTTCTGCCCCGACGCTCCCCGCAAGGTCGCGGAACGGCCCTAGGGTACGCGGGGTGGCCAGGTCATCGCACAGGCCTACGAACATCCGGCCTTCGGCAGGCAGGTGCGCGCGTAGCGCCTCCACCAAGCTCGACTTGCCAATCCCGGCCTCGCCCATAATCAGCACGGCCGAGCCGTGCCCGTCAGCCGCGGATCGCACGGCATCGGCGAGCGCCGACAACTCGGCGTCGCGCTCAAGAACACGCCGCGCCACACGCTGATTGTAAAAGGTGCGGTAAAGGGCCCGACTCCCGAAACGCTCGGCTGTGACCGGCACTTTTGCCAATTACCCGCCAGCGTTCGCCTCTCTACGGTCGATGCAGCAAAAAGCGAGCGGCGGAAGGAGTAGGCGCCGGCGGCAAGTGCACGGTGGCAGACGTAGTCACATCCGAATCTCGCGGATGATCGCGACGACCTCCCGCATCGTGCCGCGCAGCACCGGCATCCGGGCGAGCGACAGGAGACGGTCTGCCAGCGGCACTGTCGCCTCGATCAGGCGGTAGGTCTTCGCGCACCCTGGTGATGTGTCGTGGA
The DNA here is from genome assembly GCA_036488155.1 of Streptosporangiaceae bacterium. Taxonomy (GTDB): domain Bacteria; phylum Actinomycetota; class Actinomycetes; order Streptosporangiales; family Streptosporangiaceae; genus JAJYUU01. The sequence continues at coordinate 6,401 of DASXIA010000361.1, read as the reverse complement.
CCCAGAACAAGACGATGCCCAGCGAAAAGAGCCACAGCAGTTCCGGCAGCTCCGCTCGGAGCTCAGGGTGTATCCGGGCCGACGATCCCTCCGCGACCTCGCGGAACAGGGCAATTGATGCGTCTCTCGCCGCGCTGGATTCGTTGCTGAACGGGCTCAGCGGGCTTGCCGGCTCGGCCGCGTGCTTGTAAAAGCTCGCCGCAAACGAATGGTAGGGGTTCAGCACCTGAATCAAGGCCGTGAGCGTGCCACGCAACCGGCCGGCGAACTCACGTTCAGCGTCGAGCATGCCGCGGCATGCCGCGGCGTGCTCGACGTGGTTCCGCAGGTAGAACTCCTGAATCAGCTCGTCCTTGGAGCCAAAGTAATAGTAGGCGTTGCCGGTAGAGACGCCCGCCGCCTGTGCTATCGCCCGCATCGTCGCGGCCTCGTAGCCGTTTTCACGGAATAGCCGCAGTGCCGCCTCGACAATGGCGGTTCTGGTCTGTTCCGCCCGTGGCGTCAGCGCCGGCTCGCCCGCTTGCGTCACTGGGCGGTCCGCCGCGGGGCCGGCCGCCACAGTACCTGCGCCGCTGGCGGGCCAGCTGGCGATGCAGGCTTGCGAGCCGATGACCCCTGCGGACCGGCTGACGGTGCCGCCGCGCTGGCCTCCGCCTGCACCCTGAGCCGACGGCGCAGCCTGGTCAGAAGGGCGATGCTGGCCAGGTACAGGGCGGCGAGCACGAGCAGGACCTCCCCGATCTTCGTCACGAGCAGCTCGATCGCCTGCCTGGCGGTGATACTGCCGCCCGAGGTTCGCATGGTCAGGGCCACGAAGCCCAGGCTGATCAGGTAGAAGGTGACGACGTTCAGCCTGCTTATTCCGCTGGCGGCACCGTCGCTGCCGTCGAGCGCATCCAGCAGGAAAAGCCGGCCGCTGCGCGACAGCACCTGGCCGACCAGGAACGTAAGGCCGATGCTAATAAGGAGATAGGCGAGGTAGGTGACGACAATGGTCATGGCCACTCCCTTGGGGCCGTTTCCCTTGAACATGTTCAAATATCCTCCCGCCAAGCCATTAGGGCTACCTCACGGAAGGGTGATTTTGAACACGTTCAAGAATGCCGGGACGGCCAGGGCTGCGCCGCCCCCGCCAGTGACCTCAGTGCGGCAGGAAAGACCTCTGCCGGCGGCGTCACGAGACCGGCTCCGACCTGGCCCGTTCCCGCTATTTTGCCGGCCATGCCGGTATTGATCTGGGGCAGGATGCCGGTGCGCGCCACGAGCGTGACGTCGATCCCGGCTGGCGTGCCACGGAACTCCAGGGCTGGCACCCGGTACAGCGCATGCTCGGCCAGCGTGATCTCGTACATGCGCCGGGTCGTGGCAAGCGCATCGGCAGCGGTCCCGCCGATGAGCGCCGCGATTGCAGGCGCCGCCGCCATCGCGAAGCCGCCGAGCCCGGCCGTCTCGGTGATCGCCGAATCGCCGATGTCCGGGCTTGCATCGCCAGGGCCATAGCCGCCGAGGAAGAGCCCTTGCGGCGTGAGCGCCGGCGCGGTGAACCACTCGTCCCCCGTCCCGGACACCTGGATGCCGAAATCAGTGCCGTTACGCGCCATCGCCACGACCATCGTGGCGCCGGGAATGTCACGGGCGGCGTCGAGCGCGAGCTTGCAGGCGGGCATCGCCAGGTTCAGGAAGAAGTGGTCGTTCCCGCCGATGAACGCTGCAGCGCGGGCAATGTCGCCCGAGACGATACCGGACTCGACCATCGACGGCAGGAGGTCACGTAGCAGCATCAGGGTGCCACTACGGTTCCGGTTGTGGGCCTCGTCGCCCATCTGCACCATCTGGGCGAGGATGGCCGACACGTCGACAGGCCCGTGCCGGCGCACGGCGTCGGCGAGTAGCGGGCCGAGCACTTGCGACATCCAGCTCAGCCGCTCGAGCACGTCAGGCGAGAACGCGCCGTAGCGCAGCACCTTGCCGAGCCCTTCGTTGAGCGAGCAGTAGGTTCGCTGCCCTGTCGCGGAGTCCTCCAGGGCGAACAGCCACATCGACGGCGAGATGACGCCAGCCATCGGCCCCACCGCCCGCCGGGAATGGCAGGGCGCGAGTGCAAACTCACCGCGCGCGCCAAGAACCGCTGCCGCCTCGGGCGAGCCGGCCAGCCCCTCGAAGACGGCCGCGCCCATGAGCGCCCCGCGCAGCGGTCCCGCCGCCCGGTCCCAGCTGACAGGCGGTCCGGCGTGCAGGAACTCACCGGGCTGCAAGTCGAGCGCCGCACTGGCCGGCACGACGTCGACCAGATGTGCTCGCACGGCGAGCATCCGCTCCACCGCGAGCGCGTTCGCCGCAACCCGTCGCGCGTCACTGAGGACGGGAACGAGCACATCCTCAGTGCCTGCCAACGGCGGTGCCCAGTCGACCTGGGTGACCCTGGCGGCCTGCTCGCGAGCCGCTTCGGCCAGCAGGCTGAGCCCGGCGCTAATGATGTGCGGCTCGCGCCGCAGCAACTCGCTCATCGCGCGCTCTCGCTCATCGCGCGCCTTCGATCAGCTCGCAGGCGAACCGGGCGGCCGCCGCATTGGACACGAACACCGCTGCTCCGGCCGCCTGGAGTGCCGCTGCCTGCCGGCCAAGATCTTGCGGGTCGGACGTCGCGCCGATCAGGGACACCACGACAGATACTCGCCCGCTCGCGCGTGCCGAGGCTATCGCCGGGGCAAGCTCGGCCGCCGGATCCGGGTGCGCGCCGTGCCCCAGGACAACGTCGAGCAGGACGACGGTCACCGCTGGATCGGCAGCCTCTGCCGCGAGCCGCTCGAGCCGCAGCGACTGGTCGATCATGGGATGCGCCCGGCCCATGGTCAGCTCATCGTCACCGAAGTCGATCATGGCGTGCCCGGTTCCGATCGCCCCGGGCACGGTCTCCCCAACCACGGGCGCCCCGAGCACGGTCGTCCCAACCACGGGCGCCCCGAGCACGGGCCCACGAGCCGCCAGCCGCAACTCCGGCCGGAGCGGGATGTTCGACCGGATCGGCCCGAGCCGGTCGCTCGCGATGACCATGGCCTCGTCGCAGAGAGTGCCGCCGGCGAACAGACCCCGCAGCACGCCCGCGGGCGCGCTCGACTCATGAGCTGCCCGGAAGTGGCCAGGCTCAGCTCCGGGCGCTTGCCCCGGCCAGCGGGGCCAGTCCGGGACAGGCCGGCCAAGGGCACGCAAGGCGGTCTCGGTAGCCGCAGTGAGGTCTGACTCACCAGGACCGATAAGCGCGAACTGGACCGGTGTGGCCAGGCGCGCCGCGAAGTCGCGCAACCGGGCCGCCACTTCCGAGGCTGGCGGCTTGGACACCACGATGATCAGCTCGGTGCCGGGATCAGTGTCCAGTGCGGCAAGCGCGGCGCGAGCCGAGCGGCCGGCGACTGCAGCGGACAGGTCGCGGCCGCCAACGCCCAGCGCAGCGCTGACCCCGGCACCCGCGTACTCAAGCAGGCACATCACCTGCTGCGCGCCGGTCCCGGACGCGGCAACGATCCCGACTGGCCCGGCGGCAACCGTGTGCGAGAAGCCAAGCCCGACGCCACGGACCATCGCCGTGCCGCAATCCGGGCCCATCACGATCAGGTCGCGCTCCGCGGCGAAGTCCTTGAGCATGATCTCCTGTTCGACCGGCACATTGTCGGAGAAGATCATGACGTCGCAGCCGGACTGGAGCGCGTCCATCGCCTCGGCGAACGCGTACCGGCCTGGCACGGAGATCAACGCCAGGCCGGGTCCGCTCGCCCGCACCGCCGCCGCAGTCGTGCGCGGCAGCTGCGCCTGGCCGGCCCCGTGGCTAGCGGAACCGTGCCCGGCGCCTGGCCGGGCACGCAGCGCAGTGTCGACGGCCGCAAGCGCGCCCGCCAGCGCAGTGTCGTCGGCTGCCCGGACGGCGATTAGCAGGTGGTTAGGCCCGGCATCCGGCGGCGGGAAGCCCATCGCGGCCAGCAGGTCAAGGTTCAGTTCGGTGGCCATCGCGACCAGCGCTGCCTGCACCCCGTCGGCCTGCCGCACGTCGGCGCTGACCCGCATCAGCGTGACCGAGTCCGCGTAGGCGCCGGGCCTGGCCTCGACATGTTCGGCGCTCATGCAGCATCTCCTGTCGCAGGCCGCCCGATCTCAGCCGGCCCAGCCACAGCCAGCGCGCGCTCGGCCGCCGTCACCAGGCCCAGTGCCAGCGCCGCGCCCGAGGTGTGGCCGACGGACAGCAGGGCGCTGACAGCAGGTCCGGCCTGCTCCGGTCCGCGCCAGCGCTGCCTGGTCAGGACTGCGGCAAGGCCGGCGAGTTCATCGATGCACTCACCGCGGGCGGCGTGCCACAGCAGCGCGGCCGACAGCGCCGTGGTGCGGGCTGGTGCCAGGACCGCGGTCGCCTCGCGCAGCGCGGCTGCGTCAAGGCCGAACGCGACAGCGCCGGCCAGGAACCCGGCCAGCACATCGTCGCCGCTCGGGGTGAGCCCCGGGCCGTTGCCAAGCAGGCGCGTGGCTGACGTAACACTCGCGTCGTGATCGCGGGAAGAGTCCGCAAGATCCGCGAGCAGCCGGCTGCCGACGCCTGGATCAGCTCCGCTGAGCCGGGAACGCACCGCCACGACTGCCCCCGGTGCCACCTGACCCGGAGCGAGCCTGGCCGGCGCCCATCCCCGGACCGCGCGAACGACCACCGGGCCGACCGGACCGGTCCAGCTGACCTCACCGTCGCCGACAACAAAGGCGGCCGACTGATCCGGGCGGGCTAGCGACGTGAGAGGCAGCTCCGCGCTCGTGCTGGCAAGCACCAGCCCGCACGGCAGCCGCACCGCATCATGGGCGAGCACCGCCAGCACGCCCGGCAGCCCGGCAGTCTTGAGGTAAAGCCCACCGCGAGTCACGCCGAGGCAGTCGGCTGGCCGGGCGGGCGCCTCCAGAACGTGCCGGAGGGCGCGGCTGCCGGCCGCCAGGCATCTCACAACTCGTAATCATGTAGCAGAAGAGGATTTCCGTCACGCCCTCGGCAGCGTACCGTCTCGCTATGGACGTAACGGCTGGGCAGCGGGCCCTGTGAAGCCGCGCCCGGTCGGCTACGCGCGACCTGAGTCCGTGGCCGAGGCGCTGGCGGTGCTCGCGGCGCCAGACCTGGAGGCAAAGGTTCTTGCTGGCGGCCAGTCCCTGGTCCCGCTTATGTCCATGCGCCTGGCCGCGCCTGATCTTGTCGTGGACATCAACCGCCTCGCCGAGCTCAGTTATGTCCAGGTGGCCGATGGCCAGGTCCACGTCGGCGCGCTCGCCAGGCACGCCGAGGTACTCGCCAGCCCGGCGGCTGCTGCCGCCCAGCCGCTTCTGCGCAAGGCGCTCCGGTTCGTCGCGCACCCGGCCATCCGTAACCGCGGCACCACCGTTGGCAGCATCGTGCATGCCGACCCGGCGGGCGAGATGCCCGCTGTACTGGCGCTGCTCGGCGGCACCGTGCGGGTCGCGAGCTCGGCAGGCGAGCGGTCCATCCCGGCAGGCGAGTTCTTCCTCGGGCCGCTGGAGTCAGCCGTGCAGCCCGGCGAGCTGGCTACCGAAGTGCAGTTCCCGGTGCTCGCGCGGCAGGCCGCAGGCACCGGGTTCACCGAGATCAGCCGGCGGCGCGGCGACTTCGCGGTCTGCGGCGTGGCCGCGACAGCCTGGCTGCGCGCTGACGGGCGCATTGGCGGCGCGAAGGCCGCGTACCTGTCGATGGGGCCATGTCCGGCTGTCCTGGATCTCACCGAGGCGGTCGAAGGCGTAGCGGCCGACTCGACGTCGTTCCCGGCCGCGGCTAGCTTCGCTCGCGAGCGGCTCAAGGCCGCGCCTGACATTCACGCCACGGCGTGCTACCGCCGCCAGCTAGCGGGCGTGCTCACCGAGCGGGCGCTCGCGGAAGCGCTCGCCGATGCACGCGAGGCGGTGGAAGCATGAGCGCCGAGGAACTGCACGAGGAGGAACTGCACGAGGTTCGCCTGACCGTGAACGGGGCGGCCCGCACCGTACAGGTGCACGCGCGCCGGCTGCTGTCCGACTGCATCCGGCACGACCTGCGGCTGACTGGCACGCACGTTGGCTGCGAGCACGGCGTTTGCGGGGCCTGCACGATCTTGCTCGACGGAGTGCCGGTGCGCTCGTGCCTGCTGCTGGCCGTCAGTGCGGACGGTGCCGACATCACCACGGCCGAGGGACTGGCTGAGCCAGACGGCACGCTGTCACCGGTGCAGCAAGCCTTCTCCGAATGTCATGGCCTCCAGTGCGGCTTCTGCACTCCCGGCTTCCTGACCACGATCACCGCCGGACTGCGGGCCGCGCCCGACGCCGACGACGAGGAAGCACGCGAGATGATCGGCGGCAACCTGTGCCGCTGCACTGGGTACCAGAAC